>CAMLIK010000066.1 GCA_946480175.1 uncultured Gilliamella sp.
ATGCTGAACATGGTGGCGGGAATAACTCAACTTTTACTGTTCGAGTAACGAGCTCAACGGGTACTGATACTTACTCATCAATTGCCGCTGGGATTGGTTCATTGAAAGGCCCATTACATGGCGGAGCAAATTTACAAGTCGGAAAAATGCTTAAACATCTTGCTGATGAGATTAAAAATTGGACTGATGTGAATGAAATTGATGCTTATTTACAACGTATTTTAAATAAAGAGGTCTTTGATCAAAAAGGGCTAATTTATGGTATTGGTCATGCTGTTTATACGGTATCAGATCCACGGGCAATGTTACTAAAAGAGATGGCATATAAACTCGCTCAAGAAAAAGGCCGAGAAAAAGAGTATAACTTTTTAAATTTACTAGAAGACCGAGCTATTCATGCGGTGGTGAATCGTAAAAATGCCCGAACCAAAAAACAAGTTTGTGCCAATGTTGATTTTTACTCTGGGTTTGTTTACGACATGATTGGTTTACCTAAAGAAGTTTATACTCCTTTATTTGCTATGTCGCGAATTGTTGGTTGGTGTGCTCATCGCATTGAAGAACTCAATTTTGATGATCGTCGAATTATCCGTCCGGCCTATAAAAATATTGGCCAACTTATGTCATTTACTCCTTTAAAAGATCGTTAGTTTATTTACCGTCAGTATTTCCTGACGGTAGCTGCTAAAAATATTGCTTATTAAAAAATCGTGGTGATTTAGAACAATAGTTTGTAGACTATGCCTAATTAATCGTTTTTGGCTATGTACTTTGTACATAAATTATATATGAATCTTTTAAAATCTTTAGCTACAGTTAGCTCGATGACAATGGTTTCACGTGTTTTAGGATTTGTACGTGATGCTATTATTGCCCGCTTTTTTGGTGCGGGAATGGCAACGGATGCCTTTTTTGTTGCATTCAAATTACCAAATTTGCTTCGCCGTATTTTTGCCGAAGGTGCGTTTTCACAGGCGTTTGTACCGATTTTAGCTGAATATAAAAATCAACAAGGCATTGAGGCTTCACGTACTTTTGTAGCTTATGTTGCGGGGCTATTAACGCTAGTATTGGCTATTGTTACCTTAATTGGTGTTATAACTGCACCTTTTATTATAATGTTAACTGCCCCCGGATTTATGCAAGATTCAACTGAAAAGTTTGAGCTTGCTACTGTGATGTTGAGAATAACATTTCCCTATATCTTTTTTATTTCACTCGCATCATTAGTTGGTGCCATACTTAATACCTGGAATCGTTTTTCTGTTCCTGCGTTTGTGCCAACTTTACTTAATTTAAGTATGATAGTTGGTACATTATTTTTAACACCTTATTTTAATCCTCCGGTACTTGCACTCGCTGTTTCGGTAGTTATTGGTGGTGTTTTACAACTGCTTTATCAGCTACCATATTTAAAAAAGATTGGTATGTTAGTTTTACCGCGAATTAGCTTCAAAGATAGTGGTGTTTGGCGAGTGTTAAAACAGATGGGGCCAGCTATTTTAGGTGTATCAGTTGGACAAATATCACTGATTATAAATACGATTTTTGCCTCATTCCTAATTTCAGGTTCTGTTTCATGGATGTATTATGCTGACCGACTTATGGAGTTTCCTGCCGGTGTGCTCGGTGTGGCTCTAGGTACTATTTTATTGCCATCTTTAGCTAAAAGTTTTGCCAAAGGTGACCAAAAACAATATTCAGAGCTATTAGATTGGGGGCTTCGTCTCTGCTTTTTATTAGCTTTGCCAAGTACCGTAGCATTAGGTGTTATTTCAAAACCATTAATATCAACTCTTTTCGAGTATGGGCAATTTACTTTGAATGATACGTTAATGACCCAACGTGCATTAATTGCGTATTCAATTGGTTTACTCGGGCTGATTTTAATTAAAGTATTGGCTCCTGCATTTTATTCCAGACAAGATATTAAAACACCCGTTAAAATAGCTATTGTCACTTTGATATTAACTCAGTTAATGAATTTGGCATTTATTGGGCCATTACAACATGCAGGACTTTCATTATCAATTGGGCTGGCAGCATGTTTTAATGCTGGGCTGTTATTTTGGCAACTTCGCAAAAAGAAACTCTATCAACCTCAACCGGGCTGGTACCGATTTTTAATCAAGGTAATTATTGCTGTTATATTGATGTCTTTTACTTTGTGGTTTGGTGCACAGTTATTACCCGATTGGTCAACTGGCTCAATGTTAGCCAGAATTGGTCGTCTATTCTTATTGGTTATAGTTGGTATTGGCATCTATTTTGGATCGCTGGCTTTAATGGGTTTTAAAATAAAGCATTTTATTAAACGAATTGAATAAATATAGATAACAAGGAAGTAAGATGGAGAAAACGTTTTTTTTTAAATTGTCGATGATAGGTAGTACAATTTATTTGTTTCTGAGTTTTTTATTGATTATCTTGTATCGCTCTTGTCTACCAGATATAGGTTTCTCTCAAGAATTATTTTGGGAAAATCTTGACTCCACTAGCTTAGATTCGCTTTTTTTATCTCATTTTTTTGAAGCGTTATGGCTTTTTGGTTTATTAACATTATTTCTTCATTTTAATAATATTTATCTTGTTAACATACATAATGTCCTTTTATTATTGCTATTAATATTAGCGTATTCAGGCATCACTTTTTGTATATGGCGTTCTATTGACACTTATATTGATGAGCTATCTTCTTCATCACTGCGTGTATTATGTGATTCTGCATTCATTTTTCTTCATTATATTTTTTATTCTTTACTTTTATATTATTTGGTTGAATTATCGAAAAAAATTTTTTTTAAAAATCGACAAGCTTTTTGTTTAACGTCCGAAAATAGTAGTTTAATACATGCGATACTTTTTTTAGCATTTATTTGTCCAATTTTGTATAGTGGATTTAGAATAATTGAAAATTTAATTATGTTTTTTGTCCATGGATCTGTTAATCTTGATTTAAAATTTACTTTTATCCTTTTTATACTATTTTGTATGCGTGTTAGTAAAAAAAATTTCATGATTTCTTTTGATGAAATTCAATACGCAAGGTTATTTAAAAGTGTATTCGTATCTAGTGTCTTGTTGTTAGTTAATGTTTTAATTTGTTTACTTCTTAGAGGAGAGTCTAGAAGTTTTTATTTTGATTATTCCTCGTTAATCTTAGATTATGTTAAACTGTTTTTTTTAGTTGTATTTTTTCTTTTATTAACTTATCTAATTTTCAATAAAGTGACTAAATATTATTTTTTAAAATTTGATAATAAAAAATAATCAATGGAATGGAGTGTAATATACATATGGAAAAGAGTTTATTTAAACTACCGTTGATAGGTTGTTTAATCTATTTTTTGTTAAACATATTATTGAATATATTTTCTTTATATTTGCACGCAGATGAACTTTTCTTAGGTAATTTTACTTGGTATGTATTTTTTGATGGACCTTTTTCATTTTTATTACGGTTTTTTTTTGAACACTATTTTATAGATTCCTTATTAGTTTTTGGCCTTTTAACTCTATTCTTTCATTCTGCCCATGTTTATGTTGTTAATAAAGTTAATATCACTTTGTTAATTATTATAATGTTGATTTATTGTATTGTTGCCTATTTCATAACAATTAATACGAACGTTTATTTAAAAATAGAATCGCCTTTGTTTCTAATATTTTTTAATATAGCATTTGCTATTATCCGTTATGTACTTGATGCTTTACTTTTATATTATTTGATTGTTTTTTGTAAAGGTTATTTTATTAAAAGCCAAAATGAATTTATTTTAACGAAAAAAGACTCCCCAAATATTCACTTTGTTCTTTTTTCTATTTTTAGTTGCTTTATATTGATTAAATGTTTTATCTTTCTAAATCGAGCCTTTTTAAATGTATTTAATGGTTCTATTTATAATTATTTAACGGCTATTTATTTTGTTGCGATATTATGTGGTTTGGTATTAAGCAAACAATCTTTTCATGTTTTCTTTGATAAAATTCAATATGAAAAACTTTTTAAAAGTGTATCAATATCTAGTGGTTTAATTTTCTTCTTTGTTTTTATTGCCTTTACTATCATTGATAATAATCCATCAAAATACTATATTGATTCATTTATATCTGTTTTTAACAATATTAATAAATTACTTTTAGTGATATTGCTTATTTCATTGATTTGTCTAACTATTAATAAAACAACTAAATATTATTTTGGTAAGGCAGTATTTAGAAAGAGTCAAAATTAGTTAGATTCATTATCTAATTTGGTTTTCAAAAAATTACAGATTTCATTTTGTGATTTTAGTTGCCTTATTTCAGGTAATAATATTGATGCTTGTGGGTAATATTGTCTTAAATAAGCTAACCACTGTTTTATTCTAGCCGAATGGTAAAGTGGTTTAGCATCTTCGATGGATGTCATTGCATAACGAAGCAGTAATTGCATTACTTCTTGCCAATTTAATGGTGAATGATTAAAACGAATTGTATTGGCTAAATTAGGAATATTAAGTATTCCTCGACCAAGCATAATGTCATTTGTTTGGCTTTGCGTTAAGCAATTTTGAGCATCTGCAATAGAAAATATTTCACCGTTAGCAATAACCGGAATGGTTAATTTTTGTTTAATTTTACCAATGGTTGGCCAATCAATTTTCTCGGCTTTATATCCATCAGCTTTAGTACGTCCGTGAATAACAATTTCATTAGCACCAGCTTGTTCAATTGCTTCAGCTATTTCGTAACAGTGAGATTTATCATCCCAACCTAATCGAATTTTAACAGATAAAGTTGAGGCAGAGCCAATTGCTGTCCTAACTTGAGTTACAATATTAAATATTTGCTCAGGATATTGTAATAAATAAGCACCACCATGGCTGCCAACAACGGTTTTAGCTGGACAACCAAAATTGATATCTATGCCATAAGAACCAAGTTCAAGCGCTTTAATGGCATTTTCAGCCATCCATTCAGGAGATTGTCCTAATAATTGAACTCGGACTGGCGTTCCTGATAAGGTTTTTCCTTCATTATAAAGTTCTGGACATAGTCGATAAAAAGTTCGGTTTGATAATTTATGCTGAGTTACTCTTACAAACTCAGTGACACAATAATCAAATTGATTGATTTCAGTTAATATTTGCCGCACATGATAATCAAGAACCCCTTCCATTGGTGCTAAAATGATGCGATTTATTTGCATTTTAGATCCTGTTTAGCATGTTGGTTTCCACAGACAATACAATTAGTTTGTTTAGTAAATATGACTTGGTTAAATTCCATCGTCATAGTATCAATCATTAGAACTCGACCAATTAAAGGTTTTCCATAATTGGTAAGTACTTTGATTGCCTCTAGAGCTTGCATTGAACCGAACATACCAACTAATGGTGCCATTACACCCGCTTCAATACAAGTCAGCTGGTTTTGCCCAAATAATTGACTTAAGCATTGATAGCATGGTTGATTATCTTGATAATTGAATACAGTGAGTAAACCTTCCATGCGGATTGCCGCACCAGAAACTAAAGGTTTCTTTTCGAGAAAACAACAGCGATTAATTTGTTCACGGCTAATTAAATTATCGGTGCAATCAATAACGATATCATGCTGTTTGATTAGGGAAATTAGCTCATTATCACTCAGTTTCTGATTAATTGTTTCAATAATCATATCGGCATTAATATTACATAATGCTTGTTTTGCGACTTCAACCTTATACTGATTTATTGATTGTTGAGTATATAAAATTTGTCTATTTAAATTCGACGCTGATATTGTATCAAAATCAATCAATGTTAGTTTACCGATGCCTGATGCTGCTAAATAGACGGCAGCAGCACAACCTAACCCGCCTAATCCTATAATTAATGTTGTACTATTTTTTAAAGTTTGCTGCTTGTCGATATCGAATCCATGCAAAGTGATTTGTCGGTCGTAGCGTAGCAATTCTTGATCAGAAAGCGTTAACATATGAAGTGATAGTTATTGTTGATAATGATTTGTATAGTATAACAAAAACTTGGCACATGATTGTGCCAAGTTTTTAACTTTATTTATCAAAACCAGATAGGAATGTTAAATATTCTTCTTTTGTCATAAGTGGTTGGTAATTTGTCATTAATGTTTGAGCTGATTTCGCATCATCATAAAGTAGATCAATAATGGTACATGCCATCATTTGTGCAGGGCGAATATAAGCCATATCTTCATCAAATACAGTGTAATCTTTGCCATGTAACACGCCTCTAACCGAACCAATCCAAGGATGACTTACTGGCATAATATGCGATAGATCACCTGTGTCGGTACTTCCTGTCATATGAGGTGCAATTGAAACATTTTCTTCACCAATTAAATTTTCAGCATTTTGTTTTAGAAAATCATTCAGTGTTGGATTATTATTTAACGGCAGATAACCTGGAAGATCTTTAATTTCACAAGTAGCACCAACAGCCATTGCTCCTGCCTTTAGTGCTTGATTAATTCTTTCATTCGCGTCAATCATGGCTGGTACATTACCTGCTCGCACATAACTTTCCATTCTTACATCGCTTGGTACCACATTTACTAAATCACCACCTTGGGTAATAATTGGATGAAAACGAATATAATCTTTTTCTTGAAATGTTTCACGGATAGCATGGACACCCATCATTCCCATCATGGCGGCATTTAACGCATTTACACCAGCGTGAGGTGCCGCTGCGGCATGGGATGCTTCACCTTTATATTTAATTAGTTTACCAATAAAGCCATTGCTTGTAGTTGAGATCTCAATAAAACCATCTTGGCGTTCATTTGGAACACTGGTTAAATGTATTTGTAATGCCATATCAACATCATCAAAATCACCGCGAGCAATCAATTCTGGTTTACCACCAATATATTTAATCTTACCTTCTTCTATTAATCGATTTCGATACGTAATTTCAACATATTCTTCGGCTGGAACGGCAAATGGTACTACATCACCAGCTAAAAATTCCATTGCACCTGAATCAATTAATCCCATGGTAACCGCCATCATGTTGGCTATTTGGGCATTATGTCCACAGCAGTGAGCAGCGCCGGATGTTTCATCAGCAGCAGGATGGTCGGCACAGATGATCGCATCTAGCTCACCAATAACCGCTATACTATATTTGCTACCTTTACCGCCTTTAAGACGACCTTTCACTCCGGTTAAGGCTAATTTATTTTTAAAAGGAACACCTAATTTCTCAAAAGCATCTTCTACTTTTTTAGCGGTTTTGTGTTCTTTGTAGCCAAGCTCAGGTTCTGACCAAATTGCCTCGGCAATTGACTTGATATCTGCTTTTCGATTGGCAATTGCATCGCAAACTTTTTTCTTTAGTTCTTCTTTTGTCATAAATAAAATCCTTATCTAAATTTAGATAACGCCTTCCCAGTGTAGTGTGACTTGAGCAATTATAGCTGCAAAAATAAATGTACCAGAAAAAACAGCTAAAGATACAGGGATAATGCGCCAAGAGATATTTTTAAATAACGCAAGATCTTTACCGATAGCTAATCCCGCATAAGCAAGTATAGGCGTACAAACTGCAAGTAATGACACTTGATCAGTAATTGCAACAATTTCTTGATGGTATGGGAATATTGGTGCTGACATGATAGCTGCAACCACAGATACCCATAAAATTACCGGTAATTTATTAAATCCGGGTAACTTACTTATTAACAGCCCTACAATAGAGATAATAACTAGCATCGCTACTGCTTCAAGCGATGAAATCAAATCAATTTTATATCCCACAGTGTTACCAGCTGCCATAATAATGGCGACTAAAATAAATACAAAAATCGTCTCGAAAATCTTCATTATGACATCCTTATTTTTTGCGTCGAAAACGGTCTAAAGTGTTATACATAAAAGAAGCGAAAGGCAAAGAAAATAGTGTGTAAATATACATACCCACCATTCCCGACATTAAATTCGCTGTGGTAGCATAAGCATTAATGTTTTCTGATAAGTCAGGATATAAATCACTTATTGGTGCAAGTGAGGCTGCCATCATACTTCCACTACCTACACCAGCTCCCATTGCTAGCGCATATGGGTGTAGAATGTTCAATTTTGCTATTAAGCTGGCAAGAATACTCATCCAAATCGCACCATAAAGAGTACCGCAGACATACATAGCCATAACACCTCGACCTTCGGGTGAATCTAAACCATATTTATCTGCAACTATGGCGATATTAGGTTCGCGAGCTACCGAATAAGTAGCCCCAACAGCTTCTCGTTTCATACCTAAGATCATTGCTAATGGTAGGCCCAGTAAAATGGTTCCGGCAAAATGCCCCAATTCTTGAAAAATTAGGGCTAGCTTGGCATCTTCTAAAATCATATCAATTTTCGGGCCTACAGCTACACCAAGTTTTGCGACAAGTAGAATTAATGTAACCATCATCACAAGACTTGCATTTTGCATATTTTTGTTGGTTAATATTTTTAGTTTTGGGAAGCTAATAATGCCACCAAAAATCATTGCATATAGCATGGGAAAAACGGCAATAATCCATATAGTTTGTCTACCGATAAGCTCACAAATAATTACTACTAAAAAGGCAATTAAATGCAATTTATAGTCTCGTAAAACTTCCATTCTTGCTCCTTCTTCATTTTTTTATCTATTTTTACACTGCACTTCTTATACTATTGTTGCTCCTAAGGTATTTTGAAAGTGTTTTAAAGCCCATTGATGGCCAATAGGATCAAAGCTTGCAACAGCATTTTGATGAATAACTAATTTATAACCTAAGTTATAGGCATCTACAGCCGTATGTAAAATACAAATATCAGTACAAACGCCAATCAGATGGATTTCAGTGATATGTCTTTCGCGTAAACGGAGGTCAAGATCCGTACCACAAAATGCTGAGTAGTGACGTTTATTGATCCAGTAGATATTGTCTGAATATCGGTGTTGTTGGTAAAGTTGCTGTAATTTACCAAATAATTGTTGGCCAACAGTCCCAACAAGATTGTGAGGGGGAAATAGCGAATTTTCCGGATGGTATTTATCTAAAGGTTCATGAGCATCAATAGCAAAAACGATAAATTCATTATTGTTAATAAATGATTGAGTTATGTTTATCATTTCTGATTCAATTTGTTGACCTACGGAACCGGTTGTTAAAGCTCCATTATCAGCAATGAAATCATTAGTATAATCAATTGAAATTAAAGCTTTCATATCCAATAAACAACATTTAAATAATCCTAAAGCTTATTAATAAATATCAGATATGACAAGTTATTAAATTAATCATTTTTCAAATTTATTTATAAAAGATGTATTTTGATTAATTATCTTATTGAATTTAAATAAATTTACAAATGATTATATAAATTAAAATTATTATCATAAACTGAGTATAAATAAATTAAATAAGGATTATTTTTATAGATAGTCTTTATCCCCCGATAAATTGCTCTATAATAATTATCATTTTTGGCAATTGTACACAGGATATATTTAATGAGAACAATTTATTGCGGACAATTAAACGCAAGTTATATTAATCAAGAAGTCACACTATGTGGATGGGTCAATAAACGCCGAGATTTAGGTGGAATGATTTTTATTGATATGCGTGATCGTGAAGGAATTGTGCAAGTTTTTTTTGATCCTGATTACCCACAAGCACACGAATTAGCTGGCGAATTACGTAATGAATTTTGTATTCAAATTAAAGGAAAAGTAAGGGCAAGACCTGAAGGTCAAGTTAATAAAGATATGGCAACTGGCGAAGTTGAAATTTTGGCTACTGAGCTGACTATTTTCAATCGTAGTGATGTCTTACCTCTTGATTTTAATCAAAACAATAGTGAAGAACAACGTTTAAAATATCGCTATATTGATTTGCGTCGACCAGAAATGTCTACCATTTTCAAAACTAGAGCCCAAATTACCGCATTTGTTCGTTCATTCATGAATGAGCATGGTTTTTTAGATATTGAAACACCAATGTTAACCAAAGCGACGCCGGAAGGTGCTCGTGATTATCTTGTACCAAGTCGTGTTCATAACGGTGAGTTTTATGCACTTCCTCAATCTCCACAACTGTTTAAACAGTTACTGATGATGTCTGGTTTTGATCGTTATTATCAAATTGTTAAATGTTTTCGTGACGAAGATCTTCGTGCTGATCGTCAGCCAGAATTTACACAGATAGATGTTGAAACTTCATTTATGACAGCCGAACAAGTGCGTGAAATCATGGAAAAAATGATACGCGAACTTTGGCTGCATGTTAAAAATGTTGATTTAGGTAAATTCCCAATTATGACTTTTAGCGAGGCAATGCGTCGTTACGGTAGTGATAAGCCAGATCTACGTAATCCACTGGAAATTATTGATGTGGCTGATTTAGTAAAAGATATCGATTTTAAAGTATTTTCAACGCCAGCGAATGATCCAAAAGGCCGCGTTGCACTGCTTTGCGTACCAAATGGTGCACAATTAACGCGCAAACAATTAGATGATTATACGCAATTTATTTCGGTATATGGCGCTAAAGGTATGGCGTGGATAAAAGTTAATGAACGTAACAAAGGTTTAGCAGGTGTACAAAGCCCAGTAGCTAAATTCTTTAATGAATCTCAAATGGAAGCATTACTCAATCGTGCTGATGCGAAAGATGGTGATATTTTATTATTTGGTGCTGATAGCTATAAAGTTGTTAGTGATGCATTAGGGGCTTTACGTTTGAAAGTCGGTAAAGATTTAAGTATAACTGATGAGAATAAATGGGCAGTACTTTGGGTTGTTGATTTCCCAATGTTTGAAGAAACAGAGGAAGGCTTAAGTGCTATGCATCATCCATTCACATCACCGAAGGATTTCACGCCAGAGCAATTAATTAATAATCCTCAAAATGCGGTAGCTAATGCATACGATATGGTTATTAATGGTTATGAAGTAGGTGGTGGTTCTGTACGTATTCATCGAAGCGAAATGCAACAAGCTGTATTCTCAATTTTAGGTATTAATGAAGATGATCAGCGTGAAAAATTTGGCTTCTTACTTGATGCACTAAAATATGGTACACCACCGCATGCAGGTTTAGCCTTTGGCTTAGATAGATTAACTATGCTGTTAACTGGAACTGATAATATCCGTGATGTTATTGCTTTTCCAAAAACAACTGCAGCAACATGTTTGTTAACTGATGCACCTAGTCCAGCTAATCCAGCAGCGTTAAAGGAACTTGGTATTGAAGTGAGTCAAAAGTAACGGTATTTATATGCAAAAGTATAAGAACCCTGAGTCAGTTTTAGTTGTTATTTATTGTAAAAGCACTCAGCGAGTTCTTATGTTGCAACGTAAAGATGATCCTAATTTTTGGCAATCAGTTACAGGTAGTTTGGAAAAAAATGAATTGCCAAGGGAGACGGCAATTCGTGAGGTTTTTGAAGAGACCGGTATAGATATTAATGGAAAAAATCTTAAATTAATTGATGCAAAACATGTGGTTGAATTTGAAATTTTCCCTCAGTTTAGATATCGGTATGCACCAGAAGTAAAAATAAATAAAGAGCATTGGTTTTATTTACCTCTTTGTGATGAGGTAACGCCAGTACTTACTGAACATTTATCTTATCAATGGTTAACTATAAATAGTGCAGCCAATCTTACTGTATC
>CAMLIK010000067.1 GCA_946480175.1 uncultured Gilliamella sp.
AAAATATAATATTAACCCATAATAACAAACTTAAGTAGACCACAAAGGAATAAGGAATAAGGGAGAAGTAATAAGGAGAGTAACAATGCCATCAAAATACCGTCCCCAGATTTTTGGTTGGTTTGACGATCTAGATAAAATAGCGAGTTATAAATATGAATCGCATAACGACCGATTAATTTATGCTAATAATAATTACTGCGCATTTATTCGTAAGACATTTAATGCTCAGATTTTTTATATATGCTTCTATTTTGTTGGTAGTATTGGGATGATTATTCTAGTTGTAGGATGTCCTTTGTTGACTTTTGGATTTAATGATTACAGGGACTTAATGCTAGTAGCATATTTAATGCAAGTGGTTATTATGTTGCTAATGATGGTGAAGGTTCGCGTGTGTTAATCTTTTCTGATGTGCATATTGACCAAATTTATCCAAAAAATAGTAATCATTCTGCATTTTCTTTCTGTGTTTAAACAATTCATTTGTTCTTATGAATTAAATCACTATTCTGGGTTAAATATTATTTATTCGTAAAAGGCTATTTAGTGACTATGGGGGATGGCTTAAGCTGATTGTAATAAAAGATCCATTTCAAATTAGCGCAAAGTTTGACGATTTATCACACTTAATTAAACTGAATGGTTAAAAAGAAATAATACTATGTTTCACGAATTTGTTAGTTAGATGATTATTAAAATAGTGCAAAAAAACTATAACAAACACTGTTTTTATAACCTCATTATTTTTACGACCTCATTGTTGTTAATTGGTGAAGCCAATTTAACGTTTTAAAATTATATTAAGCTTTAATATTAGATTGTAGAGATAACTAGCGCGGTTATGCTCTGCGTTTTAAATATCCGTCAGTTAAAATTTGAAGGATTGTAGTTAAGTAAAAATATTATACGCAATTGAAACAATCCTACCTGTTTTCATTACTAAATTATCTCCGTGGTTTTTTTACTCTCCCGCTTACTCTTCGTTATGGTTTTTCTGATCTATTATTAACATATTGCCAAATCGTATGTGTACATTTAAAAAGTTACGCTTCAAATGGTTTGATATAGCTTTTAAGCTTATCTGTTATTCCTATGGTTAACGTTTGTTTAAATCATTTCCAATAAATCAAATCACTACTTTATTAATTTTTTCTCATTAAGGCAGTATATCAATAATCTGATCATCAGCTCCTCGAGCAAACTAGCAATTCAATTTAAGAAAATCTTGAAACTTTCCATTTTAGTGTTAACCATCTTATAATATAAACAAATTATTGATTAGAGTAATGCATTCATGAATATAAAACAACTTAAATACTTTCAGATACTCGCTAAAAATCAACACTATACTTACACTTCCGAATATTTTTCTATTAGTCAACCAAGTCTTAGTCATGCTATTGCTGAATTAGAGAAAGAGGTTGGTATTAAGTTATTTCAGAAGAAGGGGCGTAATGTAGAGTTGACCAAAGAAGGGGAACAGTATCTGCTCTACGTTAACCAAGCATTACAATCGTTAAATGAAGGTGAACAATTTATAAAAGAATTAACTAGCATATCGCATGGGCATATCCGATTAGCTTTTGTTTATTCATTATGTATGGGATATGTACCAAAAATCATTAAAGCGTTTACAGGACTACCGGAATATAAAAATATTTCATTTTCTTTTTATGAAGATTTAAGTGCTAACATTGTGCAAGAACTTAAAAGTAAACGTTATGATATCGGGTTATGTTCCTATTTGTATGATGATCCAGAAATAGAATTCACTCGTTTAGCTAAACAAGAAATTGTCTTTATTATCTCAAATGACCACCCATTATCAAAACGCAAAAAACTGGATTTAAAAGATATAGCTAATGAACCGGTGATTTTATACACCGAACGCAGTGGAATGAAAGGTTATTTAGATAATATCATTAGTGAGTCAGGGGTTAAGTTGACCAATGTGATTAGTCATGTTGAAAGTGAAAATGCAATGATTGGTTTAGTCTCCATTAATTATGGTATAGGGATGATGATTAAAGTGCCTGTTCCAGAGCAAGCTAACGTCTCTTTAATACCAATGAATAAAAATCGC
Organism: uncultured Gilliamella sp.; assembly: GCA_946480175.1. GTDB lineage: Bacteria > Pseudomonadota > Gammaproteobacteria > Enterobacterales > Orbaceae > Gilliamella. The sequence continues at coordinate 2,087 of CAMLIK010000067.1, forward strand.
CAAAAACGTGAAATTTATGTAGCAACGGTTAAAAATAGACCACTGATGCCGGTAGCGCAAAAATTCTATCGATTTTTAACCCAATATTGTGGTGATAGTTTTTTTAATAATTAATTTTGTGCTATTATCTATTTGATTACTTGATAAATATGGTTTTTTATATAGATAAATTAAATATATCTTGTTTAGAAATTATTTAATTCCTATAGCCAGAATAACTTAATGAGAAAAAAATGACATCTTCAATTAATAAAATTAGTTTAAGCAATTCAGTATCAATTGAACAACTAGGTTTTGGTACTTTTAAAATTGCTTCTCAGCAAGAAGCTAATAAAGCTATTATGACTGCCTTAAACGATGGTTATCGTTCATTTGATACCGCGCAGCTATATAATAACGAAAAAATACTTGGCGAAGCTTTTGCTAATTCAGGTGTTGAAAGAAAAGAACTATTTTTAACGACTAAAGTAAATAATCTCAATCAAGGTTATGAGCAAACGTTGCAATCTGTTGAACAATCTTTAAAAGATTTACGAACAGACTATCTAGACCTGTTCTTAGTCCATTGGCCATTAAAAAATCATTTTTTCGATACTTGGAAAGCGCTAGAAAAAATTTATGAAACAAAAATGGCTCGGGCAATTGGTGTTTGTAACTTTCATCAATCTCATTTTGAATTGTTAAAAACTCAAGCAAATATCAAGCCAATGATTAACCAAATTGAGATTCATCCTTATTTAGTACAAAAAGAGTTAATCGAATACTTAAATAAAGAACAAATTGCGATCGAGGCTTGGAGTCCGCTAGCTCGAGGTCGTGTTGTTGAAGATCCATTATTGATAGATATTGGTCAAAAATATCAAAAATCATCTTCACAAGTAACTTTACGTTGGCATGTTCAAAAAGATCTCATTGTCATTCCTAAATCGGTTAATCCTTTACGTATCGCTGAAAATATGCAAATTTTTGATTTTGAATTAACCGACACCGAAATGCAGCAAATTGATAGTTTAAATGAAGATTTTAGAACTGGGCCAAATCCTGATAATGTTTATCAGAAAAATGGTTTTTAAAATTTTAGAAATGTAATCTATAAAGAATTATTTTTTAGAATAATATTAATAGTGATATTCTATTTATTAATAATAGATTACATATTCTTTTCTCTCTTATTACTAAAATATCCTATCCTATAAATCATTTCTTATAACTAAATAACTAGTTAATCTAGTTAATTTCTATTTTTTAGATATTGAAAGCTAAGATTACTTTTTATTTCAAATGTATCGTAAACAATAATTAATAATACCGCTTTTAATGTAAAAAAATATTTACACATATTTAATGCTTAACTTTTTGATATATTTATGATTTATAAAAGTTTTTAATTATGTGTAAATATCTGTTGCAATTATGTATATTATGAATAACATATAAGTGTATTATGTTATTGATGTGAGATTATAAAAATGAATAAAACAATCTTTCTTGTTGGAGCGCGAGCGTCAGGAAAAACAACAATGGGGCGTTTACTTGCTGAAAAATTAAATTACTCATTTATTGATACTGATGTTTACTTATATGAAACCACCAAAAGGACAGTTGCTGAAATAGTTGAAAAAGAAGGATGGGAAGGTTTTAGAAAACAAGAAAGCCAAGTTTTAATAGATGTCACACAGCCGTGTCGAGTTATTGCAACAGGTGGTGGAATGATTTTAGCTGACCAAAATCGCTTACATATGCAAAAAATGGGTATTGTATTCTTCTTATCTGCTCCAGCAAAGATTCTTGCTGAACGATTAATGAAAGATCCCAATATGGCACAACGCCCTTCATTAACAGGATTATCAATTGTTGATGAGATGGAAAAAATACTTGAAGAGCGTCATCATCTTTATATGGATTGTGCAAGTCATGTAATAAATGTAGATTGTCTGGAGATGCAAATATTAGGGCAGTTTTTAGAAGTGCTCAATATCGACTAAAAAATTTGTGATTTTAATATTATTTGTTTATCGCCATTAAGATATTCTTCTCTATTTGCTTAATTCAAATATTATTATTTATTACAATCCATTATATATAAAAAATAATTAATAATACAATTTCTATTTTTCCTTTCCTTAAAACTCGTTTACGGCTAATATTAACTTAATTAGATTTATAAATTTTTTAAATTAATAATGGAGTATTAACTAATGAATAACTATAAGAGCAACTCCTGTTCGATAGCAGGGTCTATCTATGCTAATTACATTATTCAAAGTATCGCTTTAATCGTAATTATGCAATTTTCTGTCGAAATTTCAGCGCAACTTAATACTGATATAGTTGGTATTGGTCGTGTTGTTGCAGGAGTAGGTGTTGGCAAAATATTGTTAATGTTTATTGGTGGAATACTCTCTGATAAATTTGGACGTAAACCATTTATCCTTATGGGTATGTGTTGTTACATAATCTTTTTTATTGGGATACTTTTTTGTCATAATAAAGATATTGCATTCTTTCTTGCTATGTTTATTGGGGCAGGGAACTCATTTTTAGATACTGGTTCAATGCCAGCATTAACCGAATGCTTTCCACGTTCCGCAGGTACAGCGAGTGTTTTAATTAAAGCATTTATTTCAATGGGTACATTAGTCTTACCATTTATTGTTACTCTATTCCATGCTTATGATTTATGGTATGGTTATGCTTTCCTTGGCTTTGTCGCATGTATTGTTATAAATTTTTTATTTTTAATCTCAAGAAAATTTCCTTCTAAAAATACGGTTATTTGTGGTAATGAAGGCCATAGTGACTATTTTATTGGTAAGCCTAATATTTTATTTGAAGGAATTTTGTTAATCATCATGGGTTTTACCACTACAGCAACCTTTGTCATCATTTTACAATGGTTACCGGCGATTGCTGAAAATGGTATTGGGATGGATCCAATCGCCTCTAAACAATTGATTAGCTATTACAGTATTGCATCAATAATTTCCGTGTTTACTACTGCTTATATTGTTAAAAAATTCATAAAACCAATTTATTGTATTATTATTCTGCCATTACTATCAGCATTAATTTTATTAATGTTCCTCTTTAATCTTAATCCTACAATGAGCTTAATAGCGGCAATTGGCATGGGGTTGACAGCAGCCGGAGGCGTATTACAACTTACCTTGGTTGTTATGCAACAATTATTTCCTAATAATAAAGGGTTAGCAGTTGGAACCATGTATACTCTAAGTGGCTTATCATTTATTGTTATCCCGTTAGTAGTACCCGAATTAGCAGTAACAAATGTTAGTTACGCCATCTTAGTTGATTTTGTCATCGCATCAACAAGTGTAATATTAGGTTTAATTGTTTATTCACGTTTCAAAAAAGTTATTGATATGAAGAAAATTTAATAACTTATTTGCTTCATAATTTTAAAAAAGCATCTTATTGCAATAAGGTGCTTTACCATTCATAATAATGTTACTGCAAAATAATCGGCATCAGCATTATTAACTTTATGGTTATTCCCAAAACAAAATCAAGTTGGATTTTAATAGGTAGCTATCTAGTTTTGTCAGTAATCCTTGAGATAATTATTGATATTATCTATCCTAATTTCAGCCATATTTATGGTTCACATGCGAAAATTGGTTCCTATTTTTTAATGCCTATGCTGTGGATAATATATGGGATATATATATACTTTCTAGGACTTAAACTAAATTATAAAAAAGAGTTTATTGCACCATCTATAATTTTTAGTGGCACTAATTACATTAAAGTGAAAGATACTAAATACACTTTTTTTGCCATTCCGATCCAATACGTTGGTTTATTATCTTTGATATTTGGGATTGTTATGCTATCGATACAAATCGTTTATCGATACCTATATTTATAATATTTTATTAAGAGATTATCTACGGAAGGTTGTTGAGTGATTAACCACAAGTCTTACTCAGCATACTTGTGGTTTTTTATTAGTTAATCATTGTTAATTGTAATTGATAACACAATCTTATCTACGATTTGGTAGTTCAAAAATTTTATGATATCTAGCAATAATCACTAAGGCTAAAATTGCCCCTAATACCGCGATAAAGGCGTCAAACAAGATAATATTAGCGATACTGGTTTTGGAAATAATTCCGGTCACAACTGGTATAGAGAAAGTAGCTAAACTAGAAGAGGTAAAGAAAATACCAAGAACTTTACCTTTACCTTCAGGATAAAATTCTGACATGGTGGTTAATGCTAATTGTAAAACTCCCCCAGCTGCTGTAAATCCTAAAATAAATCCACCTGCAATACATAAAGTTGGCGAAGGGAACAAGAATAAAACGAACAACATAATTGCCGATAAACAAGGATAAACAAACACTATATAAACCGGACGAATCCAGCTTTTAACTAATATTGAGGTTAAAATAACACTGGCTAATGTCCCAATAGCATAATAACTAATAGTTTGCGCAGATGCAGAAGGACTCATCATTGCAACCGATTCAGAGAATTTAGGTAACCATATTGATACTAAATAAAATGTCGCGGTGGATGTATAACCAATAATGATAAAACAAACACCTTCAATCCAAGAGTTAGCTTTTTGTTTTAATTTTGGTAACGGTTTGGTCTCTTGTTCGACGGATTCTTTTGCAATTTCTTCAGCTATTGGTTGTTTATGATTTGGGAAAGGCATGTTTAGTACAGCTAAAGCATTAATGGCTAAAATAGCAACACAGAAAAGGAATGACCAACCATAATAAGCATTAGAAACGATAATTAACGTCATCACAATCGGTAACACAAATTGTCCACCAGCAATGGCCGCTTTGGTTAAAATGGATGCGGTTCCGGTTGCCTTAGGAAATGATTCCATTAATGCTGGGTAAGTACCTGCGTCTAGCGTTGAATTAGCAATACCACCTAAAACAGCAAACATAAATGCGACTTGCAGATTTGGGCTAATCAAAATGCCAAGCAAAAATCCTATATAAAATAGACCTCCTAAAAATACGAAAGGTTTACGACCAAATTTATCAGATAATGCCCCCATAACAAACAAAACTATTAAGCGTCCAATTCCCAAACCTGAGATTACATAAGCAATCCCCTCACTATCAGTATTGAATTGATTAGCCAAATAATTCATATTTTGGGCGAGAATGATTGCCCCCATACCATGAACAAAATAGTTCATGTATAAGCATATGGAAGTAGGGATATATTTATTTTTCATAGTGCATCCTTTGTTAAATAATTTAATTTTGTATTTCCAATTATTAAAATCGGCTAATTTTCTTGATCACATTTTTTAGGTTACTGATAATTTACTTTTTAGTTAAACAATTAATAATTCATCCATATTTGGTTATTTTTAATTATAAATCATAATAATATATTTATTTTTGTTGCTTATTTTAATAATCATTACTAAATAATTTTAGTGACTATTTTATGTATTATGAATAAATTTATTAAAAAAATAAATTAAAATCACAAAATCTATAGATAAAATTATTTTATTGTTTTACATTATTAGTAACTTATTTTTATAATTTCAGATAATATTTTTAAAATTTCAGGAGAATTGTATGGCAATTGAACGTCCTATTGGGCTTGCTGCCTTGACGGTATTAGATGTATCTCCAGCAAACCAAGTCATTGTGGCAGCTGAAGCTGGTTATACCCATGTTGGTTTAAGACTTATTCCAGCTACACCTACTGAGCCTGTTTACGCAACTGTTGGTGACACTCCATTAATCAGAGAAGTTGAACGACGACTAAAAGAGACTGGTATCAAAGTTTTAGATATTGAAATTTTCCGACTTAAACCAGATACACGTGTCATCAATTTTTTACCTGTATTAGAAACGGGAGCCCGTTTAGGTGCTAGTCAAGTATTACTAGCAGGTAATGATCCTGATAAAAATCGTTTAGCCGATAATTTTGCGCGGTTATGTGAAATTGCGGCACCATTAGGTATCGCAATCAATATTGAACCGATGCCTTGGACTGATATTCCTACCGTTAATTCTGGGGTAGAATTACTCAAAGCCGCCAACCAAAACAATCAAGGTATGATTATTGATCCATTGCATTTTGATCGTGGAGCTAATACTCTGGAGGACTTGCAGAAAGTACCTAAGGATTGTTGGCGCTATATGCAATTATGCGATGGAACTAAAGAGAAACCAAAAGATACCGAAGGATTACTTTATCAGGCAAGAAATTATCGATTATCACCGGGACGTGGCGGCATTGATTTAGTATCATTATTAAAAGCTTTACCAGAAATGCCGATTTCAATTGAATGTTGTAATGATGAATTTGCGTTGAGTCATTCTCCAATTGAACGAGCTAAAATGTATCTTGAAGATACCAAAAAATTACTTAAACAAGTCGCTGAATCTTAATAATAACTAATTGGAGAGAAGTATGAGAGCAAACATCGATGGACATTTTTTATTAATCGGACTAATGGCTTATCCAATTCGACATAGCTTATCACCGAAAATGCAAAATATAATTTATTCTAAACTAGACGTTCCTTATGTCTATTTAGCTTTTGAGGTGACACAAGAAAAATTACCTGATGCGATAAAAGGATTACGCGCATTAGGTTTACGAGGTAGTGCGGTATCAATGCCAAATAAACAACTGGTCTGCCAATATTTAGATAAATTAACACCGGCTGTTGAGCTTATTGGCGCTTGTAATACCATTTCTAATGATGACGGTGTTCTAACCGGATATAACACGGATGGAATGGGATACATGCGTTCATTAAAAGAGGCTGGTGTTGATATTATTGGTAAAAAAATGACATTACTTGGTGGTGGTGGTGCCGCAAGCGCTATTGCTGTACAGGCTGCACTCGACGGCGTTAAAGCAATTTCTATTTTCAACCAAAAAGATGAGTGCTTTGATAAAATTGTTGAAATAGCTAAGCGAATCAATGAAAAAACTGATTGTAAAGCCACGGTTTATGATTTAGATGATCAAGCTAAATTGCGTCAAGAAATTGCTGAAAGTGCCGTATTATGCAATGCTACTGGTGTCGGTATGAAACCGTTAGAAGGACAGAGTCTGATTACCGATCCTAGCATATTAAGGAAAGATCTCGTTGTAACCGATTGTATTTATAGCCCACGTAAAACAAAATTACTGGAAATTGCCGAAGCACAAGGTTGTAAAACTTTAAACGGTATCGGAATGATGTTATGGCAAGGTCATGCACAAATAAAAATTTGGACAGGACAAGATGCTCCGATTGATTATGTAAAAGAAAAAATGGGTTTTAATGACTAAAAAATTTTAGTTAACTTAATATAATTAATATAAATATTAATATCAGCATAAATTATCCTCTTAATAATTTTGATTAAGAGTAAAGAAAAAAATAAATTGGTGATCAGATGACAAAGATTACAGTAAAAGGTTTAGATATTGGTGTTGGAGCGCCTAAAATTATCGTTCCAATTGTAGGTAAAACAGAACAAGAATTAATAAATGAAGCTGAATTTTTGACTCAAATTGACTTTGATATGGTCGAATGGCGAGTAGATCATTTTCAAAATGTTGATGATTTCGAAAAAGTAAAACAAACAGCAAATAAAATACATTCAATCATTGGTCACAAACCAATTTTATTCACATTTCGTACGGCTAATGAAGGTGGTGTTTATCCAGCTTCGGTCGAGTTTTATATCAACCTCAATAAACAGATGCTTCAAAGTGGATTGATTGACCTTGTCGATATTGAAGTTTTCACTGGCGATAAATATGTTAAAGAAATTGTTGAGTTAGCTCATCAAAATAATATTTTAGTTATTGCTTCAAATCATGATTTGAACAAAACTCCGCCAAAAGATGAAATTGTCACAAGATTACGCAAAATGCAAGATCTTGGTGTAGATATTCCAAAAATTGCAGTAATGCCACGTTCAAGTGAGGATGTCATTAATTTACTTGCTGCAACTGCTGAAATGAAAGAGAAATATGCACATAAACCCCTAATCACTATGTCAATGGCAGGAAAAGGGGCAATTAGTCGAGTTGCAGGGGAAACTTTTGGTTCTGACCTCACATTCGGTGCAGCAAAAAATGCATCTGCACCAGGTCAACTTGATGTAAAAGAGCTAAGAAACATTTTAGAGATATTGCATCGAAGTTTAGCTTAAAAATTATGACTTTCTAATAAATAACTCAATTTAAATAAAGTTAAATTTAAGAAAGTCTAATATTTAAGCCGTTAAGTTGAAATGATTAATCGTTTTAATCGACGGTTAATATAAAGATAATATTAGGAGTTTATATGAATAACAATTGGTTAGGTTTAGAAGGTGATATTTGCGTTATCACGGGGGCGGTTGGTGGCATGGGCGCTGAAATTTGCCGAGAATTTGCTAAACAAAAAGCAAATTTGGTACTAATCGATCTTGATGGAAATAAATGCCAAGATTATGCTACTGAATTAGCTAAACAATACGGTATTAAAGCGATTGGCCTAGCTTGTAATACGACTGATGAAAATAGTGTCGATGATGCTGTTACCTTGGTTAAAAAACAATTCGGTCGCTGTGATGTATTGGTTAATACTGCGGCAATTTTAAAATTCTGTCCATTAGAAGATTTACCCCTTGATGAATGGCAACTGACCATTGATGTCAATATGACAGGTTACTTCCTAATGTCTCAACGTTTTGGTCGTATGATGATCGAACAAAAATCAGGTCGAATAGTACATATCTCAACTGTTGCTTCGCATACACCAGAAACTTACAGCGGTGCATATAGCCCAACAAAAGCTGCTATTTCAATGCTGTCAAAGCAAATTGCCGCTGAATGGGGACAATTTGGTATACGTAGTAACGCTGTTTGCCCTTGTTTTGTTAAAACACCATTATCGAAAAAATTCTATGAAGATAAAGAAGTAGAAGAAGGGCGTACGCGAATGATTGCAAGTCGTCGTATTGGTGAAACAATTGATATCGCTAATGCTGTTTTATATTTAGCCAGTAAACGTTCAGATTATTCTAATGGTACTGAATTAGTTGTTGACGGTGGTTATGAGATTATGTTGGGTGACTTAGTACCAAGACCAGGCGGACGTCGTCAGTTTGCAATTAATTCACGTAAAACAAATAAAAGCTAAAATCGATCAATAAGTCTGTTTCTAGATTAAAATCAGATCGCACTTCAACCAAAATACCACTTAGATGTGGTATTTTTTATTTAAAAAATGAATTGAAAATATAATAAACATTCAAAATTTAAATAATAAATAAATGATAATTCCATTTAAAATCAATTTAATAATTAATTTATTGATAGTTATTATTTTTCGAATTTAAAATTTAATTATTTATAATAAAGTAATAAATAAAGCTAATTTAAAACTGTATTTATATTGATAAATTTATTTAATATATTGATTTATAATATTTATACATTAAATCTAA
>CAMLIK010000068.1 GCA_946480175.1 uncultured Gilliamella sp.
ATGCACTACGTCGATTAATTGATCATCGACTGTGGTTACATCCTTGGGCAACTAAAGGAACAAAAGCGGTAAATAAAAGTGCTTTAAAATTTGCAGTCCTATTAGCATCATTTTTTCTTATTGGGATAACTATTTCTGACTTAATTAGTATACAGATCTCAAAATATAGTTCTTTTTTTGGAGATTCTTTTATAGAAACAATAATTTTATATTTTTCCTTTATATTGTTTGTCTATTTTTTACATAAACGTTTCTCCGGTAAAGCCTCTCACATTGCGGATAAAATTTTTGCCACATTGGGCTATGCCGATCCTAAGCGAGTGGATATGGAAGCTGAGTTTTATAAATTTTATGCCTATCGAGATGAAAATTCACCAAATTTTTATGTTGATATCAACAGCGCCCAATATAAACAACAACCCCCTAAAGGAGCTAAATGGGTCACTTTTTACCGCGAAGCGCCACCAATACCCGAGTATATTAAGGTGATTCGTACAGAAGATTATGATGAGTAAAAGTTAATTTGAATTATAAGATTAACTATGTAATTTGCATTTATAAGGTTCTGTCAAATTAACTTTTAACGGCGAACTTTATTTGATAGCTAACCTTAAATTCTGAATTTTAGGTACAATTTGAGCAATTATACCTTATTCCTTAAATCGGCATTCAACTAAAATTCGAAAGGTTTTAACTAAGCATAAGTTTCTTGCACAATTGAAACGATCGTAAATATTACCAAAATATGATAAGAATAATTGGGCTTGTTTTAATGATTTAAATTTACGCACTTTTTTCTTGCTAAGCTTGGTTGGTGTTAGTTTTCAATGGATACTGTCAAACTAACTCATCTTTTGTAGAATCGTGAAGATGAAAACAAGTAATACTATTTAAGTCATCGTTATTCAGCCACTATTATTAGTCATTATGTGTGGCTCAATTATCGTTTTACGTTAAGCTGTCGCGATATTGAACTCGTCATGATACAAAAAGGTATCTCTGTGATTTATGGAACCATTCGTTATTGATGCCTTAAATTTGGAAAACTTTATGCTAAACGAATTAAACACATCAAACGTGATGGTGAGCATATTGATATGGAAGAGTTTTTTGTAAAATCAATGGTAAACGCGTTTACTTGTGGAGAGCCGTTGATCAAGATGGCCAAACGATCGATGTGTTAGTTTAAGGAAAAAAGATAGTAAAGTAGCTATGAAATTCATAAAAAAGTAAGTATATAGTTATGGAAAAATAAATTTTAAATTGGAGTATTGATTTGGTGTAATCTGACCGTGCACTTATAGGCATTAAATATAGTTTTACTTACCCTATAATCAGCGAGCTAACAGATGGTGGAAGCGCAGAAAAAATAAAATCCACCCGTCAATAAATCTATAATATTGATTATTAATCATATTTATACGTTAAAAAATTTCCATAAAATCCCATTGGACGTTTCGTTGGATGTTCAAATATAGAACTTATTTTGAGTAAAATAATATTATTTTTAATCAAAGTTAAACCTAAATTTTGAGTGTCTCAAATTATTTATTGGCTAACTATTTTAGCTTTTCTTTGTTGAGTTTGTTAAATATACTGATAAAGTTGAACCAATCAAACCTATTAGGCGTTTTTGATGTGCCAATTGGAAACACCAAGAAAAGCCGTAGTATTGTGGTGCAAGGAATACCTGTTACGATTACAAACAATCATGAGCAAGATTATATTTCACTGACTGATATGTTGAAAAACTTTGAGGGTGGTAGTGCTTTAATTGAGCAATGGCTGAAAAATAAAGACACAGTACTATTTTTAGGTGTATGGGAAAAAATTAATAACTCCTGTTTTAATTCCCTCGAATTCGAGGGAATTAAAAATGAAGCAGGTCGAAACAGTTTCTACCTCTTTGCTGTGAAATGGAGTGATGTCATCGGAGCTATTGGCCTACAAGCCAAGGCAGGTCGTTACGGAGGTACTTATGCCCATAAAGATATTGCTTTTGAGTTCGGCTCATGGCTCAGCTCTGAATTCAAGCTTTATCTAATTAAATAATTTCATAGAGTTAAAGATGAAGAAGTCAAAGCAATGTCACTGGAATGGAATTTCCAACGTACTTTGGCAAAGGTCAACTACCGCATACATACAGATGCCATTAAAGAACACTTGATTCCGATACAATTAACAAATGCACAGACAGGGAAAGTGTATGCCAGTGAAGCAGACTTACTGAATATGGCTTTGTTTGGTATGACAGCAGCACAATGGCGACAAGCCAATCCTGATCAAAAAAGGAAACATACGTAATGTTGCTACATTAGAGCAATTAGTCGTTTTATCTAATCTGCAAAGTATTAACTAAGTCTTAATTCATCAAGGTATCAGTGCTTGCGAACGCTTGATACAACTCAATGGTATTGCGATTAATCAAATGCAATCTTTGGTCAATATTTCTGAAACGAAGAATCTTATATTCAGTTAGTAGTATATAAACGATAATACAGTGTATTTTAGGTATGTAATGCCTGAAATACGCTGTACAAACAGTAATGTTTTCCACACATAATGTTATTATTATCAATTATTAAAGCTCGTTTCAGTTGTGATGGTCTCAGACCCAAACTAGATAAACATGTTCTGCTAAAATGAGCCGAATCAGAAAATCCCATATCACTGGCTAATTTTGTCAGTGTTGTAGGGGAGTCGAGTATATCAATTACATCCTGTAATCTTTTCCACAATAGATAACCCCTGAAATTAATACCCAACTCAGAACGAAAAAGATGAAGAAAGCGACTTTCAGAAAGGTGTATTTTTTCGGCGATTTCCCTCGATGAAATTTGTTTTATGGGTAATGATGAAATAATAGAGACTGCTTTATTAATGCGGTTATCTTGATCACATGAACAATTAGGATCTGACTCACATAATAACTTATAGATATGATAAAGCTCAAATGGTTGGCTAATAGTAACAGATTTTATAAAATAACTGGCAATTTTTAATGCTTCTTCTTTAGTAAGAAAATAAACAGGATTAGTTTCAGTAAAATGCGATAATAAGTGATAATAGGGATCTTCTGGGCCAATAAGCAAATTAATACAACAGACATCTGGTGCGCTCAGTTTATGGGGAACATTTGATTGAATAATAAAACCAAACACATCTTTTTTTTCATCTGGTGTTTCTAACTCAAAAGACATATTGTGCAATGATATTGTCAATTGAAGAGAAGGGTGACGATGCCAATCCGTCGTGATATTGTTTATAAAAAGCAATGTAGATAAATTTTGTCGGTGCACTTTAACTAACAAATCATTGTCTAACATGATATTTTATCCTTGCTAAATAAACATCCTTGTCATTAAAAACAGTAACATAAACCATATGTAAAGACTATATATACGTAATTCGATTAACTTAAACTAACTAAAGGATAGCACATATCATGTATAAAGTTAATCAAGAACAATCCAAACGTATTTCTGGCTATTTTAAACCTATCACCAAAAACTTTATTATAGGATCTCAAAATATTCCGCAATCTTTTTGCCATTTTTCAGTAGATAATATTAATAATTTTGATGATTTACCATTAAAATTAAAAAAAGATATTCAATACTTTCCAGTAAGAAGAAAAATAGAGTTCTTAGCTGGTAGAGTGTGTTCTGCTACGGCATTAGAAAACTTATTGCGTGATGGAGGAGAATATTACTGGAGACTAAAGAGTTCCAACGGAGCCGTTTTATGGCCTAAAAACATAGCTGGTTCAATATCTCACTCTAATAATTTTGTAACTGCGGTTACAATAAAACACTCAAATGAGGTTCAAAGCATAAGAGTTGATATAGAAAAAATAATGTCCACTCAAAAAGCAATTGATTTAAGTCAAACGATCCTAAAATGCCCTACTCCCAGGTGACATGATAATGGACATAACACATTACATTACTTTATTATTTTCAGCCCAAGAGCGTTTATATAAGGCATTTAGCTCAACTGGTATTACACTTTCATATGAAGATATTTTTTGCATAGCTATAAACAAAGAAAAAAGCATGTACATTACATGTAGGTAATCCGATCAATAAAGTTTTTGAAGTTCATTTTTATTTTTCAAAATATCATAATCTTGTTATGACTTACGTACTTATCTAACCAACTATTTTTCTATTTCATTCTTTGATGTAATGGTTGATTTTGCAAACCAAACAACTATGATTAATAGTAGAAAAATAATTCCATATAGCCAAAAAATTTCGTTGGTTGCGATTACCAGCCCCTGATTAGTAATATTTTGTGCTAGTTTTGCCGAAGCTTGAGTTTCAGAAAAACCTTGCAACTGAAACTGCTGATATGTGTATTCTAGCGTTTGTATATTTTGATTCATTAGATCAGTTAGTTGATTGTGATGAATTGCTTCACGATGTTCCCATAATGAATTTGTTAAAGAAGTACCAATGGAAGTAGATAATGTTCTAAAAAAATTAAATAAACTTCCTGCTGCCGCTAACTTGTGCGAAGGTATATCAGTTAAAATTATTATATTCAAAGGCATAACAAAGCAAGCTATCGCAAATCCTTGAAAAAATTGGGGCCATGCAGAACTCGAAAAATCCATATTAGGCTCAAACGAGTAAGCTCTCCAAAAAAAGCACAAAGCAAAAACAATGAAACCAAAAGTCACAAGCTTCCTCATATCTAAATAAGGAACCAAACGGCCGACAATTGGAGCAAGAACGATAGGAACTAAACCGATGGGAGACAATGCTAATCCTGCCCACGTTGCAGTATAACCAAAAACTCGTTGTAATAGCTGTGGTTGCATAACTAATGTTCCTATATGTAGCAAAAATGCCAAACTTATGCAAATCGTCCCTACTGTAAAATTTCTTGATCTAAATAAAGATAGATCAACAATAGGATGATTCGATGTCATTTCCCAAAGAACAAAAAAAGAAAGTGTTACTAACGCTATCACAGATAAAATAATAATTTCAGATGAATTAAACCAATCCAGTTCTTTCCCTCTATCTAAAATAAGCTGTAAACTACCAACACCAAATATTAATAAAGCAAGCCCGATAGTATCTATTCGAGATTTACTTATTTCTGTTTCTCGTCCTTTTAATAATATTCTAATACTTATCCATGCTATTAGACCAATTGGCACATTTAGTAAAAAAATCCAGCCCCAAAATAAATTGTCACTTATCCATCCACCCAAAATAGGTCCACAGACGGGAGCAATAATAATAGTCATCGACCATATTGCTAAAGACATATTTTTTTTGGAATCTGGAGAGTTAGCTAATAATAAGCTTTGAGAAAGAGGAATAATTGGTCCAGAAACCGCACCTTGTAGTACTCGTGAAATAATTAACATTTCAAGGCTGTTGGAGACACCACATAACCAAGAAGCAAATACAAACAACAAAATTGAAAACAAAAATAACTTAACTTCCCCAAAGTACTTAGCTAGCCATCCAGATAAAGGAATTGAAATGGCATTGGATACGGCAAATGATGTAATTACCCATGTTGCTTGGCTACTTGATGTTCCTAGGTTTCCAGCAATAGTAGAGAGAGCTACATTGGCAATTGTTAAATCTAAAATTTGTAAGAAGGCCACTGTTGCCAATGCAACAATAAGCCCAATTAATTTTGCACCTGATAGATATAATGGTGACATTTTATGATTCACTGAATATTACTCTCTAAAATTAAGTTATTTTGCATAATTTCTCGTACTAGTTGCTCGAATTCATCTAAGTCGTAAGCAAGTACATCTGTTTGATATTTAATTTCTTGAGGTGAAATATCAGTAAGTAATTTTCCACTTACATCACTGGTATCCACTGTTACATACATAGATAACCCTACCCGTAATGGATATTCCTTAATTTGCTCTTTATTCAATTCAATACGAACAGGTAAACGCTGAACTACTTTAATCCAATTTCCTGTTGCATTTTGTGCTGGTAATAACGAAAATGCACTTCCCGTTCCCATAGCAATTCCTGTAATCACCCCGTCGAATTTAATATCATCTCCATAAAAATCACTAGTTAACTTAACTTTTTGTCCTATTCGAATGTGTTTTAATTGAACTTCTTTAAAGTTAGCTTCTACCCAAACTTGATCCAAAGGAACAATAACTAATAATCGTTCTCCTCTATTAACCTGTGTTCCAACTTGGACTTGGCGCCTCGAAACATATCCAGTGACAGGGGAAACAATTGTTACTCGTTTTAAGTTAAGCCAAGCTTCCTTTAGTTTAGAAATAGCTTGCTGAATACGTGGTTGTTCTAATAATGAATTCTGCATTAATAGGGCATTATTAATTTCTAACTCTTGCTTGGAAATTTTTAAGTCATTTAACGCAATTAATACATCTTGCCTAGCATGCTCTATTTCTTCTTTTGAAATAGCATTACGAGACCAAAGGCCTTCTCTCCGAGCTAAATCTTTTTCTAATTTATCTAATGTCGCTTGCTTTAATTGAATACTTGCTGACAATTTTTCAGTTGTCAGTTTGATCTGTTGAATTTCTCTTATTACCTTGGCTAATTCATTTTTTGCATAACTAAAATTATTTTCAGCATCAATTGATTCTAATTGAGCGATAACATCTTTTTTTCTCACAAAGTCATTATCATCAACGTAAATGGAGGAGATTCCTCCGCTTATTTGAGTATGAATTGGAATTTGATTTCCCATAACATACGCATTATCTGTAGATTCTGTAAACCGAGAAAACATGTACCAAAAAATGAAGTATCCTATCCCTGAAACTAGGAAAATAACAGATAAAATAATCAATTTTTTATATCGTTTTAAACTATTTAATTGTCGTCCATCGGTGTTGTTTTCCATCGTACACTCCATTTACATCTTTCATTTTAATCATTGCTTCTATGAACAGCATCACAAAATGCTGTTTCATTAAGCAGACATTCCACCATCAATAACTAGAGTTTGACCCGTAATATAATTACCCCCACAGCCGAGTAAAAAATTCACAGACATAGCCACTTCCTTGGTTGAACCTATACGACCTAAAGGAATTTTTTTGATCATATTTTTGTATGCACTGCTCGACACATTTTTACTCATAATTATCTCCAGATTTAAACACCGAAACCGGCATCAATGGAATTTTGGTTAATTCATCGAAAACTTTAACATCAGAAGGGACAAAACCCTGCTCTTCACAAAGTTTTTTATAATAGGGGTTATTTTCAAAATGATGTACAACTATATCCTTAATTAAACATAGCGTTAACTCTTTTTGTTCTGATGTTGATAATCTATATAATTTATCAACATCAGCAATCAAAAGCAATCAAAAGCTTTAATGGGTCAAACCCCTGTTGTTGTATATCTTTATATAATTTAACAATATTATTTTCCATTATGTTACTTCATCTCTTGTTTGGTTATTAGATTGTGAAAAGTTAACCGCATTGTATAAATGGGTGAGTAATATTGTCTTGAACAAATAAGCTGACTTCATTTTATGAAAAAATCATTGATTTATTTAACTCTTTATATTTCAAATAGTTATTTATTCTTTGACAATTATTTTCATTTAAAAAAAAGAATGAGAAATCTAATATAGCTAGTTTATTCAATTAAATAACCTTTGAATTGATATACGCTCACCCAACATATATCAATTAGAGGATAAAATTCATGACTTACGACTGTGTAATCATTGGTGCTGGACAAGTTGGACAGTGTTTATCATCATTTCTGACTAAAAAAATATCACTGTTCTTATATTAGAAAGAGATGAACGTATAGAAGACGTCTGGCGTAGATGACCAGATAGTATGCGGTTGTTTACACCAAGAGCAATGAATCAGCTATCAGATTTAATTATGGCGGGTGATCAAAAAGGGTATCCAGATAAGCATGAAGTGGCTGATTACTTAGAGTTTTACGCTCAACATAACAAATTACCTGTATTGCTAAATAAAAATGTATATTCTGTAGAATATAATGATCAAATTTATTGTTTAAAAACTCAAGATGGAGAAACTTTTCAAGCAAAGTGTTTGGTCAATGCAACAGGGGCAAATCAGAAAGTTAATGTTCTTGATATTTCCAGAGATATTCCAGTAGAGATACAGCAGCTGACAATAGATCAGTATCAAAATCGAAAACAACTGTCTTCAAAAAATATTGCAATAATTGGTGATGGTGCTAGTGGCTGCCAAGTTGCTAAAGAGTTAGCTGAAACACATAATGTAACTTTGTTTTGTGTCTCTCCTCGTCCATTTGCTCCCCAGGAACTGTTTGGAATAAACACATTAGCTTTATTTAAAAAAAATGTCTATTTTAAATTCTGACTCTCGAAGCATTATAAGTCGTTGGCTTAGGAAACGAAATTTTATACCTTGTAACAATAGGAGTCGGAACAACAATTATATAAAAATTAGAATTAAGTAAATCATCGCTACAGTAGGTCATATTTGAAGTATTATATGTTTTTTAATCTCTCAATTTTTTTGCTATCAATATCAAAACCTACTGTTTTATAAATTTTAGAAAATTCAAGGAAAAAAGGTAAACCGACATACCCCATTCCTATTATTGCAATTTCAAATTCTCTATTATTTGTATTGTTCATAACAGCACCTCAGCATATTAATTTTACTTAATGATCAACAATAAAATCCATTAAACTAATGTTCTTGGCCTGTACTATGATTTTACTCCAGTTTTTTAAGAGTTTAACGTGTAAGAAGTATTCTTCATTACATTCGGCAATACATTTTGCAGTGACTTTCCTTAATTCTTGTCCTATCTTTGAATAATTTTCATCGAATTTTAATAATACTTCATCAATAATTCTGATTATATGCTCTTCTCTTTTAGTATCATTAGAAGCAAATGATGCTATTTTTTCAGAAAGAGACTCATACATTTGTTGAGAAACGAAGCAATCATCATAATCACAAAAGTTATCAATAAGCTTATCATTATAGATACTTCCATATAATGAAAAATAATCTGCAAATTTTAACATCCCATACCAATATTTTAGTTTTTTATCATACTCAAATCTTTCATCATGATATTCATGAAACACGGGTCTAGTATGATGTACAGATGGGTAGCCTAATGCAGTCGAGGTATCAAAAGCGAAATAATCTGCTGCTAATGTATTTTTACCAGGTAAGTTTGGTAGAAACTCAAATAGTCGATAGACACTAACATTACCACAGTCAGGATTACACCCATCGTCAACAGAAGTAACTAAGGAAATAACATCATTTTGAGGAACGGGTTGCTCTAATTTGAATATATCATCGCAAATATCAATAATATGCTCAGATTTAAAACCAAGTAGTTCATATATTTTATAAACATAGTCATACGACACTTTTGCAAAATCTTTTACATCAAGATTCCACTCACCTAAGTAATTCCCACCAACCACAAGTATTCGTCTTTTATTGTTTATATCTTGTTTAAGATTTTTGATATCCAAGTCATTAACTATTTCCATTATTGGTTTACCTAAATACTTTAACTCATACTCAATTGGATAGACTTCCCTAGCTTCACTCCTTCTATCAAATAACAAACAAGTATCAGAATCTCTTCTATGATAGGCGTTAGCCCCCATTGAACACGCAAATAAACCTAATTTATTCATAGCAGTAGCATAATCGGTACCTGTATAAGTAAAAATCTTATAGAAATCATCATCCATACCTTTGAAAAGTGACTTAAAGTATTTTTTCTGTACATCAACAGATAGATGTAGAATATTCAATTTTGGATATTGATTTTTTAATGATTTAATAATTTCATTATTTTCTATAGATGAAAATTCATTGGTTTCAACTACAATTAAAGGAATATTAACTTGCAAGACATCATTTGCGTATAAAATCTCCTTAATATAACTACTAACACTATCTTTAATACTTCTATTTGTTGGTATAAAAAATACTGATTTCATAGTTACTCCTTAGTTAATTGAACTAATAATTAATTTTTTAACAAACGATAATATTTAAAATGATTTTTCAAACACATAATATTTAAAATCCTTAGCTTCCCATGTTTTTTTAAATTGTCTTAATGTATCACTATGTGAAACCCCCAAGTTGATATAATCAATATCTAAATGTTTAGTAATAATATGGGAGAGTACTTTATGATTTGGTTTAAATTTCAATAAAACACTATCACTAGCGTTTATCCAATAAAAGATATTATTTTTTGATTTTATATAATACTACCTGATACAATTTTGCCATTATAGTAAGCTAAATATAGTTCTGCATTTCTTTCATCATTAAGCAAATCTTCGATTAAAGACAAACTGATACAATAATTAGCATTAACTTTTTTCATGGTTTTTATATATAAATCATAAAAAAACATTAATTCACTACGATTATTTTTATTATAACAATGAACTGTTATTTGATTTTTTTCTGCGCATCTAATATCTGTTCTCACACTACCTTTAAATAAGCGATAACCCAACTCTCTAAACTCTTGCATTACAATTATTTGAGTAGTCATTTCTGTTTTCAGATACTTATTTAGGTTTTCTACAGAAAGTTCGCAAGGAAAAAGTGAAGGGATTATTATTTTTTTATGTCTATATCATGGATAATTTTTAGATTAAAAATTATTTCTTCAAGAACAAAACAACTCTGTGGTGCTGGAAATATACTGCCATAACCTATGACACCAATTTGGTATATTTTATCAATTTCATTGTAAAATAGATCAACCTTAAGGGGTAACTGTTTATTAAATGCCATCGGCGTCAAATAGCCTAATGATGAATGCAGCCGATTGTTATTGTACCAATATGCATAAGCAGAAAAACGTTGTCGTAGTTCATTAGTATTGGTGAATATCTCATTTTTGACAAATTCAGTTTTAATTGTCTTAAATGTCGCTTCAGCAACAGCATTATCGTAAGGACATCCTTTATGGCTCAATATTTATTTTTTTCACAGATAATGTTGTCAGTTTTTCAATTAACCTTGCCATGAACAATCCCCCAACATTTTTTTAATGCGTTGAATTATGCAGAGAGATAATCGGATTTAATAAAAAATACAAAACAGTTCGAGTATTTTTCATTGGACGTTTTGTTGGGCCTTTTAAGCGCGGATTGAAATGGGTTAGTCTGGATGAGTCTGGAATTGATAACAAAATTAAAAGCAAAAAAAATCCACTCCAACCCTTGATAATATAGGTTTGAATGGACTTCTTTTGACAATACTGGAATTTACCACCAAAATAAATGGCGGAAGCGCAGAGATTCGAACTCTGGGAGGGTCGCCCCTCGCCGGTTTTCA
>CAMLIK010000069.1 GCA_946480175.1 uncultured Gilliamella sp.
AGGTAAATCCAGAGTTAAGCTTTATCCGAGAATTATTTAATTCGTGAGAGTGGCTAGATCTGTATTCAGCCAGCGAAATCTTAACAAAAGTATTAAAAAACTTGTAAATACTGGATTTCTATTTTATTAAAATTGTTTATATATCTAAATGAAAAGTGACCTATAGAATTGAGTATTTATAACTAGCTATTTACTATTGTATATTCAACATATGCACCAAATAAACTACGAGTCTTTAACCTATTTTGTGTTATTTTCTTATTACTGATAGTTAATAACTAAATGTTTAAAAACTCGTGTATCAATATCATTATTTTAAGTTTTCTTTATTATTTCTACCATAATAATATAGTCATCATAATTTAATGTTTTTTTGCTGTATAAGCGTGTACTTCAATTTTTATGACGCTAATTGGTCTAACATCGCCTTCGGTAAAAGAGAAAGTTTTATTAGGATCAAATTTATTCATCATTATTTTTAACGCCGCTATTTTTGCGGTGGGTTCTTCAATAAAGGTTGCATATCCATTGCCGATAACACTGGCATAATTGAAGGAATATTTGCAGGCTTTTTCATTAGTAATTAACTGGTGCCCTGTATCTAACTCAAAGCTAAGTAAAGGATTTTGTCTGAGTAGTTCAACTTTAGTACCAACTTTTGCGCCATGAATATAAAAAATAAGCTGATTATTTGTTGTTAGTTCATAACAAAAATTGACAGGAACAATATACGGAAAATCGCCATTATTCATCGCTAAACGAATAACATCAGTATGCTCTAAAATATCGATCACTTCATCAAGATTAGTTATTTCTCTATCTTTGCGTCTCATAAATATCCTTTTTTATATTATAGATAACTTAGATTTAAGTAATAATAGATTGATATGTTTTTATTATTAATACCGAACTTATATTAAACCTAAATGGGAATTTCTGCAAAATTTGCAACAGCCTTAAAACTTAAGTTAGATGGTAAGTAATATTATTATAGGTGCAATTTATTTTGCACTTGGAAATATATATTTTCAAATACAGGCTAATGTTATCTTTTGGTTTGATATGTTTTAAAGGATTTAAAAGGAAGTCATTAAATAGTAAATTATTGGCATGAAATTCAGTGGGTTAGTTCGAATGAAAATAACGGCATGCATAAATTATGTGCATTTCTGGGTATTAATATAGTTCGTGTGTAGTCGATTTATATATAGAAACAGCGCTTTAATTTTTAATTATTTGATTTTTAGTTGGGGGCTGGCGTCAGTTGAATTAAAGAGATACCAGCATGATTAATAATAAGATTATAATTTAACAAATTTAAAATATAACCAAACGTATAACTAAATTAAATATCAATATTATATATGTCTTTAAAAGCTTCTCTAAATTTATTCACAATCACAGTTGAAGATATGTGTATACCTAATTCATCATATTCATCTTCAATATAGGTAGTTGCTTGTGAAGCTGAAAGCCAGTTCAAACTACTTACTATTATATCTTTTTCATCCCATAAAAGTATTTTAGCATGAATTAATTCTGGTGATTCCAACTTTTTGAAAACTAATTTTTCTTTGGTTGTATCTGATGATATGTTTTTTACATCTTTGTTTTTCATACCATCGCTAGGGAGCCCATAATAAACATTAACTGCAATATCTGGTTTAGTTTCTATCAATGTTTTTATAGGAGTTATAATTGGACGATAAACGTTATGGTTAATTCGATGGCTACAAATAAAAACCTTTTTTTTAGCTTTATCTCTCGCTTGCCTAACATAAATATCGTGTTCTGATTTTAAAACGACCTTTGCCGAAGAAGAATCACTGTGCTCAATATTTTGATAGTGATGTTTTTCACCAATTGAATTAGCTAATGATGCTAAATCCTTACTTAGAGCGGTTGAAACTCTATTTTTGCAATTTACGAGTACACTGACTATATCTATAACATCTTTTATTATTGAAGTGTTTACAAAACAAGTTGAAACTTCAAATCGGTTAAAAGATGATGCAAGCCAATTACATGAACCCAATGTAACACAATCCCCTTTCTTGTTATGATCAGCATATAAAAACTTAATATGAGAATTGGTTGAATCCATGTGTAATCTAATTAATGAACTTAAACCTTCTTGTTCAAATTCAAGATTGATTTTTTCAATTTTCTCCAAAGCTGATTTATATTTGGAAAATTTATCTGATGGTTCAGATGGTTGTCCTTGCCCCCATAGAATATCTACTTTAACTGTGCGCTTAGCTGCATTCTTTAACATTTCTAAAATATCTTTGAATAATTCAGTATCAAAGTGTATAAATGTTGAATGAATGATAAGCCTTGAATTGGCATTCAAAATCATATCTTTTAAGTGCTCAAAATGTTTATTGCCACCTATAACTAAAAACATTTGATTTTCAGATAATATATGTGTACAAAAATTTTTTCTAAGCGCATTAACCTGATAACTCTTCGGTGTCGTTTTTTGCGGTTCAGTACGAATATTTTGTGTAACTTTTAGGTAATCTCTATGTTTATTTACTAGCTCCAATATATTTGTTGATAATTCTTGTGATATGTTTTCAGGAATACCTGAAATAGTATTAAATTCATCTACTTTTGCTAATAAATAACGACGATTCTCTCTATATGGTTTTTCTTGTAAACGACTCTCAAAACCTAATATCTTTTCGTATTTTTCTGCAATACAGGAATAAATATCTGAAAGATGTGGTTCAAAAAATTGATTATTTACTTTCAATTTAATAACATTCTGCTTTGAACTCAAAACATCTTTTAATCTTGATTCATAAAATGTTTCAAATCCTTTTTGTTTTTTACTTGATCGATAACATCCCCCTGTCACCGGATCTATAATAAAAGAACGTATTGAGAAATAAGGTTCATAAATGGTAGGTAACTCGTCATAATCTGTAATAGCCATTCCCAATGGTGTACAACGTAATAAATATTCTTTTTTATTTTGGATTATTTCAACCCAGCCCAATTTCATAAAAGGTATGATGATTTGCAGTATAATCTGACTAGGCAAATTAGAATCATATGATAATTTTGTCAATGATGAAGGCGTCTTAGCTAAGAAAGAAAGTATAAAATGGTCTAAAACACCCCATGGGCTTTTTTTTATTATTTGAAATTTATGTGTTCCCGCATAAACAGGAATAATTACATAAATAGGGATTTGCTCATTCATTTTATTTTCTCCCTAATATAAATTCTGTCAGAAGATATTAAAACTATCTTTTCTTCTGCTATTGCTATAGCAATATTTTCCATTAGTTTAACTAAAAATTCTTGTTCAGAATAATTTGATAAATTGTGTCTTTTAGCAATATTTTCAGACCAATCCTTTAAAAAATCATAACACCCAATAACTATTAGTTTGTAACGAGCTCTACTAAGTAATACATTAATTCTACGTTGATCTAATAAAAAACCTAATGCTGATTTTGGAGCTCCTCTTGAATTATTTCGAACCAAAGATACAATAACTATATCCGCTTCACTTCCTTGAAAACTATCAACTGTATTGCAGAAATTCGAGTGACCATTAGGATAGTTAAATTTATCTATTATATGATTAAATTTATCATTTTTATTTTTTTCTTTTACGATTCTTTTAGAAATGGAATTTATTTGTTCAGAATATGGAGATAATATTGCTAAGGTTGGAGATGATATATTATTTATCTCTAATTGTTTCAAAACTTCAACTACTAGTTTGGATTCATAAGAATTAGACCATGAAGGTTTGTCACCGCTTTTACTTCTAACTCTTTGAATATCAGGAGTATTTATCCATATAATAGGTGATAAATTGTCAGGCTCAGATAGAGTACTTAGATAAACATTACTACGCTGATTTAAAAATGTTTCTGTTACTTTTTTATCAGAGAGTAATTTATTGTTATAAAAGGTTTTTGAAACTATTTCGGCAATATGAGGATGCATTCTATATTGAAAATCTAAGGTACTGAAAAATGAGTTTTGCTTATTTTGACCAAATTTTTCGTAATATAACTTATTTTGCCTTTCTTCTTCAGTTACTAGGGATTCAAATAGCATTAAATTTTTAGTAGCCTCCCTACCTATATCATCAAGTAAAATATTATTGTCGTCTAAATCAATTAAAAAATCTTTTACTGTTTCACCAATAACATCATGACTACTTATTCTTCTAGCTTCCTTAATAGCATTTGATAATAAATTTGGGTTAGATAATATTGTTTTTATTTCTGTTGATTTATAAGGTGGTAGTTGTTTGTGATCCCCAATCATTAATCGACGGTGAGATAATAATAAAGGGCTTACAAGTTCTAAACCTGTCGCTTTACCTGTTTCTTCGGTTATTGTCCAGTCAAATTGTGCTCGGTCTTTTATCATTCTAGCTACATAATCTGAATTGGTTGTAGAGAATACTATATTCGCAGAATTAATTAAAAGATTTATAATAGGATATCTATCATATGAATTAGAGCTTGAGAGGCATGAAAAAATTTCTTTTTTTTGTTTATTACATTGACTATCATTAAATATCTTACTCTTAGTAAACTGTGAAAGATAATATTTTGCTTGAAAATCTAATTCATTTTGATGAGGTAAATCTTTCTTGAGACTTGATTTGTTGCATTCAAAAATTAATGGTGGAAAACTATTTTCTTGAAACAATTTTTTTATTTCATAGGATAAGTGCTGAACTGTATCATGGCTTTGTGCTGTTAATAAAATTCTACTACTGCTACTCTTATCAAAAATTTGTTTAACTAATGCTGTTACCAAAAATGTTTTACCTACACCTGGTGGTCCTTGGACTAAATTAAGTGGTAATGTTTTCATTATTTTATCGAAAGCATTTTGCTTTGATATGTCTAATGTCTTTAATATATTCTTATCATAATTATCATAGGAGTGCTTTATTTCAGGCTTTGTTAAATTTTCAACTAATTCATTATGTTGGTTTATAATATCTAATATTTTTGAATGTCTTTTTAATTGTTGAATAGAGCCATTAACTGAATTTGAAACAAGATAATAATTTTTTGATGCAGGCTTATATTCTGAAGAAAAAACATATAAAATTTCTTTATTTTCATTTTGAAACCATTTTATATATTTAATAGGGTATTCGTTCAACTCCTTATTAAAAGAAATTTCCTCCATTAGATTCCAATGGACGATATCATTATCTAAAGAGTCATAATCTTTAAGTATTTCATTCAACCTTACGGAGGGAGCTCTGAGCTTTAAAGATTTAGATAATTTTTCTAAATGCTCATTCAGGCTACATTTCATTGTAATCCGATTGTGTCCGTTATTATCAATTTCAATGTTACAGATATATACAGGAAAGCTTTCAGCTACTACAAATGCTATATTAGTTAAATGGCATGCCACAAGACTCTTAACAAATAATTGATGTTCATCACAATAATTTCTATCTTTGACTTCAAATTGGGCAATCATTTCAGACCATGAGACATCGCTTAATTTAGATTTATCATTAAAATAATATCTTCGTGCTTCTTGAATCAAAAACAATTTTATTTGTCCTTTCTTCATACTGAAAAAAGTAGTGTCATCTTTGACTGCAAAAGGAAAATTAAAATAAGCCAGCTTACAACATCCAATATCCCATGTTGATTCTGGTGATTGTGGGTTAATTTTAAATTTCTCAATTTTATAAATTAATTCTGTACCTTTAAGATATAGATTTTGTAAACCATCTTTCTCCCAAAATAGTAGATAAGGGGAATCTGAAAGGTCAACTTTAATAAAGTCTTCTAATTTATCTATATCATTTTCATCTATTCTAATATCATATTTCTTCAAATATTGTTCTGCAATTGCATCATATAAAGAATATGCTCGAATCTTATTAGAGCCTTTGTTCTCATATTTATATCCGAAGTGCAATGCTAAATTATAGGTACTAGATGAATCTTTTACTAAATCTTTTAAAGAATTAATAATTTTTTGTATATTATCCTCAATAATTCTAGCTTCCAAGAAAGTAAAATTATTCGTAGAATGTGTCGGTATTTTATTTAATAAAACACGAATAAGATTAATTTCTAGAATGGTTAGTCTTGTTTTATCTAATACAATAGACTTCGTCAAAGATAAATCGCCAATTTTATTTAAATCAATGTGTAACAGCTGACAAATTAGTCTACCTAAGGCAATCCAATCATGGATAAAAGAATAAGAATGTGTTGTTTTTTCATCTATAACATCATTTTGATTGTTAATCAAATTTAATAAGCGTATAGACCATTCAAAACCTGTTAGTTGAAACTCATTGTCTGAATTATCATTATCATATGCTATCAAAATCGATTTAGTGTCAATATTTCTATGCAAAATACCTTGCGAATGTAATAATCCAATTGCTTTTACTAAACGTAGTATATTTTTCCAAAAAATGATTCTATAGCTAAAATTATTAGAGATTCTTTTAATCCAATGCCGTTTCAGACTTAATCTAGAATCACTTAAAATTTCAGATAAAGGTAAACGTTCCTGTGTATCGAGAACTAAATAAAAACCATACTCATCTTGAAAAGAAATAGATAGTTTAGGGATATAGTTACCAGATTCGGCAAGCCCATTTAACCGATTGAGTAACCTCATTTCTTGATGCCAAAATAATTCTAGATCGTTATAAATCACATTTTTTTTCTTAGGCCAAAACTTTATTAAGTAAAATTTACCATCCTTTTCTGCTTTTAGAATGATATTGTCATCTAACTCATCTTTCTCAAACATACTTAAGTCGTCATCGTCAATATCGAATGTACTCAAAAAGCAATCATCTTTTATATAAAATTTTGAATCATGATGCATTATGTTTTACTCTGCTAAAGATTAACTCAATTTAAACATATTAATATATTTTTTCAGCCCAAAATAGGATATTATAAAAAATATCCTGTTTTAGTTATTTAAAATACATTTTCTTTAATTGTTAATATTTTTATTTTATAAAACAATATCTACTTTCAATCGCTTTACGATTTTTATTACCTTTAAATTTATACCTAATCTGTCTTATATACTTTGAATTACCGCGAGAATCTTTTTGTGTTAATAAAATGCCTTTATCCTGCAAATATCTAAGAAAACCATTAATATCGTGTTCACCATATATTTGTTGTAAGTATTTCTGGGTAACAGCTAAAACGGATTGATTATTAACTTTACTTCGAACTATAGTTTTGCTTACATGGTTCGTCAAAATTACCCCACCAAGCCATGAGTTCAATTCTTTGTTCAAGATAAGTCGCTAGATTATAGGCGCGCCTGACTTTGTTTTCTAGCACGCCATGGGTTTCGATGGGCTCTAATATTTGTATTAAGTTGCGTGCTTTAATCACGGTGATCGCCATTTTCTCAAGGCAGGGCAGGACATCCTTTTCGAACGAGCGAAAGGTATCCTTTGCGTAATCGTCGGTAATGCTCTTTTCTTAAATTCAAACCATTTTTTTAAACATTAATAAAACGACTACCTTCAGAAATTTTTATTTTTCAATTAATTACTGGTTGTAAATGTATCTTACTGGTGCTTAATGAATAATAAAATAGGCTTTAAGCCTTGTGTTTATTGATTTTGATGTGTTTTAAAGGATTTAAAAGAATGTTACTGAATAGTGAATTGGTGGGCTGGCGGAATCTTAACCTAGCCATTATAATGCTTCTAAATAAATAGTTTTTTATTTCAACAAACTGAATCGTATACCTAAACGTATACCTAAAACGAAAAGTGACCCCTAGAATTGGATATTTTTAATACTCACTTATTTTAGAGTTTTTTACCAGCATTGATATAACTTTTATAATTTAATGTTTTTTAGCTGTATAAGCTTATTCTTCAATTTTTATGAAGCTAATTGGTTTAACATCGCCTTCGGTAAAAGAGAAAGTCTTATTAGGAGCAAATTTATTCATCATTATTTGTAACGCCACTATTTTTGCGGTAGGTTCTTCAATAAAGGTTGTATCCCCATTTTTTGTTATAAAATTTTTTCTAGTCTTGTTTTTTTAGCCTTTCACAAAAATATGGTGATACTTATTTTCATTTTTCGCCTTAGCTTAAGTTTTCTCTTATCTGCAAACTACAATAGTCATAGTTTTTTGTTTTTAATACTATGTTTATCGTAGTATATTAAGTTACCATAACAAAATTGTTAATTATATTTGTAATTGATATGGAGTTTTCTATGACCAATCTGTTTCGCTATTTGGCTAATATGTCAATTACACGAATTATTCCCAAATATACCAGATCCTATCTATTTTATTTTGGCATAGGTTTTTATTATTATTGGTTGGTTTATCTCAACAAAATTATGTAAACGCCTATTTCTAATTCTAAGTAAAATACGTTTCATTAGAAAATAAAAAAATAAATATGAGGTAATATGAAAAATATATATTTTATACGTCATGCTCAAAGTGAAGCAAATATCGGAGGTATAACTAAACCTAACAAAGAAATCAATCTTACACAAACAGGTATTCAACAAGCCAAAAAAATAGCTAAAATGCTGAATGTAGTACCAACAAAAATATTTGTTTCTGAGTACTATAGGACTCAACAAACAGCAGAAGCATTACTGCAAAAACATAATTTATCTGCATTAGTATTACCTTGTTTAAATGAATTTAATACATTGTGTCATAAAGTCATAGATGGCCTTAATGGTGAAGAAAGAATTCCTATCATATTAAAGTATTGGGAAGATTCCGATCCTAATTGGAGACATGGAGAAACGGCACAAACTTTTAATGAATTTTATCAACAAGTATTTTCATTCAATCAAGAGTTAGAACATATTCCCAATAATAGTATTATCTTTGGGCATGGAATGTGGTTAGCACTTTATATATGGCAACAACTTGGATTCAAAGACAAGTGTGATAGAACAATCGAAATGCAATTATTTAGAAAATTTCAATTAGGATTACCTATCCCTAATACAGCTCTTTACCATTTCATTTGGAATGATGATTTGCAATTTTGTAAGCTGGAATATATTAATAATTTCATGTAATTATTAATAAGTATTAAAATGTTAAAAAATATGATGTCTCAGGAACATTCACCATTCTTTGGATTGAGTCAGATAGTAAACTAGAAATAAACGAAATAGGTAGTGTTGCAAGAGGATGGAAATAAGATACTTGCAACTATAACGAATAAATTTTTTTACTTATATTTCGATTGTTATGCTGTATAAATTGTAGTGATCCCTAAACTTGGGTATTTTTAGTACTCACTTATTTTTGATTTAAAGTTGATTTTTCGCGGATGTAAAAATCTGTCTAAAGAGGCGGTACCCAAATTTGAGTGTTAAAGAAATTAACTACCCCCCATTAAAATAAAATTTTATAAAAATCTATGCATACTATACATCATTTCTTGTAAGCCTTATTCTATAAGGGTTTGTGCTGTGTATGGCCTACATTTTAACTCTGCATAACTCTACATTTTTACTATACATAATTCAGTGATGTAAAAATTTATTACTAGATTAGCTAAATAATGGGCTATTTATTTTTTATGATTTTGATTATTACAAGCCCAAAAAATACTTTTATTTCGCGGTTTTGCACAGAAATGAGTAAAGGCGGTGTTTTAGCTATTGAGTGTAGATATTTACTACCCCATAACTGTTATGATAATACAACGAAAGGAATACTAATTAGATAATATTTTAATTGGTTAGTGCTGATAGATAGTTATTAAAGTTTAATCTATTCTATAATATCATGACAGTTTTAATAACATTTTATGAAAATAGGTGATATCTTCGCCCAAACAAGAAAAGAATTGATTATCAATTTTTTCTACTAATGGAGTAGTTTTATTTACCATAATATACCCATTATCTGTTAATTGAATCGATTTGGCTCTACTATCTCTTACTGATGTAATTCTTTTAACTAATATTTTTTTTTCTAAATTATCTAAAATCTGCGATACTGTAACAACATCAATATTAGCATGTTGAGATAAAGTTACTTGTGTAACTTCATCAAAATGTTCTGAAAGATATGCCAACGTGGTAAGAATAATAAATTGCGGATGAGTTATTGAATACTGTTTCAAACTATTTTTTATTAAACTATGCCAAGCTGCATAGGTTTTCATAAATACAAAACCCATTGATTCTGACGAATCATGTTTAAATTGAGAAGAAAACCTATTATCTTTGGACATACTTATTTTTCTACCAGCTCTT
Source organism: uncultured Gilliamella sp. (assembly GCA_946480175.1). Taxonomy (GTDB): domain Bacteria; phylum Pseudomonadota; class Gammaproteobacteria; order Enterobacterales; family Orbaceae; genus Gilliamella. The sequence goes on from CAMLIK010000069.1 coordinate 10,260, forward strand.
TTAATAAAAATGCTTTATCTATAATATCATTTGAAATATTCTTCAAAAAATCATAACAAACTTTATTTGATAATTCCACTGTCGGTTCTAATTCAATTACCGCTTTTATAGCATATTTATTATCTGAATATTCGATTATTTGATGAGAAAAAAACAAAGCCCCAATATCTGGGATATCAAATCTTTCAGTCAATTCTCTATTAATCAATACGGTAGATAATACAACTTTCATGGCAGGCATGTTTTCCAGTTTAAATAAACCATTAACTCCACTTTTCATTTCACCTGTTATAGTAAATTCTTCAAGATCTGTTTCCCAAAGTTTTCTTAATGAAAAGTCAGTAAAATATGGCCAAATTTTATGAGGCATGGACACGGTTGGAAGTTCAAAAGAAATAGAAATTTTTTTCATATATAATCCTTATTTATTTAATTAGTATACTTATAATAAGCATGCTAATTAAATGCGTCAACTAAATTTTATCGGGCTTGTTACAAATTTGTGTCACCTATGACATAAAACGCGATAAATTATTAATATAATTGAATTGGTCGCGTTTAAAAAAGCTATTTGCTAACCTCTTGTGATATCGTTTTTAGGTTCTACATCAAATACCACTTAATATACCTCATAAAATTTCGTCATGAGCGTTAAAGATATTAACCACCCCATTAAAATAAAATTTTATAAAAAACTGTACATACTATACAAAAAAACCGCCAATCAGGCGGTTAGAATAGTGACAAACAAAAAGTTAATTAGTCTCTTCTGCTTTAGGTAACCAGTCTTTACTGGCGTTTAAATTAAGTTCTAAATTAGTTTTATTTCCTACAGTAAAGCGCTTCTTCATGTATTGTTTGCCGTTCTCGTTCATTGCATAACTTAAAGATGTGCCGAACTGGGTAAGGGATA
>CAMLIK010000070.1 GCA_946480175.1 uncultured Gilliamella sp.
GATACTCGACCAATAAGTCCACCATTAGTTAATACTTCATCACCTTTTGAAATAGCAGCCATTAACTCACGATGGGCTTTAGCGCGTTTTTGTTGTGGACGCATAATCATAAAATAGAAAAATAACCCAAACACCACTAACATAATAGGTAAAAAATAAGGGTTTGTTTCAGCAGCTGCGCCATCTGCTGCATATGCATTAGAAATAAAAAAGTCCATATTGGTCCTCTTAATTTTTATAAAAATATCAAAGTGAAAAATTATAACACAATAAATAAATCGATTATTAACTATTTCTTGCCGATATCTTTTATAGCCAGTAGCAAAAACAATTAAGCCGTTAAATATTGTGCCATACTAACTAAATTAAATAACCATTTAGGATAAACACCACATAAAATAGTTAAAACTGTTGCAAGAACTATTAGCAGTTCACTTATTTTTATATCTTGCCATTTTAATCTAATGTCTGGATTATAATTCAATTGCTCATCATTAATTGGTTTGATATAAAGGTTGAGAATAAGTCTTGCATAAAAATAAAGTCCTAATGCACTACCAATAACTACAGCAGCAATTAACCACCACAGTTCCGCTGTCACACCTAATAATATTAGAAGAAATCGTCCAACAAAACCCGCTGTAAGTGGAGCACCAGCTAAAGAAAGTAACCCTATCCCCATTGCTAAAGCTAAAACGGGACGACGCCAGAATAACCCTGAAAGATCGACTTCGTTTTCATGATCCTGCAATTCATTAGAGTGTGATTCTAAACTGATAACGCCCAAAACACAGATGTTGGCAAGAATGTAACCAATTAAATAAACGCCAATCGTTTCTAAAGCTAGCACTTGATATTGGACTGCAATTAAAGCGAGCAATAAATATCCAAAATGTGCTATGGATGAATAAGCTAATAACCGCTTTAAGCTACTTTGCATTAAAGCAAACAAATTTCCCCATAGTATTGAGCAAAAAGCCATAATAACCAGTATAATGCGAATTGTTTCATTGTTAACAATCGGTGCAAGTAAAAATAACCTTGCTATAGCACAAAATACTGCCACTTTTCCTACTGTTGATAATAATAATGCAACAACTGTTGGGGCACCTTGGTAAACATCAGGTAGCCAAAGTTGAAAAGGTACTAGCGAGAGTTTGAAACCAATTCCAACTAATATTAAACAGATTCCAATTAGTAATAATGTACTTTGATAAGTCATTGTTGATAACTGGTAACTTAAACCACTAAAGGTAAGTTCACCAGTAGTTGCATAATAGAAAGCTATACCCATTAGCAAAAACGAGCTCGCAATTGCCGATAAAATCATATATTTGATAGCCGCTTCTAATGCATGCGTTTGTATATATTGATAACCGATTAATCCAACAAATGGAATCGAAAGTAATTCGACACCTAGGAAGAACGACATTAAATGGCTAGCATAAACTAACGTTACCCCACCTAATGCCATAAATAATAAAATTATATAGAATAAACCATGTTCGACAAGTTCTTGAACAAACCATTGATAAGCTAATGAAGCAACCACAATTGAGATAATCAAAATTAAGCTGGTATAAAGTAATCCATAGCCATCGCAAGTAAATAGCGCTGTAACCTGATGAGCACTCCATTCATTATTATTATCAACCTGTGAGTTATCAATAACATTTTGATCAGGAGCTACAAAATCATTACTTTGTTGAACCGTCGGCTCTGAATTTTGCTCATTTTCGGTAGGTGTTATATCTTGCTCTGCTGGTACTGTGTCAACAGCTCTAGTCGACTCTATTGATAAATCAGTATCATTTGAATCTTGTGAAGTAGGTACAGATATTTGCATATTGTCGCTACTAATATCTGTTATTACTGGGGTATTATAAGAAATATTAAAACCTAAAATAGAAGAACAAATTAAAGCGCATATTAATCCTGATATAGCTAAAATAGCGCTTCTTTTTGTCCCTACTTTAAAAACAAACAGCGCGATGAGCAAAACAATTATGGCGAAGCTCAATATGAATATTGGCAATAAAGCTATCATAAATTATTACTCTCCCACTCGTTCTGCTGTTATATACTGCTGTGTTTGGTTGACGGTAGAATAAGATAAATCTAATACTACTTTAGGATATAGTCCGATAAAAATAAGCGCAATCAATAAACTAGATAATAATAAAATATCTTTTTTACTTAGAAAATGCTTGGTCATGTCTACTTTATTCACTACTCCATAAAAAATAGGCTGCATGCGAATAATTAAAGAAATTGATAGTAACAATAAACCAATTACCAACAAAATTGTATAATAAGAATATGAAGTGAAACTACCTAATAACATCATATAATTACCAACAAAATTAGCAGTACCTGGTATGCCTAATACAGCTAACATAAAAAATAAGGTAAAAGAAGATAAATACCTAACTTGTTCTTTTAATCCAATAAATTGGTTAATATTTCGCGTTAAATAGCATTCAGCCAATAGTCCACTAATCATAAACATACCTACGATGGCTAAATTTATGGCTATCATTTGAATAACGACACCTTGAAACGCTATCACCGAACCACTATAAATAATTGCGGTGACAAATCCCATTAAAGCGATGTGGATATAAGCAATTAATTTTTTAATATCAGTTTGATTGAATGCAAGTAAAGCAGCATAAAAAACAGTAAACATAGCCAGTATTGAAATAATAGGCATAATGGCTAAAGATGCATTAGGGAAAAGTGGTATCACAAAACGCAATAAACCAAAAGTTGCGGTGTTGAGCAATAAACCGCTTACCATCATTGAACCGGTTATTGAAGATTCAATATGCGCTTCAATAAACCAATTATGAAATGGAACTAACGGAATACGTATAACAAAAGCGGCTAGAAATCCTAACATTAATAAAAATTCGGTATTACTTGAAATAGGTGTTTTAGTTAGAATTTGATAATCAAAAGTCCACTGCCCTGTTAAATCCCAATTAATCAATGCTAATGAAACAATAGATATTAGCATTAATAAACTACTTATTTGTGTATAGATTAAAAATTTGCTAGCTCCATTGAAGCGTAATTGAGAATTTAAATCACGTCTTCCCCACAATGTAATTAAAAAATAAATTGGAATAGCTACAGCTTCCCAAAAGAAAAACATTAAAAAGAGATCAGTAATTACAAATAACATCATAATGGCTGATGTCATAAATAATACACATAAGTAAAACAATCCAACGTTATTGAGGTTTTCTTTACTAGAATAAACAATAACTAATAACACAATAAAGAGTGTCGAAGTAATTACTACCAACGATAGACCACCCAATACAAGATGAAAATGAATGCCAAGTAATGGAATCCAGTCAATATTAACTTCTTTACTCCAACTTAAATCTGGTTCTACATTTATAGCATTTATCCATAAAATTATAGCTAAGATTAACGTGATTGATATAGTCGTGAAAGCAGCCATCATTGGTAAACGTTGCCAACGCAATTGTACATCGGTTGAGACTACGATTCTTTGTAAGAATACATTAGATAACCAACTAATGAATCCGCCAATTACAGGTAAGAAGACAAGCCATAACAACATGAAAGTTCACACCTTTATTAAATGAAAATCAATAACATTAATATAATAATGCTGCCTATAACCATTGATACCATATACCATCGTATCTGTCCGTTTTCTAAACTAACGATATATGAGTTTATTTTCTTGATACCAAGCATTATCCAATTATCCCATATCGCTAATGGGTCTTTTTTTAGAAAATTCGCTAAATAGATATACGGTTTTACACAAATATTATTTAAGACAAAATCAAATCGCCAATCGCTCTTACATAATCTTCCCAAGAACTTAATCATTGGAGTATTAAGTATTTCATGAACTTCACTATTAGGATGTGCATAAAGAATATAGGCAATGACCAAACTTAATAAAGTCACTGCACTTAGTAATAGCCGAAATGGTAATTGCCCTTGAGTATCAAAATTGGCAATTGGAATTATCCCTTGTATTGGCAATGGAAAATAAATAAATAGCGCAGTAGTAAATATCAACAGTATAAAAATTGGATAATAATTTGTACTTTTTATTTTTATAATTTGATCAATTTTAGGGGTATGATGGAACACTAAAAAGATTAGGCGCCAAATATTTAAACTCGATAATAAAACTCCTAATAAACCAAGAGTACCTGCCATCAAACTATCTTGTGCCATTAATCCCCAGATGATATCGCCTTTAATATAAAATGATGCGGAAACAAAAGGGATAGCACTAAGTGAAAGCATTATAATCAGAAAAATAGTGTATAACAAAGGATTAGATTTTAATAAGCCACCAATTTTGTTAATGTCTCGTTCACCTTGACATTGTTTTATTAAAATTGCTGAAGCAAGTATCAATAACGTACTGGTTACAGAATAATTTATCAAACAATTTAATGACAAATTCCATCTTTGCGTTGAAAAAGCAAAAAATAGGTAACTAATTTGAGCTAAATTAATATAGGTTACAATTCGTTTTATGTCATTTTGAACTAAAGCAACACTACTAGCAAATATAACCGTTAAAGAAGCAAATAAAAGCATTACATAAAGTGTATCACTAGACATCATAAACAAATTGCTTAGTCTTAAAACAAGATAAACACCTGCCAATATAACTGTAGAAGACTGTAATAATGCAATAGCTGGCATTGGTGCTAATCTTGTTTCTGTAAACCATGTGTGCATAGGAAAAAGAGCAGACTTACTCATAGCACCAAGAAACAACATAATGGTGATCCAAAAGATAATATCAGAATCAATAGCCAAATCATTATGTGCTTTAATTAAAATATCACTAATTTTTAAAGTTTCTACAGTTTGATACAGTAAGAATATCCCAATGATAAGAAAAATATCGGTTAAATGCATCATAACAAATGCTTTAACTGCAGCGTAACTATTACGAGCTTGTTTATAGTAAATACCAATAAGTAAGTAAGTACTTATACTCACACCTTCCCAACCAAGCAACATCACAAATAGATTATCAACCAGCACAACTGTTAACATACTTGTTATGAGTAAATTACTATATGCATAGAAAGTATAAATATCGTCCTTTGATTTTAGATAACACGAAGCAAAGAAATAAATCAATAAACCAAAGAAAGAAATTAGTACTAGAAAAGTTAATGATAAACCATCCAAAGTTAAGGAAATCGGAACTGTAAAATCACCGACGGAAAACCAAGTCCATAAATTTCTAGTATAAATGAGTGTCATGTCAGGTACGGTATTGGTAGAAAAATCAATACAAGAAAATGCTGCTATTAAACAAATGATAAATATAGTACAGATCCCAATTAATTTAACATTAATGGATTGTATTTGTCGTCCAAAACAGACCAATATCAGAAAAGATAGCAATGGGACAATGATAGTTAAATAAAGTAAATTCATCCTTTCATTTCACTCAATGAATCAATGTTAAAATTTTTACGTCGATAAATTAATTTGACAAGTAATGCCAACCCGACACATATCTGAGCTAAAACAGTAGTTACAGCTAAAATGGCAAGAACCTCACCATCGGATTGTTGCCAATAACTACTTGCAACAAAAAGTGCAGTTATTACACCATTATTCATGATAATAAGGCTTAACAATAAAAAATATAGATTTCGTCTAATCATTAAACCTAATAGCCCGATTACAAACAGGATAGAGGCAAAAATTAGCCCGTACATAAGTGGTATCACGTTATTTCTCCGAAAACATCCGATGCATAAAATGATAAGATATAACTACTGCACCTAATAATAAAAATGCAGCTAACTCCATCATCAGAATATAAGCATATATTGACATTTGGTGCATTAATTCATGAGTTTCTTTAAGCTGTGAATAGTCAGTACTTACTACACCATAAATGAGAACAACCAATAATATAAATGCCAAAACTAATGGACCTAACCAAATTTTAGGACTAATTCCATGTTTATTATTTTCAACATTGTCATTACGAATATTAATCCTTAAAGAAACACCCCAAAAAAGTATTATTCCACCACAAATAAAAAAGAGGATATATAAAACAGCTGAAATATAAGTTTCAAGCAGAATAAATATCAATGCCGAAGCAAAAAGTGAAATAGCAAGATATAAAATTGCCTTTTCTACTCGTCTACAAAAAATCACCTTTATACTGCCAAAAACAGCTATTATCGCTGCAATATAAAAAACAACGATCATTAAATAATCCAATACTTATTCATAATGGCATTAGTATATACCCAATCGACGACAATATACAGTTTACTAACGTTGTGTTAATACAAATAATTCTTTCTAAATAATTTATTAACTTTACTTGGTAATCAGCGTTTTATTTTTAGCAACTATAATAAAAACAATAGAAATAATAAAAACTATAAAATTTTATTATTTAAATTCAATACAACATTGTTATAAAGTATATATCCTGAGCAATTAACCTATATTTATACCTTTTTCTTTAAATTGTCATTTTGGTCATACAGCTTAAAGGTACTTAGGAAAAATATAAACAAGTAGAGAATAGAATGAATAGCCAATACTCTTCAATGCGAAGCAACGTCAATATGCTAGGTACATTATTGGGCGATGCAATTAAACGAGCAACAGGAAATGAAACATTCGATTTAGTCGAAAAAATAAGGCAGTTATCAAAATCTGCTCAACAAGGTAACAAGCAAGCACATAACGAATTACTTAAGTTAATTGAAAATCTTAATGATCAAGATTTACTCCACGTTGCACGTGCATTTAATCAGTTTTTAAACTTAGTTAATACTGCTGCTGAGTATTATGGAATTTCACCACATGGGGAAGCATCTAGCAGCCCTAAAAAAATGACTGAATTATTTAAATCACTTAAGAATCTAAATTTTACCCCACAAACAATTGAACAAGCGATCAATAATTTATCTATTGAGTTAGTGCTTACTGCACATCCGACTGAAATCAATCGCCGAACAATGATTAATACTTATACCGCTATTAATAATTGTTTATCACAACTTGATCATGATGATTTAGCGGATTATGAAAGAGAACGTATTATGCGCCGCTTAAAACAACTTGTTTGCCAAGCATGGTACACTGACGAAATTCGTAAAAAACGTCCAACTCCACTTGATGAAGCTAAATGGGGATTTTCAGTTATTGAAGATAGTTTATGGGAAGGTGTTCCGTTATTCTTACGAGAGTTTAATGACCAATTAGTCGATGCATTTAATGCAGAACTATCTGTTGAACATGTTCCAGTTAAATTTACCTCTTGGATGGGAGGGGATAGAGATGGTAACCCAAATGTAACAGCAAAAGTTACCGGAAGAGTGATGTTGCAAGCTAGGTTAAAAGCAATAGAGTTATTTTTAGCTGATATTCAAATCTTAGTTCGCGAATTATCAATGACAGAATGTAGTCAATCAGTCATTGATTTATTAGATGAACAAAATAAAGCTGCATCAGAGCCTTATCGAGCTGTTATGAAACAGTTACGTTCTCGCTTGGCTAAAACCCATAGCTATATAGTTGCACTATTGAATAATGAACAAGTTTTAGCACCTAATGATCTTTTAATAAAAAATGAGCAATTATGGACTCCGCTCTATACTTGTTATGAATCGTTAATTGAAAACGGAATGTCAACTATTGCTCACGGGCCTTTATTAGATACATTAAGACGAATTAAAAGTTTTGGATTGCAATTAGTTAGATTAGATATCCGTCAAGATAGCTCGGTCCATACTGAGGCTTTAGATGCTTTAACTAAAGAACTAAATTTAGGTAATTATGCTTCGTGGTCAGAAGAGGAAAAACAAGAATTTTTATTAACTGAACTAAAATCTAATCGGCCATTACTACCCTATAATTGGCAACCAAACGAAATGGTTCAAGAGGTCTTAGATACCTGTCGAGTGATTAAAAAGGCAGGTGAAGAATCAATTGCATCTTATGTCATTTCCATGGCAAAAGCACCTTCTGATGTTCTGGCTGTTTACTTACTTTTAAAAATTGTTGATTGCCCAAAAAATATTCCCGTTGCGCCTTTATTTGAAACCTTAGACGATTTAAATAATGCTAAATCTGTTATGCAAAAACTTTTAGATATTCCTTGGTATCGTGAAAAGATCAATGGCAAACAGATGGTAATGATTGGCTATTCAGATTCAGCGAAAGATGCAGGAACACTTGCTGCGTCATGGGCACAATATCGGTCACAAGAAGAATTAGTTAATTTATTTGAACAATATAATGTTAATTTGGTTTTATTCCATGGTCGAGGAGGGTCAATTGGCCGGGGTGGTGCGCCTGCTCATGCTGCTTTACTATCACAACCACCAGGATCACTAAAAGGTGGTTTACGTGTTACCGAACAAGGCGAGATGATTCGATTCAAACTTGGGTTACCTGAAGTCGCACTTAGTAGTTTAATGCTTTATGCATCCGCCATTTTACAAGCCAATTTACTACCCCCACCTGAACCGAAACAAATCTGGCGCGATATTATGGATGAAATGTCTGATTATTCGTGCCTATGCTATCGTAGTTATATAAGAGAAAAATCTGAATTTGTTGATTATTTTCGGTCAGTTACACCAGAAACCGAACTTGGAAGATTACCATTAGGCTCTCGTCCACAAAAACGACGTACAGGAGGGGGAATAGAGAGTTTACGAGCAATTCCATGGATTTTTGCTTGGACACAAAATCGTTTAATGGTCCCTTCATGGCTAGGAGCAGGGAGCGCGCTTAGGCTGGTTATTAATGAAGGCAAAAAAGAACAACTTAAGGATATGTATCATAATTGGCCATTTTTTAATGCTCGTTTAGGTATGTTAGAAATGGTTTATGCTAAGGCAGCACCTAATATTCATGAGTACTATGAACAAAGATTGGTTTCCCCAACATTATGGCCATTAGGTGAAGAGTTAAGAAATTTATTAACTGAAGATATTAATACTGTACTAACTATTACTGATGATATCAGCTTGATGGCAGACTTACCATGGATTGCTGAATCTGTTGCTTTACGTAATACTTATATTGAACCACTTAATTTATTACAAGCAGAATTATTAAGTCGATCTCGTAAAAATGTCGACGAAAATACTATAGTTGAACAGGGACTAATGATAACCATATCAGGAATTGCAGCAGGAATGCGAAATTCAGGATAATAAAAAGGGCTTATTCGCCCTTTTTATTTTTCTTTGAAATCTCTTCTAAATAGGCTTTAGCATCTGCATCACCCTGCTCACTAGCTTTAGTAAACCAATAAGTCGCACTGTTGTCATTTTGTTTAACACCATCACCTTCTAAATATTTAATACCTAAATTATATTGTGCATCAACACTTCCTTGCTTAGCTGCTTTGGTATACCAATCTATTGCTTTTTGTTCATCTTTAGATACACCAACACCTACATCATACATGACTGCTATGTTATATTGAGCATCAGCATTACCACCTTCGGCCGCTTTAGTAAACCAATGTGCTGCTTGAGCATTATCTGGTCGCGTTCCTGCTCCAGTCGCATACATGATGCCTAAATTATACATTGCCAATACATGGCCGCGTTCTGCTGCTTGCGTATAAAAGTAAACAGCGGCAACATTATCCTGAGTTAAACCATCACCATTTTGAGACATTAATCCTAAATAATATTGTGCTTCTGGATTGTTATCTTTTGCAGCTTTACTAAACCAATCTGCCGCTAACATGCGGTCTTTTTCAACCCCATCACCAAAAAAGTACATAATACCTAAATTTAAATAGGCATCAGAAATACCTTGATCGCCTGATTGCTTAAAATAATCAATAGCGGTAGGTGTATTTTTTTCTACACCTTCACCATTTTTATACATCAAAGCTAAATTATATTTAGCTAAAGCATAATTTTGATCGGCTGCCAATTTAAACAATTTGAAAGCTTGGGATAAATTAGCTTTAGTCCCTAAACCATTTTGGTACATATAAGCTAAATTATTTTGGGCTTTAGCTAAACCTTGCTCCGCTGATTTTTTGAACCAAAAGAAGGCTTTAAAATCATTGACTTCAACACCTAACCCCTGCTTATAAATTGTTCCTAGGGTATATTGCGATTGCATATCACCCTTTTCAGCAGAATTTAGTAAGGAAGGAATTAATGAACTAGGATCACTTACTTTTAACTCAGTATCTGATTGTACTTTAGCTTCGCTTGCTATTGCTCCACAAGAGATTGATAACATCAAAGCCAATATAATTTGAATTTTTTTCATAATTGTTTAAATGCCATAATATTGACAATAATTATACATAATTGATTAAAAAGGGAATAGTCTTGTTTTCTAAAATTTACTTTTTTTAGTATTTAATTGAAAATTAAGATTTTTTATATTGTAAATATCATTAAATTGCTTAGATAGGCCTATTGTGGTGAATTCTAATTAGTCATTTTATTAAGTTTGTCACAGACCAAGTTCATCCCAAATATCATCAATATGGGCAACTACTTTTGTATCTTTAGTTATAACCTTACCCCATTCACGATTAGTTTCAGCCGGCCATTTGTTAGTTGCATCCAATCCCATTTTAGAGCCTAACCCTGAAACTGGAGAAGCAAAATCCAGATAATCAATTGGCGTATTATCAACAAATGTCGTATCACGATGCGGATCCATTCTTGTTGAAATAGCCCACATAACATCTTTCCAATCTCTAGCATTAATGTCATCATCACAGACAATGATAAATTTAGTATACATAAATTGTCTTAAATAAGACCATACACCCATCATTACTCTTTTTGCATGACCTGGATATTGTTTCTTGATTGTGACAATAGCGATACGATAAGAACAACCTTCTGGCGGCAAATAAAAATCAATAATTTCAGGAAATTGTTTCTGTAATATCGGAATAAACACTTCATTTAATGCTAATCCCATTACTGCAGGTTCATCTGGTGGCCTACCGGTATAAGTGGAATGATAAATGGCATCTTTGCGTC
>CAMLIK010000071.1 GCA_946480175.1 uncultured Gilliamella sp.
TACCAAATACTAGTACTAACGAGACGATACACATATTACGTGATACGGAAAGATCCACTTTGTGTTTAACTAAAATGTTAATGCCAACCGATGCAATTGAACCAAATAGTAAAACCATGATTCCCCCCATCACTACTGTAGGAATCGAACTTAAAAAGGCACCAATTTTACCAATGAAAGACATTAAGATTGCCCAGATTGCTGCCCATGTCATTACTTGAGTTTTGAAATTTCGAGTTAAGGTAACCGCGCCAATCACTTCAGCATAAGTTATGCATGGCGGTCCACCTAAGAATCCAGCTGTGGTTGTAGCTAGTCCGTCGCCTAATAATGTACGTTGTAAGCCTGGATCGCGGGTATAATCTCTACCTGTCACCGCTCCAATTGCCATAATGTCACCCACATGTTCGATGGTCGGTGCAATAACAATTGGGATCATGTATAAAATAGCTTGCCATTGAAAATCAGGAAAGGTGAAATCTGGTATCTTAAACCATGGAGCATCAATTACTGGTTGAAAATTAACAATACCAAAAGTGCAAGAGAGCGTGTATCCAACCACAATACCGGCAATAATCGGTACCAGCCTAAAAAAGCCTTTTGCCCAGATAGCGACAATTAGCGTAGTTAATAAAGATCCCATTGAGATAATAATAAGTTGGTAATTTTCGGCTTGAAGTCCACTGTTTTTACCCATTGCCATCCCAACTGCAACTGGCGCTAGTGATAATCCGATTACCATAATAATTGGTCCAGTTACTACCGGTGGTAAGATCCGGTCAATGACATTGTTACCATTAATTTTTACTAAAAAAGCAAAAAACATAAACACTAAACCTGCTGCCACTAATCCACCTAAAGTTGCAGGTATCCCCCATTGGGCTACCCCAAAAGATATTGGGGCAATAAAAGCGAACGAAGAAGCTAAAAATACCGGTACTTTATTTTTGGTTGCTAATTGAAATAATAGCGTACCTGCACCAGCAGTAAATAGTGCTACGTTTGGATTTAATCCTGTTAGTAGTGGTACTAAAACTAAGGCGCCAAATGCCACAAATAGCATTTGCGCACCAGTGAAAATATCTTGCCAAGACGGTTTTAGTTGCGAAATATCTTTTTGTATATCATCATCGGTGTTTTTAGCCATGTTATCCCCTCTTTTGAATTCCATCTTTAATATTATGTCATTGTTAACTAGCAGACATAAAAAAACCGGATAAACCGGTCTAAAATTTGAGATTTTATTTAGTGCCAAATATCTTGTCGCCAGCGTCACCAAGTCCGGGCAGGATATAACCTTTATCGTTTAGTCGTTCATCAATTGATGCGGTATAAAGTTCAACATCAGGATGGGCTTGTTCTAATACTTTAATACCTTCTGGCGCAGCAACTAATACAAGTACTTTGATATTTTTACAACCAGCTTTTTTAAGCAGGTCAATAGTTGCAACCATTGAGCCACCAGTTGCCAGCATTGGATCAACAACTAACGCCATGCGTTCTTCAATATCAGAAGTCAGTTTTTGGAAATAAGGAACAGGTTCGAGAGTTTCTTCGTTACGATAGAAACCAACAACACTAATTCTTGCACTTGGTATATGTTCTAAAACACCATCCATCATACCTAAACCTGCACGTAAAATAGGAACAACGGTAATTTTTTTACCTTTAATTCGTTCGACTTCAACTGGTCCACACCAACCTTCAATTGTAACTTTTTCCGTCGGTAAGTTAGCTGTTGCTTCATAGGTCAATAAACTACCAACTTCACTGGCAAGGTCTCGGAAATCTTTTGTGCTAATATCGTGTTCACGCATTAAACCAATTTTATGGCGAACTAGAGGGTGTTTTACTTCAACAATTTTCATGGGGAGCCTCAGTGTTATTCTTTGATGATCTAATTAGTAGGTATAAATAACCACTGAGAGCTAATTATAGCAGAGATATCAAATCATGAAAACCTGAAAACAACAAGAACGCTTATAAGGTAACCATATAAATTAAAAAAAGAAAAACTAATTTCAATGATAAAAATCAGTTTTATTTTCACTTTTTTTATAAAAAATCAAATCTAAAGGTTTTTTCTAATTACATTAAAAAAGATTATGTAATTTTTAATAGAAGAGCTTGTCGAAAATAGTATTGGATGTATATTATATTTACTATCATTGTTACTTTTTTTAAAATAATGCTTGATATTTCTTTGGAACTTGATTCAATTGTGACTACGGTATATGCATTAGCAATAATACTTCCACTTTACTATTTAAGTAAGATGCTTACATGATATAAAAAATCAGGTTGGTGGTTATTGCTGAAATTAGTTTCATTTGGCAGTATTATATTACTCATTTTTTTCTTAATGGACTCGACTTCAGGTTTCAACTAATAAAGCCAATATCCCAAAAAATTACGATTAACCCGTGCTCTGTAATCTCATTACCAAATGTAATGAAGTTAACTAATTTTCAGTGTTATCTAATATGTTATTAAATACGTTCCCCGTCTAAATAATCAACTAGAAAATCAATTTGTTGAAATACATCTTTCATCATAATTAATCTTTCACGCAAAATTGAAAATATAGAAATTTTTTTCTTTCGGTACCGACTATTTGCAGAATCACATCAACTTTCAATAATTACAATCTAAATCGAGGTATTTGTAGCTGCTTCTGTAGGTGAATAAGCAACCAACTTAATTAACAAATATCGAAAATTTTTTCATGATAAAATCATGTTTACTCATTAAGCTATTGTTATTTCTATGACATTCAAAAAGATATTTTACTTATATAATTTGCATAAGTTTTATTTTATGAAAACCTAAAATCAACATAAATGTCAATAATATAAGTATCAATTACAAAAATAATGGGCTTAATGATTAAAATCTGTTTCATTATTGTTTTTTTTCATTAAAATAGCTAACTCAAATTTTAGTTTCATTATTTAAATTATAAAGGAATACATAAGGATGAATTGGTTTATTGATTGTATTACAAAAAATTATGTAAATTTTAGTGGAAGAGCTCGTCGGAAAGAGTATTGGATGTTTGTTTTATTTAGCGTTATTTTAGGCATTATTACAGTAATCATTGATATGATGATTAGGGGGGCATTCATAGTCACTATGATCTTTTCCTTGGCAATATTCCTTCCTAATTTAGCTGTTACTGTACGACGCTTACATGATACAGATAAATCAGGTTGGTGGGTGTTATTACAATTTATTCCATACTTAGGTGGTATTATAATACTTATCTTTTGTTTAATAGATTCGACACCAGGTACTAACCAATACGGTGAAAATCCTAAGGAACTATAATTTGTCATTAACCTCATTACCAGATGTAATGAGGTTAATTCAACTTCAGAATTATCTACTATTTTATTTAATACTTTCGTCGCCTAAATACTCAACTATAAAATCAATTTGTAGAAAAACATCATTCATCATAATTAATCCTGCACACAAAATTGGAAGTATAGAAATTTTTTCTTTTAATGCCGACTACTTACAGGATCACATCAATTTTTAATGGTTACAATCTTAATCGAGAAATTTACACTTGCTTCAATAGGTAAATGGGTAACCAACTTAATTAACAAATATCGAAATCTTTTGTGCTAATATCATGTTCACGCATTAAAACCAATTTTATGGCGAACTAGAGGGTGTTTTACTTCAACAATTTTTATGGGGAGCCTCAGTGTTATTCTTTGATGATCTAATTAGTAGGTATAAATAACCACTGAGAGCTAATTATAGCAAAGATATCAAATCATGAAAACCTGAAATCCCAACAAAGCGAATCGATGATGAAGATTTTTAAAATTAAGGTTTTACTTTTTTATAAGCTTCCACCTTCAAGGTATTCAACAGGTAAATCGATCACCTTTTGGGCTATCTTTTCACCATTGATGCGTTTTAGGAGTAATTCGGCAGCAATTTTGCCCATTTCGATTCTTGGCGTTTGTATGGAGGCTAACTTTGGATTCATATATTGGCCAATTTTATGTCCATGGAATCCGACTATAGCTATCTGTTTAGGTATTTCAATACCAATACGTTGACATTCAAGTAATACCCCCAAAGCCAAATCATCATTAGTACTAAAAATACCATCAACGCTTGGGTTTTCTTCTAAAACTTGGTGTAAAAATCTTGCGCCTAGTTCATAAGATGATGCTTCTTTTGTCGCTAATGTTTTTGGCGTTAAGCCTGCCTCTTGCATGGCTTTCTCATAACCTTGCTGACGGATGATGCTTCGCTGATCTTGTCTGGCACTAAAATAGACTATATTGCGTCGGCCTTTATTTATCATATGATGGATCATGTTTTTGGTGGCAGTGAAATTATCAAAACCAACGGCCATATCTATGCAGGGCGAAACACTGTCCATAATTTCAACTACCGGTACCCCTGATATTTCGATCATTTTGAGTGTGGCTGGGTTGTGTATTCTTTCGGTCAATATCAGTCCATCAATATTGTAAGATAGTAATGAACGTACCCGTAATTCTTCTTTATCGGCGCTGTATCCGGTGTGAGTGATCATGGTTTGGTATCCTTTTACATCCGTGACCATTTCGATACCTTTTAAAATATCAGCAAATACTTGGTTGGTTAACGAGGGTAATACTACACCAATGGCATAACTTTTAGCATTTGATAGCATATCAGGCGCTTTGTTAGGAATATAGCCCAGTTTATCAATAGCAGATGAGATTTTTAAACGTAATGATTCAGATACTAGGTTAGGATCTCGTAAAAAGCGACTAACTGTCATTTTACTGATGCCAATTAAGTTGGCGATTTCTTGTAAGCCTGGACGACGTTTTTTATTCATTACTTGTTTTCCGGTAATCTTGGTTGCCAATCGATAGGCGTTTTACCATGCTGTAAAATGAAATCATTCGCTTTTGAGAAGTGTTTACATCCAAAAAATCCACGATGAGCAGATAATGGCGAAGGATGTACAGCGGTTAATACGTGGTGTTTTTGGCGATCAATAAATTGTCCTTTTTTTTGTGCCGGCGAGCCCCAAAGTAAAAATACTACACCTTGTAAATGTTTATCTATCGCTTCAATAACATGATCGGTAAAAGTTTCCCAACCTATTTTGGCATGAGAATGTGCCTGACCAGCCTCGACGGTTAATACATTGTTTAGTAGAAGTACCCCTTGGGTTGCCCAGTAAGCTAAATAACCATGATTTGGAATCGTAAAACCTTCAATATCAGTTGAGAGTTCTTTGTAGATGTTCAATAGCGATGGAGGTGGTTTAATTCCCGGTAAAACAGAAAAGGATAAGCCATGAGCTTGACTTGGACCATGATAAGGATCTTGCCCTAAAATCACAACTTTAATGTTATTAAATGCTGTGAAACGAAAAGCATTAAACACATCGCGCTGAGGTGGATAGATAGTTTTACCTTCAGCACGCTGTGCGGCAACAAACTGCATTATATGTTGAAAATAAGGCTTCTCTTTTTCAGAGCCAATAACATCGTTCCATGTTAATTGATTACTCATATTTTACCTTTACTATTATTCTTACTAGTATTGAGATGATAATAATTATACCTAAAAATAATAATAAACCTAATGCTAATCAATAGTTAGACTATATTAAATAAAAACCCTTAAATATTCAGTTAAACACAAAATCGCCATGGATTGACCATATGGCATCGATGTTAACGGAATATTTTTATAATATTCCAAATTGCTTCCCATTGCGGTGCCAAATGAAACATTTAAGAGTGTTCCTTTATCGTCAATATTTGTCATCACGCCTTTGATTGCTTTTTCTGCCATTAATGCATAATCTACCGAGATATAACGTTTTCTTATTGATTTTAAAATACCATAAGCAAAACCAGCCGTTGCCGATGTTTCTAAGTAAGAATCGGAATCATCTATAATGGTATGCCATAATCCACTTTCATCTTGGTATTTAGCAAGTGATTCTATTTGCGCATTGAGTACTTCAATAAGTAATTTTCTAAAAGGGTCATTTTGCTCAAGTTCAAGTAATTCAATAAATTCCGGAATGACAATTGTCAACCAACTATTTCCCCTTGCCCATCTTGCTTTAGCAAAATTATGGTTACCTTCAAATGTCCATCCATGAAACCAAAGTCCAGTTTGGCGATCCATTAAATATTGGATATGAATGAGTATTTGATAAATTGCTTCTTGTATATATTCAGGTTTGTTAAGTAATTTACCAATTTTGGCGATAGGTAATACACTCATCATGAGGGTATCATCCCAAAGTTGTTGATGATTTTCATTGTTATAAACAATGTGTTGTAAGCCACCAAATTTGGTTCTTGGCATTTCATACATTACCCAATCAGCCCAGCGTTCCAAATAGGGTCGGAAAACCGGATTTTTGGTTTCTTCATATCGATAAGCTAAGGTTAAAAATGGGCAAACCGTATTAACATTTTTGGTTGGTGTGCCTTCTGACAAACGCTGTATAAACCATTCGTCAATAATGTCGAGAGTCGGTTTATCACCAGTTTGTTGATAAAATTGATACATACCATAAAGCCCAATCCCATGAGTCCATTCCCATCCATTCCAGCCTTTGGTATCAATTACGCGCCCATCATCTAATCGTAGTAAAAATTCACCTGTTTCATCTTTAATATTAATGAGATTATTAACAATTTTATGAATCAGTTGTTTCAAATCAGAACGCGAAATTATATATTCGGGTTTGCATAGTAATTTGCTATGTTTTACAGGAAATATCTGCATTTTTTACCTCTACTAATCATTAAAAACGAATTTATTTATTTTTATAACCTATATTGTTATTTCCCCAAAGTTGGGAAACCGGCATGCCCGTTAACATTTCAACAACCGGTTTACCTTCATCACTAATTCGTTTTTCAGAACTAGAACCAATACCTTTTATATTATTAATTTCATTGATTAAAATTTTGTGAGTTGTTAAATTCAATTTGAATTTTAATGAAATTAAGAATCCTAATGAGAGAACAAATATTGTTCCAATCACTAATAAAAATAAGATTATTAGTGAAACTTGTTCTGGTTGTTGATTTTGACCACTAACAAAACCAGACCATTGTAAACATACACCAATCAACATTACCGCACCAGCTTGTGACGCTTTACGTGTGAAAGTCATTACGCCAGCAAAAATACCTTCACGGCGTTTACCAGTGATAATTTCATCAACATCGGAAATATAGGTATAGATATTCCAAGGAACGTAATTAATACCGCCTCGACCTAGGCCTGCAATGGCTGAGATAGTAACGAGTAAGGCATGAACATGGCTTAAGTTGTAATACCAAATAATGCCATACGATAGGCAGCTTAGCCCAAAGATAGTAATGACAGCTCGGTATGCCGGCGCTGGACCATATTTAATGCATAATGGCATCATACAAAGTACAGCAACGAATTGTGTGATAGACATTGTTCCAATTAGCATTGAGGCCACGGTTGGTTCTTGTAATAGGACAAAAATTACATAATAGGTGAATACCGCATTAAAAACATCCTGCGCAATATATCCACCTAAGTACATACCTAAATGCTGTCTAAAGATTTTTATTTTGAATGTAGATAATAATTCAATGACTAAATGACGGATACTTTCTTTAAATGGTAATGAAGCAGCGAGTTGTTCGGCAAGTAACGCTTCTTTTGATTTGAGTTCATTCGGTCTTTCCCAAGTAAATAAGTATACCATGCAAAGAGCAAATGAACATAAGATTGCGAACACTAAACTGGCATAAAAGAATGATATTGCATTATCTTTACCGAAATAGTTGAGCAAAATACCGGGTAAGAATCCAGCTAATATTGCCGACAATTGTGCCATTGAAATTCTGGCACCAGAGAATTTTGTCTTTTGTTTAAAATCATCAGTCATTTCAGGAACTAAGGTTTCGTAAGGAACAAGCACCATGGTGTATACCATGTCGAAGAAAAGGTAGGTGATTAAGTAGTAGAGATAATTCATGCCAGGCGCCCACATCACGCTATAGCTGAATATGAGAGGGATACCAAGCAATATGAAGAATTTACGACGACCAAAGCGTTTACCTAAACGAGTTCGACCAAAGTTATCGGTTAAATACCCCATTAATGGACTAATTACCGCATCAAGAACCCTTGCTGCTGCGAAAATAAATGTGGCTTCAATCGGCGTTAGCCCACAAAAATTGGTATAAAAATATAATAACCACACCGCTGTCAATGCTGTTGTGCCCGCACCCAAAAAATCACCCGCACCATAGGCTAAGTAATTTTTTAATCCTATCACTCTTTTTTTCATAATTTCCCCACTCATTTTTCCTTATTTCAAAAGATAAATATCTCTTTTAATCACTGTAACTAGTCTATGGTGGGTGCTTTGCTTAAACTTTAATATACATGCCAACTTTTTATAAAAATGGCAAAATTTTGAAAGTCGATGTGATTTTGTTCACATATATTTTATTTTTATAAAATAAATTCCATTTTCAAAAAAAATTTATGAAACAATGATTCAAACTTCAACCGTTATTGTGAGTATTTATGATAAATGTCCCAAAAGTAGCCATTTTGTTAGCTGAAGGTTTTGAAGAGGCCGAAGCCATTATTATTTATGACGCGCTTTGCCGAGTGAAAATAGATGTACATCTGTTAGCTTGCGAAAATAATATTAAGGTAAAAAGCTACCATGGTATTGAAATGAGATCTCATGGGTTACTTAAGGATAAACAAAACACACTATACGATGCGGTGATTTTACCGGGTGGTCCTGATGGTACGGTTAATTTGGGTAATAATATCAATGTGATTGATTTCATTAAACACCACGATAAAGAAAATAAATGGATTTGCCCGATATGTTCAGCAGCAGCAAAGGTTTTGAGTAAGAACAATTTATTAAATGGTCGAAAATATGTCTGTTCAGGTAATTTATATAAAAACGTGCAGGATGGTATTTTTGTTGATCAAGATGTTGTCTGTGATGCTAACCTTTTTAGTGGTAAAGGATTGGGCATAGCATTTAAATTTGCTTTTACGCTCGCAGAATTATTGAAATTAGATGAAGAAGAGATACGCTTTCAAGCCGAACATATTTATATCGATTATTAAATACCTGATAATTTCTATTTTGATATTTATACCGATTAGTTCATAAAAAGTTAATCAACGGTAAAACTTATCGGATTAATAGCTTTTTTTGACTTTAATCAAATTTTGAAAGTGCTATATTAATCTTAAATAGTTTAGGACAATAAGGTCCCAATCCATTAGGAGGATTTAAAAATGATTACAGGCATCCAAATTACTAAAGCTGACAACCAAGCACTACTTAACTCATTTTGGTTATTAGATGATTCAACAAAAGAAGCACGTTGCGTCGCTGCTAAATCAGTTTATAAAGAAGATCAAGTTATCCCAACTGCTGAACTTGGTCAAATTGAGTATCGTGAAATTCCATTAGATGTCGCTCCAACAATTAAAGTTGAAGGTGGTCAACATTTAAATGTAAATGTACTTCGTCGTGAAACTTTAGAAGATGCTGTACAACATCCAGAAAAATATCCACAATTAACAATTCGTGTTTCTGGTTATGCAGTTCGTTTTAACTCACTAACAGCCGAACAACAACGCGACGTTATTGCTCGTACCTTTACGACTAAAATGTAAGTTTATACGTTTAAATAAATTTAATACTAAAAAGGATAATATATATAATATTATCCTTTTTTCATGTTATTAATAAATTCAAATCTTTCTATATTATTAAGTATATTTAATACGAAATTATGCGCCAATTTTATCTTAGTTTATTACATTTATTAATTCAGATATATCAGCTCGTTCCATATAATTAGCATTAACATAAGCAAAATGAATTTTTTTATCCTGCCCAATTAAATAAGTTGCTGGTATTGGCAATGTATAGCTATCATCATCATTAAAATCCAATAAATTAGCACCTAAACTCTTATATAATTCCCTCACTTTTTCAGGTAATTTGAATACTAAACCAAATTTATTAGCTATGTTGTTTTTAGTATCAGTTAGTATCGTTATTGACATTGATTTTTCTTTTTTTAACTGTGCACTAATTGAAGATTTCTGCGGTGAAATAGCAATGAAATGTGCATTTTTTTGAATCAATTCTAAATTATTTTGAAAATGTTCCAATTCTTTAACACAAAACGGACACCAACTACCTCGAAAGAAACTAATGATTACCGGTTGAGTTTCCAGTAATTGGTATAAATTAATTTTTTCATTGTCAGTTGATATTAATGAAAAGTCAGGTGCAATATCGCCACATTGTAAAGCATGACTATCTAGTTTTTCATTTAACATATCAGTTAATGAGCTATTTAACATATTTAGTACATCTGGGGGTAATTGTGTTAATAGATCTTGTCTTAATATTTTTAAGTCTTCAATTACTTTCATTTAATAATTTCCTTTTTTGATACATTTTCATGAATTTGGCTTAGTACTTTTCTGAATATAGCAACATCATTATCAGATAAGTTATTAGTGATTTTTTCGATCCAAGCACTGTGTTCGTTTAACGTTTCCGTTAATAAATCCATTCCTGCTGGGGTTAAACAAATGATTGAAATTCTTTTATCATTTTCATCATTTCTCTTTAACACTAGCTCATCACTAATTAAAGAGCTGACAAGTGTGGTTGTCGAAGCTTTAGTTATTCCTAATAATTTGGCAATTTCTTGCAAAGACAATTCTTGGTATTCTTTCAGTAAAACTAAAATAATTAATCGACTTTCTGAAAGATGATATTTATCAAGACGTTTAGCACACTCTATATCGATC
>CAMLIK010000072.1 GCA_946480175.1 uncultured Gilliamella sp.
TTTATTCTAAAAAATGATGTAGTGTTTGGCGATACTGTCTTTTGGCAAATGTTTAAATACCCTCAACAGACTTTTCATTCATTAAATGGTGTTATAAACACCAAAGCAAATATTAATGTATACCTTGATGGTGAACACCTAGAAGAAGTCCAACTATTTGGGCGATATTGGGAAATTTATTATAAACCCGCTTATATAGAGCGACTAACTAATGCACGCCATATTAAACTGGGACCATATCAAGGTTGGGACAAAATTCGTTGTGAAATTGGTGCTGAAAAATAATTTTAATATTAATAAAGCGATAAAGTGGCAGGTTAACTATTGTTGATGTAATAGCAAGAATAGAGTGAATAACTAGTTCACGTAATCTCAAACTTGCACCATATCAAGATTGAGGCAAATTCGTCATAAAATTAGGGCTGAAGAAAGTAAATAAAATATAAGTAAGGAATTTATTTATGAAAGGTGTAATACGGTTAGGTGATCCACATTCGCACGGCGGAAATGTTATTAGTGCTTCTGGAGCCGATTTTGATGGTAAACCTGTTGCTTTAGTGGGTGATAGTGTATCTTGCCCGAAAAAAGGACATGGTATAAATCCTATTATTGAAGGACATCCGACTTGGCTAATGCATGAACGCCAAGTTGTAATTGAAGGATGTCATGCCGCATGTGGCTGTGTATTAATATCAACACTAACACAAGTGGGGTGTGACTAATGAAATGGCAGTTACCAAATATTGAAGAAAAAACCATACCGAATAATTTTTCAAAATGGATTTATTTATTGATTTTTGTGATTAGTTTTTTATCTTATATCTGTTTTATTTTTATTGTTCATAATGATAACTATGCCGTATTTTCTCAATTTAATCTAATCATCATTTTTTTTATTATTATGTCAATATTATTTGGATTGTGTGTGATGGGCTTTTTATACAGCTTCTTTTTTTATGAAAAAGTTGATGCGTTAATATTTAATCGTTGTCTAAAAAATATGCGCATAAATTGGCAAATTTGGTGTCAAAATTCAATTAATTTAATTGATTACCATTATATTACCGGTATTGATAATGTCTCTTTAAAAATAATGAGATTTGAGGGACACTCTCCAACAAATCCAGATAAAGTAATACCCATTTCAATTATAAGAGAAGATGACAGTTCTCCATTATTCTATTTGTTTGATAAGATTTTGTTACCAATGAAATCTACATTAAATATTCTCCCAAGTATGAAAATTCTTTTAAACACTAATCAAGAACAAGAAGCTATAAACAATGCGTTAATGAGTTATAGCCAACTCAATGAACTAAATATTCATCATTCTAATATTACCTTTTCCAACATAATACCTTCCATAGATAAGATTAATGATTGGATTGATGATAACTCAACACAAAATATACTATTAATTAATCTGTTATTTGATACTGAAACGCAATTACAGGTGACTGAATATTGTTGTGCATTATTGTTTTCCAATGATGAAAAAGTATTAAGTCAATCTTCTTTGAAAATAAATTTATTCCGCTCCCTTAATACAAATTTAACTAATTTCAATAGAGATTTAGAGTATATTTTGGCTTCAGAACAAGTGCCAAGAGAAAAGATCAACCAAGCATGGACATTACATTTACCATCTCCTGCTTTAAACAGTTTTAAAGCTACATTATTTGATCCAAATGGCGGAATAAAACTTGAACCGAGTAAATTTTATCAATTGGAGATAAATTTAGGTCAGTTAGATTATAGTCATGCATGGCTTGCATTGTCACTCGCTGCAGAAGGTATAGTAAAAGAGCAAAAAGGGCAAATTATTGCTACGCAAAATAAAGATTCAATTAATATTATGCAATTATCCGATGAAACGGCATATATACCGATAAAAGAAGATAACATAAAAGGTTACTATCCAACCATAACTTGTTTAAGTTGCTTATTACTCTTGTTTTGCATCTGTTTAACAATGATGTTTCCAATTGAAAAAATCGATTCTGAATTATTGATGCAAATAGGCGTTTTATCTTTTATAGCAGGACTTTTTATCATTGCGGTAATTACTGTAAGTACCCTTTATCGAACGTCTTCAAAGGAGGATGATTTCATTGAAATGTGGTTTGAAGAACAAGATGAAATAGCTAATAGTATTTAATTTAGAATATTATATTTATATAGGAGCAAGTTCCACCGCTCCTATTCTTACTTTCACCAAAATTAGTTTAAATGTAAACCTTCATGAAAAAAGATAATCATTGCTTTTATAATTTTCTTTAATCACTTCTATTCAAACTTTGAAGTATCAGTTGCACAAACTCTAAGGCGATGACCGTCTGGATCATTGCCAACACATGTATATCCAAAATCAAGCATTTGAGGTTCAAGTTCTATTTTGACGTTCAACTTTTTCCATAATGAATAAATTTCGTCTACCTTATCTTTTGTTACATCACTAAAAGAGAGCTCAAAACCGCCATAATAATTCGGTGCTGTAGGAGTGATTTGATCGGCTTGTTGTAATCCTAAAATAAAATCGTCTTTCAATAAAAAAACGGCAAATCCTGGATAGGTTTCAATAGGATTTTGTTCAAGTATTTTTGTGTAAAAATCGGTACTAATATTGATGTTTTTAACATAAATAATAAAGCTATTTGGTTTAAACATTTTGGTCACCTTTTTGTAGTAGATATTAAAAAATTAATATATTTAACTTATATTATCTATATTATGATGAGGTAACCCTGACAACCGTATGTCATATTAAAAATTTAAAATCAATTATTTCAAAACTTAAAATATGAAAATTAACCGTATAATTACAATTATTTTGATACTACTTCAAAAAGATAGAATAAGCGCTAAAGTTTTATCGGAAAAATTAGATGTATCATTGCGAACCATTTATCGAGATATACAAGTTATTGAACGTGCGGGAATTCCGATCATCACATATGCAGGAAGTCAGGGCGGGATCAGTATTTTAAAAGATTATAAAATCAGTAAAGGACTATTTACTAAAAACGATGTGATTGTTCTTTTAAAAGGTCTGAATTTATTATCTTCTCCAATTTTAAGTGACAATGAAAAATCCCTTACTCACGAAAAAATTAAAAGTTTTTTATCTCAGCAAGAACTTAATGATTTAGGTAATGATCTAAGCCAACTTGCTGTGGATTTATCTCCTTGGTTTTTAAAACAAAACAATAATAATAAAATAACCATTATTAAAGTGGCGTTGAGTCAACAATTACTTTTATCGTTTGATTATGTAAAAATTAAAAATGATACGATTTCTCGATTAATTGAGCCTTACCAACTACTATTTAAAGAAAAAGAGTGGTACTTAAAAGGTTATTGTTTAAATAGAAATGATTTTCGCATATTCAAATTATCTAAAATGTCTAACGTCCATAAAACAGACATTAATTTTACTAAAAGATCGTATCCCGACATGGTTTCATTATTTAAACGAGATATGAAAAAAAAGGTCTTTAAAATAAAATTATTAATTGATGGCTCTATCTTAGAACGTATTTTAGATTATTGTGATGAAAGAGATATAAATTCATTTAATGATAATAAATACCTAGTCAACTTTGATTTTATTGAGGATGATTATAGTTACGGTATATTAATGAGTTTTGGACATAAATGCCTGTGCTTAGAGCCAGAACACGTCCGTTACGAAATAATCCAACGAGCAGAAAAACTCTGGCGATTATATAACGAAGAAGAAATTTGAATTAACTCCAACTTCGTTTATACCGATATGTCAATTAATTTAGAGTCTTTTGTTGCCATATCAACTTAATTTAAAATTATGCGCTATATTAACGATACTTAATATTAGTCAAATATGTTATTCCAATCAATATGATTTGAATCAAAAATATCTACACCTTTTTGACGAATTCGTTCAATCCACTCTTCTGCTTGGCATTGACCAATATCAAAATGTTTGATTGCGGTTTTCATCATCACATCGTGTTCATTAGCAATGGTTGTAGGCATCAATGCACAATCATCCGTATTGATACACACTGAGATAGGCCCCGTTCTGATACCAAACAGATTAAACCTTTCACCATTTTGCAGCCATTTACCATTTGGTGGGTGCCAACGAAATAAAGGATGTTCATAATAATGGCTGATTCGACCAATATAAAGATTGGATGTCGGACAAGCTTCAAGGATAATCCCTTGCTTACTGTACTGTTCAATCAATAAATCTTGAATTGCTGTATAGAGTTTTAGTTCTTCTTTCGAGATTGAATCTATTAGCGGTTCATTAATAAATTGAGGAGTTATATTGCTGTCTATTTGTAAATCAACTGAAATAGTTTTAAACCGTCTTTTGTTGTCTGATGGATAGTTTGAATAAAGATAGTTTAACCATAATTTTTTAGCTTTACTCTCAGGATGATTCATTAAAAATTCATAATCAGGTAAACGTGCTTCTCGCTTAATTTCACTTATACCTTGATTATTATTTAATCGACGAGGGCAATTTCGACGAAGTAGCCAAGCTTGGTATAACTCATTAATTGAATAGTGTTCATCATTATATAAGTAGTTAGACCAATGCTTAATTTTGTATTCCAGAATCGGGAAAGATGATTGAATTTCAGGTAGGATTCCACAAAGTTTTTGTGCTTGATAGTAACACCAAACTAAATTATCTAGATGTTCACCAACCGTCAAATAGGCTCGTTTTTGTTGCTTTGCCCATTGCTCAATATCTATTCCTAAAGCTAAAGCATGTCCAATACGATCCCCTTCATCAAACTGACAAAAATTAACCGCCTCATCAATAGCTCTTAAACCTGATAGAACATGACTAAAGTCTTCGCCGGCATGAACAGTTAAAAATGGTTTTTTGAAAGGTAAATATAAAGGACTATTTACTTGATAACATGCTGATCTTAGTACTCGAAGAGTTGGCGCAAATATCTCAATTGGTAATTGATTTTCATTACCTGCAATATCATATCCACGGATTAACTTTCTAAAATCAACTTTGGCTTTTTTAGGGGAAGCTCCAGTTTCAATATTAATTTCTGCTTTTTGATATTCAACTGAATTCATCAGATCATGTAGTTTATTTACCTGTAAATTCAATTTATCACGAAAATCCTTTAATAACCTATCTTTAGTATTTTTTTTGTCAGGAAAACCACGCGTAAAATGAACCACAAAATGATGATTTTCAGGTTTGCTCAATTGGAAGAAATGATTTGAAAGTCTTTTTAAGAATTCAAGCGATAAACTGAGTTTATCACCTTCTTTTTTTATTAAAGCATTAGGGGATATTCTATACTCTCTTTTAATATTACTTGCTGTGTCATGACTTACCGCGAAATCCTCAAATTTATAACCACCTTTATAGATTTTTTCAGGTTTTCTTAGCGAAAATCCAAAAAAACTCACAAACTGACTAAGTCCAACTCCCGATACTGTCATATAGTTTCTTAAAATATGACTACTTTTAATAAAAATCGATAAAAATTTTCTATAATCGCTATTTTGGTTATTATCAGCATGAATTAAAAAACCTAGGCATAATAATAACCAACCATTTTTCGAACATTGCTTTGGGTCATTTGCTATCACAATAATTTCTTGTATAGATGTAACATGGGTATTATTGTAAAAACTAATAACTGAAGCTTTTTCAGATATAATAGTTTTTAAATTTATTATGTTAAAATTGACGAATTCCTTTTTACTCTTGGAATTTTTTATTCCAGTATTAAAAAATATCTGACGTAACAATAATATACTGCATGCTCTCACTAACAATGGTAAATGTTGTTTATTTAATGTATTACTTTCATATAAAGTAAACTCAGCGCGACTAGGCCACTTAATATATTCAGGCTCTTTTTCTAAATAAAGCGCAAAACTTTGCATTGAAAGTGATGAGGTTCCATGCCCATTTAAATGGACATGATTATCTGCATAAACTTTATTGCCGAGGGGTTTTACCAATGCAATCGGACATTGATCTGATAAAATATTGGCAATGGCATGGTTCGGTTGCAATATTCTATTTTCTATACGTTTTTTATAAGCTGAAGCAATTATCCAATTAGGATCAATTAATGACACTAGTGCTAACCACAAATCCAATAGCGGTTTTTTTACTTCAAAACTGACACCTGTCCACTCTAGAAAATAGTCTGCCAATTTATCCAAACAACTTATAGGATCTATAGCTTTATCATGGTTAAGCCACTCCTCAATAGCATAATCGATATCATCAGAACGCAAGCGATGACGATAATAAGGCTGATAATCATGTATTGCCTGCTTTAAAATTGTATGCAGTTTTTCGTTTAATTTTTCACCTTGTTGTAAATTTATTTCTGAATTTAATAACCGATCCGAAGTTAAAATTACAGCAGGTACAATCCATTTTAAATCAAAAGTGAACATTAGTTATTTCTTTTATTTTTTTCAGATTGAATTTTGTTATAAATTAATTTAAAAAGCCGTACAAATCCTTTTGTCGATTTTTCATTTAAAATCCTTTCTTCGTTTTCTTTATAAGGTTGATACTGCTCATCTGATTGTAATTCAATAAGATATTTTTCCAACTCCTTGATATCTTGTTTTTCAATCCATATATTTATATTTGAGTCGTTAAAGGTCTTAGAATTTTGAACAGAAAGGATTGTTTGTTTGATACTTTTAAACGGAGTTGGGTTTGAATCTGATTTGCTTGTTTTGCTATTAGATTTATTTCTTTTGATTATTTTATTTGCGTTACTTATTTTAAATTTCGGATTAATTGTGTTTTTGTCTTTATCTTCATTTTTGCCAAAAAGAGGATGATTCCATATAGCTGATAATAGTAGTGCTCTAATGCCGCCTTTTTCTTCAGGTTGTTTAGTATCGAAATCAACTATCCCTTTTATATTTTTTGTTAATATTCGGTCAGAACTTTTAAATTTTGATTTATCTCTAATCGTATTTACCGCGGCATTTAATGCAGGGTTAGCATGAATAATTATTCCATCTTGCATAAAACTTGCGAAAGCATTAATCACTAAATATTCAAAACGTTTTACAATATCGGAAAGATGTTCATCTTCATTTAATTTGAAATTTTTTTTACGTATGATATGTAATTGAGTAAAAACCTTATTAAATACTGCATGCAATAAGGGAATCAAATTCTTATTTTGTAATTCTTTTAACTTTTCTTCATACTCTTCACACCAATGGACTATCTGATTAGCAAATTCATTAATGCTATTGCTGTTGTTATTATTATTTTCATTACTAGTCTTTCCGTTTGTTCTTAAGTCTTCTCCATCAGACATATCCTCATCATCTACAAATTTAGTTGGGTTCATGGCATGAATTGAATAAAAAGGAGGAGAATTTAGGATAACCTTCAATTTGTTATCCCAGTAGATTTCTTTCTTATCAAAATTAACATCTAATATAGAAGTAACATGCAATATAGATAAAATCAATATTTCAAAAGCACGGCTAAAATAGATATTATGAATTTGCTGACTCAATTTTCCATAATAATCACAATGTGTATAAATTAATTTTAAAATATTATTTTCGTCAGTTTCTATGGTTTTATTGTTTAAAAAAAGATTTCCAACCAAAAACTCTAAAGGAGGCATGCTTCGCATAACTAAACTATTTTCGTTAAATACGCTGTTCAAAATTTTATTATTTTCTTCTCCTTTGCCAGATAGCTCTTTAATCGCCTCTGACTGTTCATTAAAAAAGTTCTTTTTATTGCCGGAAAATTTTATGTCAATCTGTTGCTTTGGGCTAAAAGCTAATAATTGTTCAATTCTAAATACTCCTACAACATTGTGATTTATTACCTGTTGATAACTAACAGAGTTACTATAAGCAACACCATCTTGTTTTTGTTCCGCCCAAGATTGAAAAGTAGACCATAAATACTCCTCTGATTTATCTTTAAATATAGAAGGTGGTAATGATCTTATAAGCTGAGAGACTTCTCGAGCATTTTGTGGCTTGGGCCATTTTGTACTGCTAGCTTCCCCATTACATAGATAGTAGAAATAACCCTGAAGATTTTTCTCGTATTTAAAAAATGTTATGCCACTATCCTGTACTCTTTCAATAATTTTTAATTTAGGTAAAAGATCATCAATAGGTAGTAAAGGTAACCGTTGGTGATTTGGGAACACTTTGGTTAGATAAGCCTCAGCTAATGATTGAGCTGTTTCACGTCCATGTTTTAATGTATCAGTGTCAATAAATTCTTTGGGTGCAGCTAATTTCTGAAAATGGACATTCATCATATGAGAATATAAGTGAAGAGAACCACTGATAATAGTGATAATATAAGGACAGCTAAGTAATCGACGGACGTCATCCAATACTTCAAAAGCTTTATCTAAAGACATATCCACATCATCGATTGGAATCACAATTGCTTTACAATGTAATATCTCAATACATTTTTCGACAAAATTATGAAAGCTATGTTGAATTTGTACACCAGAGCTATACTTAAGTATTTTATCTATTCCGGTGTAATCATTAAATTCTTTTGTTTTTCCTAGAGCATTGGCAAGTTCTTGCAGAGAGGAATAAAAATCATTACGTTGGCATTGATCCGTTGAATATGATTGTAATCTTTTTTCGACCGCATTATATAATTGAGCAACAATAACATTAGCAAACTCATCATGATTGCAAAGTAAGGTGGGATCGATAATTTCTAAAAAGAAAATATCGTCTATTTCTCTATTGTCATATCTTTTTTGCCAAAAATTTTCTACATTACGTAAAAATACGGTTTTACCAGCCCCACGTTCACCACTGATGCAGATTGCGTTATGTGCAGCATAAATTGCGTTTTTACCTTTATTTTTAATACGATTTTGTTTATAAGCTTTAGCTTCATCACTGGTTTTTATTAACATTTCTACCAGTTTTGCTTTGGCTGCTTGCTGCCAAAGTTCCTCGTTTGTAAAAGAATCTAGATATTCATTGGTTGTTAGATTTAGAATTATATCATTTGCCATAAGTTGCTCTATCCATATTTTTATTTTACTTAACGTAATGTATGGGAAGCTATTTTAGCTTAATTTGATAGTTTTTTAATCAGATATTTTCTTTCTTTACAAAAATATCTTTAACAGCGATTAACAATTTATTGCATTAACTTTAAATAAGAAACAATATTGAAGTTAAATTTAGATCAGATTTTTCTCAATTTTTTTTCCATTATGCAGCCTTCTTATTGGCAAAAGACTCTAGATATTTTTTGAAGGATGTTGTTTATTATTGGCTACAATAATATTTGCTAATCAGAAATTCATTTGGCATTTTTGCTTTAGATTGTCATTAGATTATTTATAATGAATATTATTAAATCAGAAGAATTAAAACAGTAAATTGAAGAGATTTTATTTTTAACTATTTGTTTGATATGGTTAACTGGTTTTAGGTGAAGATGAATCATAGTAAACTTTAACAATTTCCTTTTTTGGTAAGTTTCAGCTAATGCTCTAGCATCGCGATATTTGCCATATGGTTGGTTAACATTTGCTGCTTTGATAAAGTATTCCGCTACTTCTAGAAATTCATGTCGCTTGGTGGCATTTTCTAAAATGTATTGAGCTTGTTGATAAACAGCTTCAAATTGTTTCGTGCGATATTTTTCGTCATTTTCAATCGCTCGTTTATCTCTATATTTATCAGGTTGATATCGGCATAATTTGGAGAACCAACAAAGATGATATAATAAGCAGAAAAAGTCGATCTTATATCAGGACAATTATTCGTAGGCATCGCAATAAACTGATATTACCCCTTCGCCTTTATCGGTGTTCGATAAAGAAGCAGCATCTTTATAACGTCCAAAATAACTATATACGTTTGCAGCTTGCCTATAATTTTTGCCAACTATACGAAAATCTATGCGTTTGCTAGCGCTTTTTACCAGCATTTTTGCCTCTTGATATGCCGCTTCGGCCATTAAAGTAGCGTATTTTTTACCATTATCATAAGCGAGTTTATCACTGTCTTTATATTTACCTCGTGGTTGATATACTGATGATGCTTGACTAAATGCCTCAGCCGCAACTTTATATTCTTTCTGTTTTTCTAAATAACTCAGCTTTTGTATGATAACTATCAGCATCATTAAAAATTGTCCATTATAGGTAAGAAAGATCTTTGGCAATATCGTCTAATCTTGAATTTACCTCGGTTAATAAATCTCTTTTGGCTTGAGTAAATAAATCATCTTTCGATTTTAAGCGACCATCACTATGATCATGAAATTTGGCAGGTACATCACCACTATAAATATAGTCATGTTTAACTGAGGTTTCTTCAATTTTAAACGATTTGCTATAACTATAGATACCGTGAACCTCAATGCTAGCCGTTAGGGTTAATT
>CAMLIK010000073.1 GCA_946480175.1 uncultured Gilliamella sp.
GTCGAGGCGGCGGTTTCGGAGGGGGTAATGGTGGTGGATTTGGCGGAGGTTCATTCGGCGGATTTGGTGGTGGCGGCGGTGGACGTAGTGGCGGCGGCGGGGCTTCTGGTAACTGGTGATTTTTAAGATAATAAAGTAATACAAGGAACTAGTTATAGGTCTTTTAACCAATATCACTTAATACGTTTAAGGTTTACATCAAAAAAACAATCATCTTTTGATAAAAAAGTTGAGGAACGGGGTTTTTTTATATTAATTTACGTTTTTATTGATTAAATTTAAAAGTAATCTACTGAATTACTAACCATATATAACAAAACAATGCTTGTTAGTAACAGCATTAATCTATTATGACAATAAATTTCCTTTTGCAATAGGAAAAAGTCTCTCTCCACATTGATAGTTATTTCATTTAGGCTAAGTCTTCTTATAAATAAACAAGAGAATTAGAATGACTATGCCACAAATGGAATTCCGCATGATCGAAGATGATTTAGATACCGAAGTTGTAACTGAGCAAACGATAAAAATCATTAATCGTTGGTTAGCTGATCATCAAATAATCCAAAATGATGTACAAAAAGCGATGTTGTTATCACATGTCAAAGCGATGGTAGAAAGGGCAAAAACTTTACAAAAACTCCCCGACGTCGATCCCATCTTATTTGATCAACTATCAGAAAAAGCTTTAGTACTTGCACGTAACACGATAAAACTATTCAATAATCTTCCAATAGAAGAGGCTTATTTATTAGCCGTGCATTATGAAGTGGCAATGGCAAATTAAACAAATTATTAGATATAAAAAACAATAATTAACAGGAGAACAATTATGGCTGAAGTGCTCATTGTAATCGGCGATAGAATGGGAAAAGGACAAAAAATTGCAGAGGGAATTAATTCTATTGACGGATGTCGTGCAATTGTCATTTCTGGTATGGCCGCAGATATGAAATTAGGCGATGTAATGAACCAAGAAAATGCAGATTTGGGACTTTCGTTTTGTGGAAGTGGTGGGGCTGGTGCAATAACTACTCAAAATAAGTATGGTTACTCTCAGCGACATGGTATGCGTTCAATTGAAGAAGGCGAAACAGCTATTAATGACGGTTGTAAAGTACTTGGTTTTGGTTTTATGGATACGGTGGAACTTGGTCAACGTATAGCTCAAGCATTTTTAAAAAAATATCCACGTTTTTAAATTAGGTTCGAAACATGAGAAAAATTGAGCAGGTACAAGTAAGAGTAACCGGGCAAGGAGATTCAAAGCAGCGAGCACTCGCTATAGCACTAAATCAGGTGCAAAAGCAAATGCTTAAAAATACTAATAATGTCATGCTACGAATTGAACCGCTTGATGTTAGTGTTGTTTCTGCTACGGAAAAGATAACTACTGAACGTTTTTTATTTATCTTTCTACCAAGAAAAAAGGCATTTTATGATATCACACTTGATGTATCAGTAAATGTTACGTTTCTCGATCTGAACGATATTAAATTTATCTCTAAATAACGTAAAAGGAAAGTCATGGAAATTCTAATTATAGCATTGAAGTCTATTGTGATTGGTGGACTGTGTGGATTTGGAGTAGGCGCTGGCGCAGCTCGTATGTTTCATGCCCCAACTTACCAAGGTATGGGAGCATTTCGTACCCTAGGTGAACTTAATTCTTGTGAAGGCGATCCTGCTGCACATTTTTCATTTGGTTTAGGATTCTTTTTTAATGCTTGGGCTTCATCAGTGGCTGCCGGTTCATTTACCCAAGATGTTGATCATCGCATCATTCCAAACTGGGGTGCTGCACTATTGATGATAAAAAACCGAAATTTGACAGAAACGTTACATGATCCTAAAAAAATGGCCTTTGCTTGTGCATTTATTGGGGTGATTGTCGTGTTGTTCCTAAATACAACAACATCAGTTATTCCCGATTCTTTAAAAATTACCGCGACTAAAGTTTTAGTTCCAGCCGCAAATTTACTGGTCGCAACTGTGATGCCGGTTATTTTCTGGTTGGCAGCTTTAGATGCCGGTAGAAGAAGTGGTTTTTGGGGTACTTTGTTTGGTGGGCTTGCGCAATTAATTATGGGTAATGCAGTACCTGGTTTGGTATTAGGTATTTTGATTGGTAAAGGGGTGGATGACAGTGGTTGGAATCGAGTGATGAAAATCATGTTAGCTGCGGTGATTGTTTTATTTGTCATGAGCGGATATTTCCGTGGATTTGATATGAAAATGATTAATTCATTTCGAGATGGTTTGTCTTATTGGTTTAAATAATATAGGGAACAACAGATTATGAATACTCAAACAACCATTAATAAAAGTTTTTGGTATGCCGATTGGTCATTCCCTATTCTTTGTGGATTACTCTCTGCTGGTATTTTCGCTGGAACACATACTTTTTATGTATATGGAATTGGTGCTTTTAATGAAATAGCCTTTGTTGCCATGCTTAAGTCAGGTATGACGACAGGTGATTATGGCGCAGTAGCAGCTTTTGGTGCTAGCTTTTTATTTGCACGTGTCATTGAAGGATCATTAGTTGGAATACTTGATATTGGTGGTGCGTTACAAACAGGTATTGGTTTAGGCGTGCCAGCGTTGCTATTAGCGGGTGGCTATACATTGCCAATTGAAAACTTTTTTGTAGCGTTATTAACCGGTTTATTACTTGGTATGATAATCGGTTTACTTATTATCCTTATCCGTAAATTTACCGTTAATAGTGGTGGTGGATCAACTTTTGGTGCTGATGTCATGATGGGAGCAGGAAATGCATCTGGTCGATTTCTTGGTCCAATGATTATTTTATCAGCTATGGTTGCATCTATTCCTATTGGTATAGGGTCCTTGCTTGGTGCACTATTATTTTATGTATGGAAAAAACCTATTACTGGTGGTGCAATCCTAGGTGCCATGATTTTTGGTGGTATTTTCCCAATTATATAATGTTATGTCCCTTCTATCATGACTATGGTCGAGGGGGTTGGATTAAATTATGTATGATTTAATTATAAAAAATGCCAAATTCATCGATAATTCAATAACTGATATTGCCATTCAACATGGCAAAATTGTGGAAATTGGCAAAAATATAATCGCAACGTCAAATCAAGTGTTGGATCTAAAAAAACAGCACTATATAAGTGCAGGATGGATAGATTCCCATACTCATTGCTTTGCTCGTTCACCAATTTACCATGATGAACCCGATCTGATTGGTATTAAGGCTGGTGTGACGTCTGTAGTTGATGCCGGTAGTGTTGGGGCACTTGATGCGGACGAATTTTATGATTTAGCGATGCAAGCTAAAACTCATGTTTATTCTTTTCTAAATATCTCAAAAATTGGCTTAATAAGGCAAAGTGAGCTTGCTGATATGCAAGATATCGATGTGCCGTTATTTGACCAAACTTTAGTTAAATATCCTAATTTTATTATTGGAATAAAAGTTAGGATCAGTCGTAGCGTTGTTGGTGAAAATGGCATTTTACCGTTAATCAAAGCGAAAGAGATGCAGAAAATGACTGGATTGCCGCTAATGATTCATGTAGGAA
The DNA here is from genome assembly GCA_946480175.1 of uncultured Gilliamella sp. Classification (GTDB taxonomy): domain Bacteria; phylum Pseudomonadota; class Gammaproteobacteria; order Enterobacterales; family Orbaceae; genus Gilliamella. The sequence goes on from CAMLIK010000073.1 coordinate 3,561, forward strand.
ACAATCCGCCTGAACTTGATGAAATTGCAGATTTGTTAACTAAAGGCGATATTATTACTCATTGTTTTAATGGTAAGCCAAACCAAATATTTGATAAGCAAAATAATCTGCGTGATTCAATTAAACGCGCCATTGAACGTGGGGTGATTTTAGATATTGGTCATGGTGGTGAAAGTTTCAGTTTTGCGGTAGCTGAGCGAGCAAAATGTTTAGATGTTTATCCAAACACAATCAGTTCTGATATCTATTCTAAAAATCGTTTGCAAGGCCCTGTATTTAGCTTAGCAAATGTGATGAATAAATTTATCTCTCTAGGTTATAGCAAAACTAGAATTATTGATAGTGTCACTAAAAATGCGGCACAAATTTTGCGCTTAAACAATAAAGGGAAAATAGCCATTGGTTATGATGCCGATTTGACTATTTTTGATATAAAACAGCAAACTGTTTCTTTAATTGATTCAGAAGGTGAGCAGAGGGAATGCCATGAACAGTTTGTTCCTTTAGCCGCTATCGCAACAAATACAACCAAAAAAGTTACACACATTGAAATAACACAAGAAGGTAGTAAAAATGAGCTCAGAATCTCAAACTGAAAAAGAAATATACAGTAAATACCACTTGAAAAAAGTGATTAATGCTTCGGGGCGAATGACTATTTTAGGTGTTTCAACACCCAGAGCAGAAGTGGTTAATACCGTATCTCATGGATTGAATGAATATTTTGAAATAAAAGATTTAGTTGATAAAACTGGTCAATACATTGCTAAATTACTTAATGTCGAAAATGCTGTGGTCGTATCATGTGCCTCGGCTGGCATTGCCCAAGCGGTCGCTGGCTTAATCGTTAAAGATGATCGTGATTTATTATTTAATTTACATCATTCTGATAAATGGATAGCTAGGGAAATTATTGTGCCAAAAGGACATAACGTAAATTTTGGTGCTCCTATTAGTACGATGGTTGCTTTAGGTGGTGGAATTGTGGTTGAAGCAGGTTATGCAAATGAGTGTAAACCAGAGCATATTGAATCATTAATTAATTCTGATACCGCGGCTATTTTATATGTTAAATCACATCATTGTGTACAAAAAAGTATGCTATCAGTTGCGCAAGCTGTAACAGTGGCCAAGAAATATAATATTCCATTAATTGTTGATGCTGCAGCAGAAGAGGATTTACAAACCTATTATCAACAAGGTGCTGATTTAGTTATTTATAGTGGTGCAAAAGCAATTGAAGGACCAACTAGTGGCTTAGTTATTGGCCGTCATCAAGCCATTGAATGGCTTAAACTTCAGTCTCAAGGCATTGGACGACCAATGAAGGTTGGTAAAGAAGGTATTTTAGGCTTAACCAAGGCAATTGAGTTATATATTAATGATCCAAAACAAGAAACTGGACAAGAGATGGTTGCCAAAATGACACCATTTATCGAAAAGTTAAATTCTATTAATGGTATATCGGCAAAAGTTGTCTGGGATGGTGCTGGACGAGATATTGCACGCGCAGAAATATCATTTGATGTAAAGGTAATTGGTAAAACTGCTGTTGAAATGATAGATCTAATGAAGCAAGGCGAGATTGCAGTCTATTTTCGGGAATATAAAGCCAATGAAGGTAAAGTAGACGCAGATGTTCGTAGTGTAACGGCGGAACAGCTTGATATTGTCTATAACAAAATTATAAAAATTATCCAAGGAGTTAAATAATGCAATTGACACCAAATTATTTTAACGATCGCGTTTGTTTAAACGTATTAGCCAATTCAATTGATAATGCTAGTGCTATTTATGAAGCTGCACAAACTTATGTTGTTGTGGGAGTGTTATCTAAAAATTATCCAGATAATCAGCAAGCAATAGCAGATATGAAAAAATATGCGTTAGCCATTGACAATGCGATTTCAGTTGGTCTTGGTGCGGGTGATCCTAACCAATCTACTATGGTGTCAGAAATATCTGCAGTTCTACAACCTCAACATATTAATCAAGTTTTTACAGGGGTGGCAACAAGTCGTGCTTTATTAGGACAAAAAGAAACGGTAATCAATGGTCTTGTATCACCAACCGGGAAAGTAGGATTAGTTAATATAGCTACAGGGCCACTAAGCTCAAAATCACCTGCTGCTATCGTACCGATTGAAACTGCTATTGCTTTATTAAAAGATATGGGGGGAAGCTCAATTAAATATTTCCCTATGGGCGGTTTAAAACATATAGATGAATATGAATATGTGGCTAAATGCTGTGCTGAACATGATTTTTACCTAGAGCCGACTGGAGGAATAGATTTAGACAATTATGAAGCCATTTTAAAAATTGCCTTAAATGCCGGTGTGAAAAAAGTTATTCCACATATTTACACCTCAATTATAGATAGAGCAACGGGTAAGACTAAGACTGAAGATGTTAGACAACTTTTAGCGATTACGCAAAAATTAGCAGGATGAGTAATGGCATCTAAATTGCTGTTCCCATATCAACGACTAACTTATATTTTTGATACGATAAAAAACGAATTGCTACCTCAAAAAGAGTTAGCAAATCGTTTTTCGGTATCGATAAGAACAATTCGTTCGGATATTTCTACTTTGAATGATGTGTTACAAGTCTATGGCGCGCGAGTTAATTATATTAAAAACGTTGGTTATCATCTTGTTATAACTGATCCTAACCTTTATGAAACAATACCTATTGTTCAGGAAATAGAACGGGTTCCTCGCACTAATAAAGAACGTATTTCCGCTTTACTTATTGCATTTTTAACTCAATCAAAATCGGTAAAACTGGATGATATTGCTGGTGAATGGTTTTTGAGTCGTAATACATTACAAAATGATGTTATTGAAGTTAAGCAGTATTTAGACAAATACCATTTATCACTCGATAGACGTCCTTATTCAGGTATGCGATTAGTCGGTGAAGAATCAGCTATTCGAGCTTGTTTAACTGACATTTTATGGCAACATTATATAACAGGGGATACGATTAACGTTAATCGGTTAATACAAGTAATATTATCTGATATTGATTTAGATTATCTTCAAAATGTATTGCAAGACCAGTTTGAACGTTTTGAATTAAAACTAACTTCGGAAGGACAAGGATATTTGCTTTATTGTTGTGCCGTCTCGATAACCAGAATTACACAAGGTCATGAATTAGTAGAATATAAAGTGGATCATATTGATTCGACAGTTATAAGTGCTGCGCGTGAAGTTTCTGAGAGTTTCTCCTATTTTTTAGGTAGCACTCTTTCCGATGCTGAATTTAACTATTTATGCGTGCAGATTATGTCACGCACGATTATGGAATCGCCTAATCAAGCTAAAAGCATAGAGTTATTTGAACATATTTTATCTTATATTAATGATTCTTATCACTATAATTTGAAACAAGATATGAAACTACGCCAAGATATGCTAATTCATATCTCATCGATGCTATCTCGTATAAAATATCAAATTCATACTTCCAATCCACTATTACGTGAAATTAAACAATATTATCCTTTTGCCTATGATATTACTTTATCGGCATTAGCAAATATTCATAAGTTTACTGATGTGAAAATGACTGAAGATGAAATCAGCTATTTAGCAATTCATATAGGAGTTGCATTAGAACGTAACTATAGCGCAGGATATGAAAGATTAGTGGAAATCTTGCTGGTTAGTGAATTAGGTAATGCAACCTTGCGTATGATTGAATCAAAAATTAAACGCGTCTTTCCTCATATTTTAATTAATCGAACGCTTTCTTATCGAGAGTATGACCAGTTAACGCATATTGAGGAAGATTTTGTGGTATCTACCGTTCGTTTAACTGAAAAAGATAAGCAAATTGTGAAAATAGCACCATTCCCCACGCCTTATCAACTTGAACAATTAGGTCGATTATCTATGGTCGATCGCACTATGCCATATATTATTGAGCGTTTTTTTAATGAAAAATTTTTCCTCATTATTGACAATCCGATGACGCAAAAGGAACTGTTCCAGATAGTTTGCCAGCGTCTTGAAGAATCCGGATATGTAGGGCAGGACTTTTATCCATCGGTAGTAGAGAGAGAAAGTATTGTTTCAACCTTAATCGGTGAAAATATTGCCATTCCTCATTCAGTTGGGTTGTTGGCCAAAAAGACAGTAGTGACCACTATTTTGGCTCCTCAAGGTATTGAATGGAATAAAAATGAAATTGCACATGTTATTTTCTTATTAGCAATTAGCAAAGATGAATATGAAGATGCGATGCGAATTTATAACTTAGTTGTTAATTTTGTTAAAGAGAGATCAACTAAGCGGTTGTTAAATAGTCGTAATTTCGATGATTTTCAAGCTATTGTAAAAGATAGTTTTGGGCGTTTATCGTAATAAACTCGATTTAATTTGCAATTAAGAAAGGGATTCAACTAAGCGTGTAACACAAGTTATTTAGCGATTAAATAAATAACAATTTTGAGCGCTAAAAAACCCTGTTCCTCAAAATTTTTTGTTAAGAAATAAGTAAAATAATAATTATAAATATTTAAGAAATAATCAACAATTAAAACAAATTATCATGTGCTTGCCCATTGACGAAATGGTGATTTAAAGGTATTATGCGCGCCTTATGGCTTTGTGTGGTTTTTAGCTGCACTTAATAATTTTTAAGGTAGGCATGCATATCTTATGCAAAATAAATTACCATTAACAATTGACCCAATCAAAGCAGCACAAAAAAGACTTGATTATGTTGGATATTATCCAGCTCAAAGTGCAACAAGGATTGAAAGTCCAAAAAGTGATATCGAATGTCATTTGTCTTTTGATTTTGATGAGCAAAGACTTTGCGTTATCACCATTGATGCAAAAATGACGCTAGAACAAATTTGCCAGCGTTGTTTTAAACCTTTTATCACTGAAGTTCATGTGATGAATAAATTTAGTCCTGTTAAGAGCGATGCTCAAGCAGAGACATTACCGGAACATTATGAGCCCGTTTTGGTTAACGAGTTTGGTGAAGTAGATATATTAGCGTTAATTGAAGACGAAATTATTCTCTCATTACCAATTGCGCCGGTGCATGATAGTAAACACTGCGAAGTGTCAGAGGCAGATATGGTATTTGGTGAAATTCCAACGGAAAATGAAAAACCAAATCCATTTGCAATTTTAGTTAGTTTAAAGAATAAGGGGTAAATCCATGGCTGTTCAACAGAATCGTAAAACTCGTGCAAAACGTGGTATGCGTCGTTCTCATGATGCATTAACTGTTGCGAATATCTCAGTTGATGAATCAGGTAAAACACATTTACGTCATCACGTAACCGCTGATGGTTATTATCGCGGTCGTAAAGTGATTTCTAAATAATTACCTAGTAATTAGAAATCTTCAGGTGACATTTTGGATAATCTAACCATTGCGTTAGATGCTATGAGCGGGGACTTCGGTCCTCGTATTGTTGTTCCTGCTGCAATTCAAGCATTACACCATTATCCAAACCTCTCTATCTTCCTTATCGGTGATTTAAAGGAAGTCAATACCTTTTTGTCTAAAGAAAATGCAAAGCTGGTTAGCCAATATCAAGAAAGTGGTCGTTTGATGATAACTGAATCTACTTCCATTATTACTAATGATATGAAGCCATCATATGCAATCAGGCATAGTCAAGGTTCCTCAATGAGGATTGCATTGGAGTTAGTTAAAAGTAATGAGGCTCAGGCTTGTGTCAGTGCTGGTAATACTGGTGCGCTGATGGGGTTATCTAAGTTGTTGTTGCATTCTTTAACCGGCATTGATCGACCAGCTTTAGTCGCCACCATTCCTGCGTTAAACAATCAAAATACTGTTGTGCTTGATTTAGGGGCGAATGCTGAATGTGATAGCGATATGCTGGTTCAATTTGCCATAATGGGGCAAATTCTAGCAAAGTCAGTCCTTCAGGTTAAAAATCCGCGCGTTGCTTTGCTTAATATTGGTGAAGAAGATATTAAGGGATTAGATAGAATTCGTGCTGCGGCGTCTATTTTAAAAGCTAATGATCAAATTAATTATATCGGCTATTTAGAGGGTAATGAACTGTTAACCGGTAAAACTGATGTGCTTATTTGTGATGGTTTTGTTGGTAATGTGACGCTGAAAACAGTAGAAGGATTAATCAAAATTTTTATGTCATCATTCAAAATGCTGTTGGGGCACAATTCGTTAATTATGAAATTTTTAAGTAAGTGGCTGCAACGAAAAATAGTAAAAAATTTTGGTTATTTAGATCCTGGACGATATAATGGTGCCTGTTTACTTGGACTTCAAAGTATTGTGATTAAAAGTCACGGTAGTGCCAATCAAAAATCATTTTATGCAGCAATTGAGCAAGCTATTTTAGCTATCGAAACAAATATACCTGAGAAGATTGCCAGCAGTCTTTCTTCCGCACTACCTAAGAGCGAATAATTCGATGTATACAAAGATATTAGGAACAGGAAGTTATCTTCCAAAACAAATAAGAACCAATGCCGATCTTGAAAAAATGGTTGATACTAGTGATGAATGGATAACAACTCGTACTGGTATTAAAGAAAGACGTATAGCCGCACCTGATGAAACAGTAACAAGTATGGCTTATGAAGCGGCTATTAATGCAATTGAAATGGCGGATATCGATAAACAAGAAATTGGTTTGATTATTGTTGCAACAGCCACATCGGTTAATGCTTTTCCTAGTTCAGCTACAGAATTACAAGCTAAATTAGATATCGGTGATGTGGTTGCCTTTGATGTGTCGGCAGCTTGTTCTGGATTTATTTATGC
>CAMLIK010000074.1 GCA_946480175.1 uncultured Gilliamella sp.
CACAAACGAAAAAATAAACAGCGTGTTAAAAAATGAATCAATTTTTACAATTTCCTAATTTCGATCCAATTGCTTTTTCAATCGGACCCGTTTCTTTACATTGGTATGGCGCAATGTATTTATTTGGTGTACTTGGTGCTTTATATTTAGCCAAGCGTCGAGCAAATAAACCTAATAGTAATTGGACATCACAACAAGTTGAGAACTTATTATTTTGGGGATTTTTAGGTCTCTGTATTGGTGCACGATTAGGTTATATATTATTTTATAACTTTGATGCATTAATTGATGATCCAGCTATTTTATTTAGAGTTTGGGAAGGCGGCATGTCTTTCCATGGTGGTTTAATTGGTGCAATTTGTATTATTACCATATTTGCTAAAAAAAACCAAAAGACGTTTATGCAAGTTGCAGATTTCGTTGCCCCTTTAGTACCGATTGGCTTAATGTTTGGTCGATTTGGTAATTTTATTAACGGTGAGCTTTGGGGACGTGTAACCAACTCTTCAATCGGCATGTTATTCCCAACTTCAACCCATGCTGATTTTATGTTTGTGCAATCACATCCCGAGTGGTTTTCTTTATATAGCCAATTGAATGGCGTTTTGCCAAGACATCCATCACAACTTTATGAAATGGTATTTGAAGGCATAGTATTATTTATTATATTAAACCTCTTTATTCGTAAACCTCGTCCAACTGGTGCTGTGTCGGGACTATTTTTGATTTGCTATGGAACATTTAGATTTATCATAGAATTTTTTAGACAACCTGATGAACAGTTAGGATTATTTCTGAATTTTATTAGTATGGGACAAATCCTTTGTCTACCAATGATTATTGGAGGTCTCTTGATCCTTTTATATGCATATAGATTTAATAATAAGGCTATCTCGAAATGAAACAATATTTAGCTCTAATGCAAAAAATTTTAGATGAAGGAACACCTAAATCAGATCGAACTGGAACGGGTACATTATCGATTTTTGGTCATCAAATGCGATTTAATTTGCAAGATGGTTTTCCATTAGTAACAACAAAAAAATGTCATTTACGCTCAATTATTTACGAATTGCTTTGGTTTCTTAAAGGTGATACCAATATTAATTATTTAAAAAATAATAAAGTAACTATATGGGATGAATGGGCGGATGAAAATGGCGATCTTGGTCCAGTCTATGGTAAACAATGGCGAGCATGGGGAGCTGCTGATGGTCGTCAGATTGATCAAATATCTCAACTCATTGAACAAATTAAAAATGAGCCTGATTCAAGGCGAATGATAGTTTCTGCCTGGAATGTTGGTGAACTTGATCAGATGGCATTGGCACCTTGTCATGCTCTTTTTCAGTTTTATGTTGCTCAAGGTGAACTTTCTTGTCAACTTTACCAACGTTCATGTGATGTATTTTTAGGGTTACCTTTTAACATTGCCAGTTATTCGTTACTCGTTCATATGATTGCTCAGCAGTGTAATTTAAACGTGGGTGATTTTGTTTGGACTGGTGGTGATACGCATCTTTATTCTAATCATATGGAACAGACACATTTACAATTAAGCCGTGATCCGAAACCATTACCTAAACTTGTCATTAAACGTAAACCACCTACAATTTTTGATTATGAATTTGAAGATTTTGAAATTGTTGGTTATGACCCATATCCTGGAATTAAGGCTCCGGTCGCGGTGTAAAAAAGTTGAGGAACGGTCTTTTTGAGCATGTTTCACTCACAAAATAAGTAAAAATAAATAATAGGGGATTGATCAATTTAATCCCTAACATCTTTTTTAAAATATCATCTTTTCAAATAATCTAGTAATAAAAAGATTTTCCATCATGCTTAATTATTTTATTTTTCTGCCGCTTAACTCAAGATTGGTATATAATGACTAACTTTGCTTAAATGGTTATGTAATCTTAATATGAGTCAAAATCAAGAAATTCATCCTATTTTTACAAAACGGTTACTACACCCTCGTTATTGGTTAACGTGGTTTGGTATTAGCATTTTATATCTCGTCGTTTTGTTGCCATACCCAATTATTTATCAATTAGGAAAAGGTTTGGGATTGCTTTCTATGAAATTAATCGGTAAACGTAAGGAAACAGCGCGGCAAAACCTAAAGTTATGCTTTCCTGAAAAAACAGATCAAGAACGCGACAAAATATTGAGAGATAATTTTATTTCAACCGGGCTGGCGATATTTGAAACGGGTATGGCTTGGTTTTGGTCAGACAAAAGACTGGCTAAACACGCTTCAATTGTGGGTGATTCACACATCACCCAGATACAACAATCAGGGCAGGGTGTCTTATTAATTGGGATTCATTTTTTAACATTAGAATTAGGTGCTCGTATTTTAGGCATGAGTCATCCTGGCGTTGGGGTTTATCGACCCAACGATAATCCAGTTATGGATTATATTCAATTAAAAGGACGTCTAAAATCAAACAAATATATGTTAGATCGCTATAACACTAAAGGTATGATTAGAGCATTAAAAAATGGTGAATTGTTATGGTATGCACCCGATCACGATTATGGTCCTAAAAATAGTGTATTTGCACCACTTTTTGCCGTCGAAAAAGCCGCAACCACAATTGGGACACGAATTTTAGTTAAATTAGGTCAACCAGCAATTATCCCTTTCACTCCTAAACGTGAAAAAAATGGACATTATACCGTTTATGTTACACCTGAACTTAAAGGCTATCCTATTAATGATGATGTTCAAGCAGCCACGTTTATGAATAAAGCTATTGAACGAGAAATTTTGCAAGTGCCAGAACAATATATGTGGTTACATCGACGATTTAAAACTCGTCCTAAAGGTGACGCGCCTTTATATACCGATAATGTTCAATCAGATTAATATAATAATTTCGATTGTGAAAAACGAAAAAATACGATATGCATAAACTAAATAAAATAATTTTGTATTGCCGGCCTGGATTTGAAAAAGAATGTGCAGCAGAAATAACAGATAGAGCCGCACAAAAAGAGATATTTGGATTTGCTAAAGTTAAAGAAAATAGCGGTTATATGATATTTGAATGTTACCAAGATGGTGACGCTCAATTATTAATAAAGGAAATTCCATTTCGAACCCTTATTTTTGCTAGACAAATGTTTGTTGCTGGAGAGTTATTAGCTGATTTACCAACTCAAGACCGTATTACACCAATAATTGATGCTTTATCTGGTATTGTTGATAAAGCGGGTGATTTGAAAGTAGAAGTCGCAGATACAAATGAAGGTAAGCAATTAGCGGGATTTTGTCGAAAATTTACGGTTCCTCTTCGGCAAGCTTTACGAAATAACCGTATCCTTTTAAAAGTTCCAAACTCCTCGCGACCAGTAATTCATCTATTATTTATTAGTAATAATAGTTGTTATGTAGGGTATTCCTTAAGTCAAAATAATTCACCTTTTTATATGGGAATACCAAGATTAAAATTTCCTGCCGATGCGCCAAGCCGTTCAACGTTAAAATTGGAAGAGGCTTTTCATATTTTTATTCCTTATGAAGAGTGGGATGAACGACTAAAAGGTGGTTTAAACGCCGTTGATTTGGGAGCGTCCCCGGGAGGATGGACTTATCAATTAGTCAAAAGAAGCATGATGGTATATGCTATAGATAATGGCCCAATGAATGAAAAACTGATGGAAACAGGGCAAGTTAGACATTATCGTGAAGATGGCTTCAAATTTGTACCTAAAAAGCATAATATTTACTGGTTGGTATGTGATATGGTTGAAAAACCAGCCAAAGTAACAGAGTTAATAGCCAAATGGCTTGTTAATGGTTGGTGCCGAGAGACAATTTTTAATCTCAAATTACCAATGAAAAAACGTTATGAAGAAGTAAAACAAAATTTACAATTACTAATAGAAAAACTAAATAATAATCAAATTAATGTACAAATTCAGGCTAAGCAGCTTTATCATGATCGTGAAGAAGTGACCGTTCACGTACAACGAATTTGGGGATAAAAAATTATAAGAGAATGGGTATGAAATTAAAACAATCCTTTTATGCTATTGTTATTTTAGCATTATTTTCACTTTTAGTTGGATGTCATCTTAGCTCATCAAAAAGTGATAAATATGATGAAACTAAAGATTCCAATTATTATTTGTCGCAAGCTCAATCAAGCTCAGGAAATGCTAAAATCGATTGGCAGTTGTTAGCAGTGCGCGCCTTAATAAATGAGAATAAATTGTCACAAGCGAATAAATTGTTATCTGAGCTACCGACTAACCTTAATGCTGAACAACAAAAAGACCAATTGTTATCTTTAGGTGAAATAGCAACTAAAAAAGGACAATCATTTGATCTTAATCAGTTATCTACTGATAAACTAAGTGATTCTCAATTATATCGTTATTACTCAATAAAATTAGCTTTAGATCGTAAAGCTAGAAATATTAATGAACAAGCACATGACTATTTATTTTTACAAAAATTTGCTCCAGAAAAACACAAAAAACAAATATTAAATAATACTTGGAACTTCTTTAGCAAATTATCTGCAAGTCAAATAAGTCAAGTTTCAGCTCTTGATCATGAAGTAACATTAAAAGGTTGGATTGATTTAAGTTATACATATAAAACTAATAGTAATGAAGCATCTGATCAATCAAATGATAGTACCGAAGCCTTTGATGCAAAAGATAGTGACCAGAGGGGGCAATTAAAACAGGCTATTGAAAATTGGTCATCAAGATACCCCAATCATCCTGCTCAAGGACTTATTTCGGTGCTAATAGGTGGTCAACAGCTATCGGTTGATAATGTAAACACCAAAACAGTAGCTTTATTATTACCCTTAAGTGGTTCTTCTCGTATATTCGGTGATACAATTCGTCAAGGTTATGTTGATGCAGTTAAATTCTATCCGCAAGAACCGCAACAAAATGTTATTGTTTTAGATACGACTTCATTACCAATGGAGAGCTTAATTGAACAAGCTCAAGCACAAAATGTTGAATTAATTATTGGTCCATTGTTAAAAGAAGAAGTAATTAAAATAAAACAGTTAGCACCATCAATTGCTGTTCTAGCTTTAAATAAGGTTGATGATGGTATAGTTCCCTCTAATAAGATGTGTTTCTTTGCACTGTCACCTGAGGATGAAGCAAAAGATGCTGCTGATCATATTTTTGCTCAAAATAAACAAAAGCCACTTTTAATTGTGCCACAAACCGATTTAGGTAGACGAGTCGCGAGGAGCTTTGCTAAACAATGGTCACAAATTGCTAATGGTTCTCAAGCTTATGTTCAATATGTCGGTAGTATCGGTACTCTAAGAGGCAATATCAATAATAATAGCGGGATAAGCTTAACTGGTCGTCCAATCACTTTTGAGGATGGGAGTGAGACGACATTATCAAGTTCTGCTGGTTTTGACGCGATTTATGTATATGCATCATATGATGAGTTAACGTTAATCAAACCTATGCTTGATTTGGGTGCCGGAAAAACAGTTGGTAATGAACCTTCCTCAATCACGCTTTATTCAAGTTCTAAAAGTCATGTAGCAAGTGCTTCTAATGATTTTAAGTATGATATGAATAACACTCAATATGGTGATATTCCATTGATTATTAATTCATCTGATAGAACGTTTTCTCTTATACCTGGCAATATTCAAAAAGATTATTCTTTGACTCGATTGTACGCTATGGGCGTTGATGCATGGAGACTCGCTAATCGATTTAATCAATTAGATTCTTATCAACCTAATTTTTTAGATGGTTTGACAGGTAAATTGTCAACAAGTAATCAATGTGAAGTTACTCGATCGCTTTCTTGGCAACAATATGTCTATGAAACATCTGAACCGTCCGAACAACAAATTGAATAGTAAAAAAATTGGCAAGCATTATGAACAAATTGCTTGCCAATTTTTGATCGAGCAAGGACTGGTATTATTAGCACAAAATAGCCAATATCAATTGGGTGAAATTGATTTAGTAATGCGTGACAAAACATGCTTAGTATTCGTAGAAGTTAGATATCGAAAAAATGCTAATTTTGGTGAAGCAGAGATGACAATATCGTTTAATAAACAGACCAAAATTACACATGCAGCACAACTTTGGATGTTAGAGAATAATTTTAATATTGAAGATACCGAATTTAGATTTGATGTTTTTGCCATAACCGGAAAAAATCAACAATGGATAATTAATGCGTTTTAATAGTTAGGTGAAAAACGTGCAAGATTTAATAAAGAATTATTTTACTGAAAGTATTCAAACTCAAATTGTTATGGCCGAATCGCTAGGCTCTGCAGTTGAAAAAGCCGCTAATATTATTGTTGGTGGCTTACTTAATGGTAATAAAATTATGGGGTGTGGTAATGGCACTGCAGCAGCCAATGTGCAAAGCTTTACTTCACGCTTAATTACTAGTCTTGATATTGAAAGACCAAGTATTCCTGCTATTGCTTTGGTTTCCGACAATGTATTGTTAAGTGCGATATCAAATCATGAAGAGATATATGCGCGCCAAATTCAAGCTTTAGGACAACAGGGGGATATTTTGATCATATCAACTTGTGAAGGTAATAGCCGTTCAATTATTCGAGCAGTCCAAGAGGCTGTGATTAAAGATATGAAAATTGTTGCATTAACCGCATTTGATGGGGGCGAAGTAATAGGTTTACTTGGTCGGAATGATATTGAAATTAGAATTCCATCTTACAAAAAGGTGATGGCCTACGAAATGCATGCAATGATTTTAAACTGCTTGTGCCAATTAATTGAAAATACATTATTTATTCATACTGAATAAGTTGAATAAAAAACAGTTTAGTTCTGCATTAATAGCGATTTTTATGCTATAATTATAAGCTATTTTGAGATTTAAATTAATAAGAGAACCTGGTGTTATGACCGAACTAGCCAAAGAAATAACCCCCGTCAATATTGAAGACGAATTAAAATCCTCTTATCTTGATTATGCGATGTCTGTTATTGTCGGGCGAGCTTTACCTGATGTACGTGACGGACTAAAACCTGTCCACAGACGTGTTTTATTCGCTATGCATGAAGCTGGATACGATTGGAATAAACCTTACCGAAAATCTGCTCGTGTTGTTGGGGACGTAATCGGTAAATACCATCCACATGGTGATTCTGCTGTTTATGATACTATTGTTCGTATGGCACAACCATTCTCATTACGTTATATGCTTGTTGATGGTCAAGGTAACTTTGGTTCTGTTGACGGCGACTCTGCAGCGGCAATGCGTTATACCGAAATTCGTATGCAAAAATTTGCGGGTGCATTGTTGACGGATTTAGATAAAGAAACAGTAGATTTTTCGCCAAACTATGATGGATCAGAAATGATTCCTGATGTGCTGCCAACGCGTATTCCTAATTTGTTAATCAATGGGTCATCAGGTATTGCTGTTGGTATGGCAACCAATATTCCTCCGCATAATTTAGCTGAAGTGATTAATGGCTGTTTGGCATTTATTGAAGATGAATCTATTTCTGTTGATGGATTGATGGAACATATTCATGGTCCTGACTTTCCAACCGCAGCTTTAATCAATGGTCGCAAAGGTATCGAAAATGCTTATCGAACTGGTCGGGGTATCATTTACATTCGTTCTAAAGCAACGATTGAAGTTGATGATCATAGTGGCCGTGAAACGATTATTGTCAACGAAATTCCGTATCAAGTTAACAAGAAAAAACTGATTGAGAAGATTGCAGAATTAGTTAAAGACAAAAAAATTGAAGGTATTTCAGCGCTGCGCGATGAATCAGATAAAGATGGTATGCGTATCGTTATTGAAATTAAACGTGATGCCGTTGGTGAAGTTGTTCTAAATAATCTCTTCTCATTAACTCAGCTACAAGTCTCTTTTGGTATTAATATGGTGGCCTTACATAAAGGTCAACCAAAACTATTAAACTTACGAGAAATGATTGAAGCGTTTGTTCTTCACCGTCGTGAAGTGGTAACGCGTCGAACTATTTATGAACTTCGTAAGGCGCGTGAACGAGCACATGTATTGGAAGGTTTGGCTATTGCATTAGCTAATATCGATCCTGTGATTGAATTAATCCGAGCTGCCGCGACACCTTCTGAAGCGAAAGCTAAATTATTATCGCAAGCATGGCAACTAGGTAATGTTGCGGCAATGCTTGAAAAAGCGGGTAATGATGCCGCTCGTCCTGAAGATTTAGCGCCAGAGTTTGGTATTCGTGATGGTCATTATTATCTTTCTGAAGCTCAAGCCCAAGCTATCTTAGATCTTCGCTTACATCGTTTGACAGGCCTTGAACACGAAAAAATTCTTGATGAGTACAAAGAACTATTAGTTCAAATTGCTGGTTTGTTACATATTTTAGCGAGTCCAGAAAGACTAATGGAAGTTATTCGTGAAGAGCTTGAAGCGGTTCGCGATCAATTCCAAGATGCAAGAAGAACAGAAATTACCGCAAGTAGCGCTGATATTAATATTGAAGACTTAATTGCTCAAGAAGATGTTGTCGTTACACTCTCTCATCAAGGTTATGTCAAATATCAACCACTCTCTGATTATGAAGCGCAACGTCGAGGTGGTAAAGGTAAATCAGCAACCAAAATTAAAGAAGAAGATTTTGTTGAGAAGTTATTAGTTGCTAATACTCATGATACTATCCTTTGTTTCTCTAGCCGTGGTAGATTATATTGGATGAAAGTGTATCAATTACCTGAAGCCAGCCGAGGTTCTCGAGGTCGTCCAATTATTAACTTGTTACCACTTGAGGCTGATGAACGCATTACGGCAATTTTACCTGTTCGTGAGTTTGATGATGAACATTGCGTATTTATGGCAACAGCGCAAGGTACGGTCAAGAAGACTTCACTAATTGAATTTAGTCGTCCGCGAAGTGGTGGGATTATCGCTATTAACCTGCGTGATGATGATGAGCTTATTGGCGTTGATTTAACCAGTAATGAAACGTCTGATACCGTTGATGATGAAGAACTGAATGATGATGTCGTTGGTGATGAGACTGATAATGATGAAGAAGTCTCGCAAATCTCTAATACAGAAGACATTATGTTGTTCTCTGCTAATGGTAAAGTTGTTCGATTCCCAGCTAATAAAGTTCGCTCTATGGGACGTACTGCGACGGGTGTTCGAGGTATTAAGTTAGAAGGCGATGATAAAGTCGTGTCACTCATTGTTCCTCGAGGAAACGGCGCAATCTTAACTGCAACTCAAAATGGTTATGGTAAACGGACTGAACAAGAATTATATCCAACTAAATCACGCGCAACTAAAGGGGTAATTTCTATTAAAGTCAGTGAGCGCAATGGCACAGTAGTTGGTGCAGTACAAGTTGAAGAAACCGACCAAATCATGCTGATTACCGATGCAGGTACCTTAGTACGAACTCGAGTATCAGAAGTTAGTATTGTTGGTCGAAACACTCAAGGTGTAACTTTGATTCGAACTGCCGAAAACGAAAAAGTTGTCGGATTACAACGAATCGCTGAAACGGAAGATGATGATGAATCGCAATTGTCCCAAGAAAATTATGACAGCGATGATTCCGCTCTAGAATCCGAAGAATAATTTTTAATTATAAAAAAGGATTAGCCATACAGACTAATCCTTTTTTATTTTCGAAAACAGTGAAAAGGAATAGAATTATATGTCTTTCTTGATAAAAAAAATCTTAACTAATCTTGCATGGCAAATATTAATTGCCTTGATTTTAGGTGTAGCTGTTGGTGCTTTTCTGTATGAACTTGCCGATCCTAATCATACGTTACATTCATATTACCAATTTTCAATTGTGAATATTTTCCAACCAGCTGGTGATATTTTTATTCGTTTAATTAAGATGATTGTTTTACCAATTATACTTAGCACATTGACATTAGGTATTGCTGGAATTGGTGGTTCTAAACGTTTAGGGACATTAGGATTTAAAACCATTCTTTATTTCGAAATCATTACAACAATTGCTATATTATTAGGCCTTTTATGGGGCAATGTTTTTGCGCCAGGTGCAGGAATCGATTCTTCAACTTTAGCCACCGCTGATATTAGTAAATACACTAAAGCAGCCGAAGAGTTAAGTGGCAAACCTCATGGTTTGATTGTCATGATATTGGATATGATTCCAGCAAATATATTTAAAGCGATGACTGATGGTGCGGTTTTACCGGTTATTTTCTTTTGTGTATTTTTTGGTTTAGGTTTAATGTCTTTACCAGATAAACAACGTGAGCCATTTGTATTCTTCTTAAAAGTAGTTTCAGATACTATGTTTAAAGTGACCAACATGATTATGCGTTATGCGC
>CAMLIK010000075.1 GCA_946480175.1 uncultured Gilliamella sp.
ATTTAATCTTTATATTACGCCAAAACAAACTAAAACCAAGCCTACTTGGAAAAATTAATTAACCTAATTTTAATAAATTTGCTTAGATTAAGTTAAACGCATCACCCGGTTACACAACTAATTATCATTATTGGGATTTACAATAGAACGCTTGGCGACATAATTCAAACCATACTTCTTAAGCTAAGAATTTATTTTGATCTACATTTTTTGTAAAAATAATTAAGGAGTCTATACCATCTTATTGATATTAGGATATGAATGAACAGGTCATAGTTTGGGAAAATTATACGTAAAAGAGTTAACTATAGCTATGGTACATTCTACGCTGAATAAAATGATTGTCCAAATAAGCAAGATTGAGGAGCATTATACTGTAGGTTAACTGCCATCACGCAGTGATGACAACCATACCGGCTATTTATTTTAAAGGGAAGTGGCTAAATCAGGCTGGGTTTACGGTCGATATCCGGCTGATTATCCATGTGATGCATGGCTGTTTAGTCATCATCACCGAACCTAAACATCAGGCTGATAACCGTAAGCTGTTGGAAGAGATACAGAAGACCCAGCAACTCATCTATAATATTATGGTTAAGATTAATCAGTGAAAAAATGAAACTCCCAATTTAGCATTTGGAGTTGCTTTTTTTGTCTTCATATTCTTGAAGGTACATCTCTATTGGATACGCAGTACCTAACTCATAAATTTCACCATTATCTTTATCAATTATGAAAGGACTATTTCCAATTAATTGAGTCGAAAAATCGCCAGTTTCAAGATATTCTCTAGATTGGAAACAAAAAAACCATCCCTCAGAAAATCTACCTATTATTGTAAGTTCTACTGGGGTACTACAATCAGATAAATAGTTTTTAGCTTTATTTATTGCATCAGCAAAAGTAATCATGTCCTCAATAATTAAAAGATATAAATTTGCTCATGTCTGCAACCTTACCGGTTTGTCCATCTAGAAGACGGATGGTAGCATTTTGGTTAACAACATTAAAAACATGTCTAGGCCGCCCCGGAACACACGAACCAAATACAATACATCTAGACCCCCGATCCTTCATTTGTCATTTATTCAATAATATTGTTTGGTCCGCTTATAACTTGAAACCTGGAGCCAAGTTCTTCTATTTAAATCTAAATCCAATAATTGATCAAGAGCATTAATGGTGTAGCACTCGGTTGTGTTATTAGCATAACTGATGGTATTTAATATACCTTGCTCAGTCCAATGATAATGCGTCTCTTCTTTCATCGGGATAGCAAATACTCCTGCAATTTAAGTTCTGGTCATAATGATATTGGATAACGTTGCCTAACGGGTCAATTTCTGCCAGTAATTCATCTTTTCCCCGGGTGGTTATAATCACCGCTAAGGAAGGCAAGTCAATTATCGAACTTGCGAAGTAGATCTAAGAACAGATAAAAAGAGGATCCCCACGGGATGGTGAGGATTACTTAATTTTATAATTTATTATTTAGCCAATAACCAGATGTATATTATTTACCATTATGAATTCTGTAAAATAAATAGCATATGTACTAGCCAATCTTTGCTTGATGACCATTCATTCGGATAATAATAATTACAATCAATATTATCTAATATAATTCTTCGTAATTCGTTTTCATTATATGAAGAGTCAATCAATGATTGAATTTCTTTTATCATTTCTTGTTGTTCTTGAGCTGTTTCTGTTTTTTTATAGGACAACAAAGCTTCTTCAGCTCCCCCAAAGATTTCTTCAAAATCTTGATTCAAATAGCATATCAAATAATAAGATAATGCAGGATATTTTACTGTTGCAGTCATGGTGTTGGGTACCTCGTAATAATTTTATAACCGGTAAGCATACAAGGGGCTCTTGCGATAATAATTCTGGCGTTTGAGACTTGATTTGCGCTTGTTTGACCCTTTGAAATATTAATTCATATTGCTGACGATGACTTATAATCAATCTCTAAATAGCCTTTTGGTTTCCAAATAAATAGTTATTTATCTTAGATTGATTTGCATCAATTGCTTTGCTTGTAATAGCTTCAGCTATTGCTCTATCTGTAAATGAGGGTGCTGTTTTACATTTTCTGTAATTGCCCATCATCAATTCCTGATAAACGCCCGAAACTACCCATAACTAACTTATCAAGAGTTAACTATGGCTAAGGCACATTCTACGTTAAAAACCACCATTACTAAAACCAGAACGGTAAAACCACGGTCAATGTACAGCTTAACGGTCGGCTACAAAATCCCAATGGCGAGCAACCTAACCCCAGACCGCAACAGATCATTAAAGACCGCTGGCTGGAAGCTTTCGGTTTTACCACAGGTCAGTCATCATTAATGCGCCGCCGGGGCTATTGATTATCAGGATTGAGATGACGATTTAGTATAGGAAGAGATAAAAAAATCCCTGATTGTCAGGGATCTAAAGGCTATCTAGTTAATCGAAGTGCGTTAAATGCTCCACATTTATCACATAACATCTGGCGCTCAACTTCAGAAGGATTATTTTCATTTGGAATATCTCTTACTTTCAAATAAACTTTTTGACAAACAGGACAAAGTACTTTTACGCTTGGGTCAGTAGCAATACTTTTTCCTGCTTTAATCCATTCCATAACTGTTTTATTATTCATATTATTTACTCTCCAAAACACTAGACGCTTTTTCTGCAAAATCGAAAGCTGCTTTCATCTCCTATGCAATTAATAAACTGGATACACCACTTGCCGAAGATAATGTATTTAAGCGGTGTAATTCATGTAGTATTGTTTTTTGCAATTCAGCTTGAGACTTAAATGCTCCCTTACCAATAAGGAACCCATTTTCGCCAAACATTGTCATTCCTGAGACTGATAGATTAGGTTCGTATTGTATGGTTCGACCATTAATAACCACAGTAACAGGTTGACCTGATACATGAGCTCACTAAATTTGAGACACTGCTTTTGAGTCTAAAATAGCCCTAACTTCATTAATAATTTTAGTCTTTATAACTTCGACACCGATAGTTGTTCGCCTTATCACGTTCATTATTGACCACAGACGGATGGAAATTTGCATCATCGGCATGACATTCGGTAGGTAGTAAACACTATAACTATTAATATGTTGATATTTTATATTGTCATCCCACATTATCAAAGCATTGCCCACATAGTTCTTTATCCATATCAGGCTTAAACGTATCACTGTTCCAAGGCATGAACGCCTTTAGATAGTTAGGTTCGCAGTAAATTACCAACTTATTCAATTGGAAATTTTTCGTTGAGCAAATAAAACTTAGCAAAAGGAGAATCAATATTAATAATACCTTTTATTCACCTCAATAAGCCAAGTATATAAATACATACGAACCACCTGTAAAACTATCTATAATACAAAATTAAAGCCTAAAGCTATCTTTAAGATCTTGATACTCAATAAGTGATAACTCATTAACTTTAATAAAAATTAACTCATTTTCAAAACCGAATCCCATTTCAACCCTCTCCATCCTAATAAGTGTTTTCACTACTCGTTTTTCAGAAAAAACGACTAAAACACTACTCGTCGTTAGCGATACAGAATATTCAGATACTTGATCATAAATATTTTTATGTAACATAGATATATCGAAAATAGGAACCCCTTTTGATATTTCTAACACTTCAAATTCTATATTTTCAGTACTCGCTTTGTTAACCATTGTTAGCACAATACTTTTTAGCTCACCAGATTTTTCTCCAATTCCAATTTCTAATAATGAATTATTAAAATTACCCGTTCGCCAATAGATTTTTTTTTCATTGAAAACGTTTTTTTCATCTACATTAACAGTAAAAGGAACATGATAATCAATTTCAACTGTATTGTTGACGATTGGATTAACATTAATAATTTTAAGCATTTTCAGCCTCTTATTTAGGATTATATCGAGCATGTTTTACAACAATATTTTGCCCTGCTTCTCTTGGCGCTGGTAGTATAAATTCCCACCATGGATCATGTTATCAGTAACAATACCATTTTTTTATTGCAACATTTAATGCTGATTCAAATTCTTTCAATACAACTTGACTACTTACAGATGTTGTTGCTGAGCCAATATGTTTATTTTTGCTAGTTAGATATTCCCATATATGTTTCATGCCATTAGGCGCTATCCATAATTCTACATTATCAACTTTAATATTAAATGATTTAGGAATTGATGTTCCTTCATATGCAGGTTGTGTAGCTATAGGCATTTTCATCCCCCGCTAAACCAATCGGGTCTTGACTAATGTAGCGTGCACAATGCGGGGCATAGTAACGGTGGCGATTATAATGTAACCCCGATTCTTCATCAAAATATTGCCCCGGTAGTTTGCAGCGGTTGGGGTACCGTTTGAGAATTATTTACTTGGTGAAGACTATTTTTTATACCCCTCGCATGGTAATCAATATAAAAATCGTTACCCTTAGGAGCGATAATATCATGAGTACCTGTTGGCGCTTTTCGGTGGTTGTATTTATGATATTGATATTTCAGTAGAAAAATCAAACCCCAATAAGTTAGCGTCTTCAACGCGTTGTTTAAATTTATCTGTCACAAAGACACGGCTAATAGATTCTTCAATCGAGAATAAATAGTCATCGGTAATATTTTTGGCAATTAAAAATGTTTTCTCGATCATAAGAGCATTTGGGCATTCTTCATAGATTGATTTTTCCTTGTCAAAACAACCGGATAACGGGTTGGTAGGATAATAACCAAAGAACTGTTTACGTTTACTCTCCGTGATAACCGGTAACAACTGCCCGCGTGGCTCTAAAATATCTGCCAGTGCCGTTAATGCCGATTCACTAAACACTAAAAATGGACCCAAAAAACCGCTAAAGTCAAACTGATAATTCTTTTTACCCAATTCATTTCGCCTTAATTCAAGTTTAATCGGCTGGTAATTGTCACCAAATGGTTTCCAGCGTTGAGTCACAGCCCTTTGCATAATACCTTTCTCTTCTTCAGGACAATCTTGAATAAAAAAGCAATTATCTCTTAATGCTGATTCCAATAAATATATTTTTTTCATAATAATCTTATATACCCAGTTGAGTTTTAATTTGCTTGACGAAGACCATTTGTTCTCGTCTTCGGCGCTTTAATAACACCTATTTTTCTCGTTGAATAATTAGCGCCATTTCATATCATCAGGCGCTTAGTATCGGTGTTGATTATAATATCATGGGTATCTGTTGGCGCTTTTGGGCGGTTTTATTTATAATATTGATATTTCAGTAGAAAAATCAAACCCCAATAAGTTAGCGTCTTCAACGCGTTGTTTAAATTTATCTGTCACAAAGACACGGCTAATAGATTCTTCAATCGAGAATAAATAGTCATCGGTAATATTTTTGGCAATTAAAAATGTTTTCTCGATCATAAGAGCATTTGGGCATTCTTCATAGATTGATTTTTCCTTGTCAAAACAACCGGATAACGGGTTGGTAGGATAATAACCAAAGAACTGTTTACGTTTACTCTCCGTGATAACCGGTAACAACTGCCCGCGTGGCTCTAAAATATCTGCCAGTGCCGTTAATGCCGATTCACTAAACACTAAAAATGGACCCAAAAAACCGCTGAAATCAAACTGATAATTCTTCTTACCCGAATCACTTCGTCCTAATTCAAGTTTAATCGGCTGGTAGTCGTCACCAAATGGTTTCCAGCGTTGACGCACCGCCCTTTGCATAATGCCTCTCTCTTCTTCAGGACAATCTTGCATAAAAAAGCTAGTATCTCTTAGTGTTGTTCTTAATAAATATATTTTTTTCATAATAATCTTGTATACCCAGTTGAGTTTTAATTTGCTTGACGAAGACTATTTGTTATCGTCTTCGGCGCTTTAATAACAACTTTTTAAGTCAGTGTTATTGTCGGCATAATATTATATGCTGGAAAAAATGTTAATTGTTTGATTATTTTAGTTTAGTGTAATTTGCCTGTAAAAATAATTGAGGAGTCTATACCGTTTTATTATTTTTGAGCATAAATAGACAGGTCATAATGTAGGCAAAAGTCAATAAAAACTGTTTTAGGCATTATGCTTTTAATGCATCAGTCTAGACGCTCAATGAGTTAGAACAATACGGTTGGTTTCAATCCTAACGGCGAGCAAGCCAACCTTAGACCGCAACTGACCATTAAAGACCGCTGGCTGGAAGCCTTCGGCTTTACCACAGGTAAGCCAGTCATCATAGATGTCCAATAGTGGTTATTGATTATCAGGATTGAGGAGCTTATCTAAAATAAAGTAATCTAGATCTGTTCTTGATAATATCAACCCTATAATTAAATCAAAGACAGATCAGTTAATCATCTTATTAATATTGAAAATTCAGTAAAAATATAAGGTTGCAATCTTATTTCAACTTTTGTTCTTGTATCCTCTAATACAACTTCGGTCGTTAGGTACTCACCTTCTATATCTTTTTCTATCTTAAAGTATTCTACACCCTCCATTAGATTGTGCGCTATTCTTCTCTGTTTATATTCTATAATTATTATTGAACTTGCAATGCGGCTCTAAAAGATAATAGGTCAGATCTCCACAGGATGGGGATCTGACTATCTACCACCATTTAGGATAATTAGTAAATTCATTTCTGATTAATGAATAAACATCATCAGTAATCTTACTACTATAGGAAGCCGTCATAACGTTTCCCTCTGGATCTTGTCTCTTAATTGACCATGTGAACTCTATAACATCCTGTTTTTTTATTATTTTTATAATGAAAATATTATCCATATCATGTAACACTGCGCTTTCTCCCTTATTAAGTCCTTTAGAGAAGAGATCCCAAACATTACAATCAATCCAAATTCCACCACTGTATGCTAAATGATGAGTAAACTGTTTCTGATTAATATCAATTTTAAATTTAATTGATGGTAAATAATCATCTATCTCTATCTCATCAAAAAATATTTTGATAGGATCATTTAAATTAATACTCATTAACATCCCCCTTTTATTTAACTGGCTGAGCGTGAATTACAGCAGGAAGATCACCTAGTTTTTTTAGGTGGTGCTAACTTTAATTCCCAACCATCAATTGTGATTAATTCATTATATTTAACACCATTTTTTGTAGCTGTATTAAGAGTACTCTGTAAACTATTCAATTGTTGTTGTGACGATAATCTCACAGCCTTTGGTGTGTAATTTTTAGCCTTGAACTTAGCATATTCTGCAATATGTTCTGTTGCGTTTCCATGAACGCACACTTTTTGCCCATTAGGTAAAGTCATTTCAAATGATTTAGGTATAACTGAACAAGGATAATAAGGTTGGGTTGATTTTATCGAATCCCATACAGTACCTGTTGTTCCATTATTTACGGTAGCACTCGTCCCCTTTCCAGCTTCCGTTCCCGGACAGACTTCATTTAACCCTAAAGGGTCTATCCGAGTGATTGGATTCGCCACGTAACTATAGGCATTTTCCCCCCCCGCTAAACCAACCGGGTCTTGACTAATGTAACGTGCACAGTGCGGGTCATAGTAACAGTGTAGATTATAACGTAACCCCGATTCTTCATCAAAATATTGTCCCGGTAGTCGCAGCGGTTGGGTTACCGTTTGATAATCAATCGCTAAGTTACCATAAGATTTATACACCGCACTCCATAGAATCTCCCCCTGAGCCGTCACTAACTGCTGCGGTGTCCCCAGTTGGTCATTGAAGTTCTACTTAGCAGATAATGGGATTCGGTTAACTAAAACTGTTCCCATTAGGTTTATTATTAAGCAGGGCTAAGCTCATCTTCTGAATAACGCCGGGATGATTTTTTACCATTGAAAGATAAATAATAATAAATTGGCTCATTATTTTTATGATGCCATCCTATATTCAATATGGTACCTATTTTATCTGTTGAAGATACAATTTCTACGCTATCCCCAACCATAAAACGAATATCTCTGACGGGTTTAAATAAGTCTGTTTTAACCAAGAAAGAATAATTGCCATAGTTCAATCTAATAAACTCACCACATTGTTCTGAGCAATAGAAAACTTTCCCATGTAAAACTAATTTCTTACATCTTCTAGGTCGTTAGAATAAATTAAAGTAGGATCGTCCTCATTAAACCAACAATATAGACCCCAAGAATTTTTAAAATCCAAACTATTTATCATATGATTTATTCCCTTGAAAATCCTTACTAAAATATTTTTCTGGCAATTTTTTGAATGCATCTTTTGCAGCACCCAAAGCCTCTGCTCCTGATTTGTAGTGACCTGAAACATTATGTATAGAATAAATTTTACCAGCTCTAATTTCGACAATTCCGGCTCCAAGAACTTGAGGATCTTTGCCACCAATTAAAGTAGGGTGTGGCATTCTTTCTCCACTACGAGTTCCAATAATCATATTTCCCTTTTGGTCTACAACATACATAAATTGAGCATTCATATTTTTACTACCAATACGACCAGTATCGGTTAATAATCCAGTGATATTTGAGCTGTAGGATTATTTTTATATGCACCATTAACCAGAACACCGACAGCTTTATCTGCCGCCTGAGTCGTTGGATCTACTGACCACTTCTGAGTAGTTTGTGCTGTCGTCCCCTTTCCAGCAGGGGTTGTTGATTATCAGGATTAAGGGGCTGAGCTAAGAGGTAAAACAAGATCCCCATGGGTTAGGTGGGGATTTAGCGATCTTAATCAGTAAAACCGATAGACCAAGAGCCCCGCCAACTGAGGGGGTATTCTACTGAATATCAAAATTAAACCTTTCCTCTAGACCAGATTTTATATCTTGCTCTCGAACTAATTCAAAAATTTTCACAATATGATTAAAAGTATCACCTAAATATTTTTTTGAATAATCCGAGTTCTTCCAAATAATTAGAATAGGGCGCTCTACGTCATAACTTAAGCAGTCCCATAAAGCATCCAGATTTTCACCGTAATATTTACTAAAACTCAATAAAAAAGCTATTTCTTTATGAAAATCAGATTCCGAATGAATATTTTCTCCATTTAATGTTATTAGTTTCATGATTATTTCCATCGTCCAATTTGTGTTGTGGTTTTATAGTGGTCGTTATATGCGGTAAACCGTCATTTGAATACAATAGCCTTGTTGGTTACTTCTGGACATTGTATTACTTAGACCAATATCAGCTTCATACCAAATACGACCAAGGGGGGGGTAGGTAATACTCCTGTCGTATTATGAAAAATATCTCCACCAATAGGTTATTACTACTCTAATTCAGTTATGCTTGCTGAGCCGATTTTTATTTCTTTTGGTAATGTATAAACTATTTCTTTTATACTTTGCGGTAGCTCTCTTAAAGATAATGGATTCAGAGGTTTTGCAACTAAAAAATAGCTATTATCTTCATAATTAATATCATAACTAAATAACCCCCTTGAAGCCGAATTAATATAACTCCTTAGATATTGTTCTCTTTTAATTTGATCGAGAAACTCAGGCAAATTATCTTCAATAATTTCAATATCACATCGTTTTTCTAAATCAAAAAAATAATCATATAGTTCTTCATAATTCTTAATTGAATCAACTACTTTTTCAGGTACCGCGGTTGTACCACCTGAAGTAAAGTGTGCTAGATTGCCATTATAAAATGCAGCAAACCAGTCAAGATCGGTAGTGCTTATAAACTCATCAGTCATTCTCATTATTTTTTCAACTTCAAATACGTTTGTACAATTTTCACAACGAGGCTCGGGTTTCCCATTACGAGGACGTACAGCTTGAGTAAATTGAATATCTTTTAATTTAAGATTAGAATTATTTAATAACAACACGTTAGCTGCTCTAAATTCAGCACAAGCACCTAATACGTTACCACATGAAGAGTTAACACCTAACCCACCTAATTTATCAGCATAAGCTTGTAGTTCTGGCGCTATTTTAGTGGGAACTGTTCCACTTGATGTAGTAACCACTTTACCAGTTAATGGATCAACAGCTCCAATTGCTGTCGCTGGTTTATATTTACTATTACCTAAAGATGCTACGTATTTATCTAATTCTTTATTTGCATTAGCCAATAAAGAATTATTCCTCGTCGTCCCCTTTCCAGCTTCCATTCCCGGACAGACTTCATTTAACCCTAAAGGGTCTATCCGAGTGATTGGGTTAGC
>CAMLIK010000076.1 GCA_946480175.1 uncultured Gilliamella sp.
GTAATGATTTATCAGATTTTTTCTAACAAAACTAACACTTCCATATGAGATGTATGAGGGAACATATCAAACAATTGTACTTTGATCATTTGGTAATGAGTCAACAATTGTAGATCTTGTGCTAATGATGACAAATTACAACTTGAATATAAAATATAATTAGGTTGTATATTTTCCAGATATTCGACCAGTACGCTACCTGCCCCTCGTCTTGGTGGATTAAGTAAGACTAAATCAGGCGTCTGCTTTTGATGCGTTGCATATTTAGTGGCATCTAAGGATTCAAAATTAAGTTTGTCATAACCTAGCTGTTTAGCAGATTTTGATGCACATTCAATAGCATCAGGACTAATTTCAATTCCTGTTAATTGAATATTATCGTTATTAGCATGACGAACACAATGCAAACCAAATCCACCTACACCACAAAAGAGATCCCATATAGAGTTTACATCTAAATTCGCCAGCCAATCACTAGCCGTTTTATATAGTTTTTCAGCAATATAGCTATTTGTTTGAAAGAAGCTTTTTGATTTTATATAAAGTGGTATGTGATTTAACCTAAATTCTAGAAAAGGATTATCCGTTAAAATCAACTCTTCGTTACCCTCTAATATGGCGGCATGATTAGGTTGAATATTAATCGATACGACTTGTAGATTATTTATCTTATCGATTAAATTGTGCAAACTATTGCTTATCTTCTCGACAAATTTATGTGATTTTAATACAAACCGTAGCATAAAGTGGCTTTTATCATCGATAACACTTTCGGTAATAATGACAAATTTTAACTCCCCTTTCCGCTTATTAATATTATAAGGAACCAATCCCTGTTTACGGATATAGGTACGAACCATTTTTAGGATACTTTGCATATTAATGCTATAAAGCGGACAATCACACAGATCAATGATCTGGTTATCATTTTGTATACCTAATATGGGTTTTTCAACCGTGCCTAGCACCGCCATTTTAGCTTTATTGCGAAAACCTTGCTCAGGGCTAGCAAATGGATCTTTAACTTCTTTAGGATTAAACTTTGCTAAAGTTTCAATTAATTGGTTTTGCTTTTCATTTAGTTGAGATTTATATGGTTGATTTATTTTATGACAAGACAAACATTTATTTTCTTGATAATAACTACATTGCATTTTATGAAAACCTTTTTTATAATGCATTATTATATAATTAAATGGTCTTAAGCTGTATTAGTTTTCTTTTTTTATGTCCAAAAACCCCTTTCCTCAAAATTTTTTAACAAAAATCTAAAATTTAATCATTATACTTGATTTATCAATAGCTATGATTTGACGAAATAGCGGTATATGATAGGATATTGCCATACAAATTATAGGAACCCATTAATGTCTATTAAGTTAAAAACCCCCGCTGAAATCGAAAAAATGCGTATTGCTGGTAAATTAGCAGCAGAAGTTTTAGAAATGATTGAACCTTATGTAAAACCTGGTATTAGCACTGGTGAACTGGATCAGATCTGTTATGAACACATTGTTAATGTGCAAAAAGCTATTCCTGCCAACATTGGTTATCATGGTTTTCAGCATACCAGCTGCATTTCAATTAATGATGTAGTATGTCATGGTATTCCAAGTTTTGATAAAAAGTTAAAAGATGGTGATATTCTTAATATTGATGTGACCGTAATTAAAGATGGTTTTCATGGTGATACCTCAAAAATGTACATTGCAGGAAAACCAACTGTTGCCGGAGAAAAACTATGTCAAGTCACACAAGAGAGTTTATACGAAGCCATTAAAATCATTAAACCGGGGATCAGATTAAAAGAAATCGGTAAAGCAATTCAAAAATATGTTGATAAATTTGGCTTTTCTTCTGTTCGTGAATATTGCGGTCATGGTATAGGTGAAGTATATCATGATGAGCCACAAGTTTTACATTATGATGCTGATGATGGCGGTGTGATCCTGAAACCAGGTATGACCTTTACTATTGAACCGATGGTAAATACTGGGGATTGGCGTACTCGTACCATGAAAGATGGTTGGACAGTTAAAACCAAAGATCATGGATTGTCAGCCCAATATGAACACACGATCTTAGTTACAGATAATGGTGTGGAAGTTCTAACCCTTCGTAGTAATGAAAACTTTCCTCGCGTTATCGAACACTAAATAAAAAAGATTCAACAATGCTCTATTGTTGAATCTCTTCATTTTATATAACTTAATCTAACTATCTAGAATTCAATTTTCCGCGATTTTTTTATTCATTAACTTTACTGCGAAATATATTTCTTGGTTGTGATATTCGTCCCAAATATCCAGTAAATCATAAAAAAGCGTTCAAAATCCTTCAAGCTTTGGTTTTAGCAATTTTAATATAATAGCGTATAAAGCTTACGGCGATAGCTACTAGCAAGTGCGTTATTAGTTCCTAAAGCTGCTAATAGATCTAGTAAAGTTTTCTTCACCTGCCCTTCACCAGCATTCAGATCTTTTGTTAAAGGTTTAAACAACAGTTCTAATGCTTCTTCGTGCCGACCAACTTGCATTAGTTGCGATGAAAGTTGAATCATTAACTCAACATTATCTGGCTGTTTAGCTAATTCAGCTTGTAATTGCTGTAATTCAGGTGAATTTGCTGCTTGTTCGAGTAACTCAATTTCGGCTTGTAAACCGTGGTAAGCTGAATCCTGATCTTGTAATGGAATAGTTGCCAAAACATCCTTAGCTTCTGCTAGTTGTTTTTGTTCAATTTGGCTTTTCGCTAACATTAACGCAATATCTGATCTTGGTTTACCTAAATGATCTTTAAGTACAGTCCAAGCTTGTTTTAATAAAGGTAATGCTTGCGCATATTGGCCTTCATTAAAAAATTGTTGCGCTTCAATAAGTTTCAATTCATCTTCATTAGGTAAAATTTTATCTAAAAAGGTTTTGATGGTTTCTTCATTTTGTGGGCCTTGAAAACCATCAACAGGTTGACCATTTTGAAACATATAAACGGTTGGAATTGCTCTAAGCCCAAACTGTGCTGCTAACATTTGTTGTTCATCACAATTTACGCTAGCAAGAATGAATTGTCCTTGATGTTGTGTTGCTAATTTGGTTAACGTATCTGTCATTTCTTGATAGTTAGGACTTCTTGGTGACCAAAAATAGAATAACACAGGACTACTAGTTGATTTTTCAATAATTTCTTGAATATTCTGTTCATTAACATCAAAAATAAATTGATTTGACATAATCTATCCTATAAATAAGTTTAACTGATTATTTATTTTGTAAAATTTTATCCATTAATCTATCTGGAAGCAAACGTTTAGCTATTGCCGCCAATTTAGTTACTTTTGTTACCCTGTAACGTATTTTCGGTTTGTTATGCTCTAATGCGTGATACAGATATGGTAATACCGCTTCAGGGGCTAATGTAAAGCGCTTAGCAATGGGTGGATTTTTTACTATTTTTTCTTTTTCGGTCTGATTTACATTATTTGAGAAATAGGTTTTCAATGGACCAGGTTCGATTAAACAAACTTTAATATTGGTGTTAGCTAACTCTAAACGCAGTACATCAGACCATGCTTCTAAAGCATATTTGCTGGCAGAATATGCGCCTCTACCCGGTGTTGCGACTATGCCAACAATTGAGCTAGTTTGAATTATTCGACCTTCATTTTGTTCAAGCATTGCCGGTAATAATAATTGGGTTAATTGATGAACACCAAAAAAGTTAGTAGAAAACTGTGATTCTAATTGTGATCGACTGATGGTGTTTAAACGGCCATAGACACCAAACCCTGCATTGTTAAATAACGCATATAATTTACCTTCACACAAGGTTAATACTTGTTGCGCAGCTTGATTAATTGAATCGGCATCGTCTAAGTCTAATAAAACGGTTTCAAAACCTTGCTCAATTAATTTTTGTTGGTCTGCTATTTTGCGGCATGATGCAATGACACGATAACCTCGTTTTTTCAGAGCGATAGCTGAAATCAATCCTATACCGCTTGAACACCCCGTTATAAAAATCGTACGCAAATTTTATCTCCGTTATATTCATTTATTGTCAAGTTAACTTACAGCAATTATGATAGCACATTTAAAATAAATATACGGCTAATAAGCCAAGAGGACAATATGAAAATTGCTATTATCGCAGCTATGGAAGAAGAAGTAGCCATACTAAAGAGTAAAATTACCGATTATCAATTAGAGCGTCATTTAGGATGTGATTTTCATATTGGTAAAATAGCCAATTGTGAAATTGTATTATTACAATCAGGCATAGGTAAAGTTGCTGCAGCATCAGGAACAACATTATTATTAAATAATTATCAAGTTGATGCAGTCATTAATACCGGTTCAGCGGGTGGGCTGTCAACGGAACTGAATATCGGTGATATTATTGTATCAAAAGATGTATTTTATCATGATGTTGATTTAACCGCCTTTGGATATAAACCAGGTCAAATGTCAGGTTGCCCTGTTTCATTTGCTGCTGATGTTAATTATCAATCATTAGCTAAACAATGTATAAAGAAACATGGGGTCAATGCTGTTGATGGCTCAATTGGCAGTGGTGATGCCTTTATCAATGGTAAAAGCAATTTAGAACGGATCAAGCAAACTTTTCCTGATGCAATCGCCGTTGAAATGGAAGCTGCCGCTATTGGCCATGTTTGTTGGTTATTTAAAGTACCTTTTGTGGTGGTGAGAGCAATTTCTGATAATGGAGATAATGAATCGGCAGTTGATTTTCAATCATTTTTAAAACTTGCTGCAGCCCAATCATCAAAAATTGTTGAATCGATGCTAAGTGAACTAGCTTAATATAGAGATTGGTGTCAGTGTAATTTGACACCATTTAACTAAAATTTTGTCATTCTTCCATTATGATTTAATTAATTAGGCAGGTCATATTGTTCAAATAATGGTTTACGCCATCCTGACAGAATTTCTGGAATTTCAACTTTCCTATCATTTTGCCATTTTACATACTGATTGATTAATCGTCTTGAAAGTATTAATTCGCTGTTAAGTCCTGTTTGTGATGCTATTTTTTCAGCGATTTGTTTCAATAAATCAACAATATTTTTATAATTTGGATAACTATTAATACGTTGAATTGCCGAAATAGTCGGTATAGGTTGAAGCAATATATCCAAAATTGTTTGACCATATGCACGGATATCTTTACCTTTCATACCCAATTTATCCAGTTCTGCTAAAGAAGTTGGTTGATAACGCGCAATTTTCCATAAAATATCTTCGTGCACCACAAAATTCAACGCTATATCGTGAGTTTTGGCAAATTGATAGCGCCAGCAAGCAAGTTTAGCTAATTGCCCTAAACCATCCCCTTTCAATTGCCAGCTATTTTTAATATTTAAGTAAGCCTTTTGAGGATCAAATGTTTCGCATTTACGCGCAATTGCATTTCGACATTCTTGATAAGCAGCCGCTAAATAATCAATCGATGTAAGCTGAGATTTTAAATTATCCATTAATGGAAACAGATATAAAACATCATTAATAGCATAATCACACTGTTTTTCTGTCAAAGGACGTTTTAACCAATCAGTCCGTGTTTCACTTTTATCTAACTCAACGCCAAGATATTTATTGACTAAACTTGCATAACCACTACTGATGGGATTATCCAAAAAAGAAGCTAAAATTTGGCTATCGATTACTGGAGAAGGAACACAATTAAATGTATGAAGAAACACTTCGATATCTTCGCTGCAGGAGTGAAAATATTTTTCAATATTAGGATTGGTTAAAATCGCTAAGAATTCCTGCCAATCGTTAATATTAAGCGGATCAATTAAAGCAGCATGTTGACCATCAAAAACCTGTAAAAGCCCTAAATGAGGATAAAATGTCCTAGTCCGCACAAATTCAGTATCCAATGCTATAGCACTACTATTCTTGATCTTTTGACAATAATTGGATAATTCATCATTACTAATAATAAATTGATAATTCAAAATACGCTTCCTATTTAAGATAATTTATTGGATGGTAGTTTTGTTGACAAAAGATACATCGATTACAACAATTTCAGAGCGAGTCATTAATCGAATTGGTGGGCCACCAAATCCGTAACCGCTATTGACTATACTGGTGAAATGATGATCAGCATCGTAATAAATACCATTGGCATTTTTGTACATCATCGCCACCAATATATTGATAGGAAAGATTTGACCACCATGAGTATGTCCAGATAACATTAAATCTACTTGTTGTTCTGCAACATCTTTAATATCTCGTGGTTGGTGATCTAACAAAATTATTGGTCTTTCCGTATCAGAAAACATGATTAAATCGGATAGTGAGGCACGCTTAACATCGTACTTATATGATGAAAAGTCATCACGCCCTATCAACGTAATGCCAACCTCATCAAGATAAACAATATCATCTTTCAATACTTTTAAATTCGCTCGTTTAAATGCATTAATAATATCTTCTTCACGATTATTATTATCATGGGTACCTAAATATTCATGATTACCAAAAATAATATAATTACCGTATTTTGATTTTAATTGCTGGAACTGTTCAATAAATCCATTTTCGAGGAAAGGTTTTAATCGTTTATCTAATGTATCGCCAGTTATCACGATAAAATCAGCCTTTAAGCTATTTACCTTGTCAATCATGTTTTGAATCATACTTGCAGAGGTATGCTCATTAATATGAATGTCAGAAAGTTGCACAATTCTTAGATGATCAACATTGGCTGATTTATTAATTACAACCTGATAATCAACTATTTTAGGATTTATCGCCATTTCATGACCAAAACAAAACAAAGCCACAACCGCAATAATAAAACTGATTTTATGCCAAAGATTAGGCTTAATTTGCTTTTTGCTAACCCGATAAACAATTTCAAAAATGAGTGTTATAAAAACGCTACAGATCATCAAACCGGCAATCGTTAACAGGAACAAATGTAATCCCGAGGTTAAAATATCATTTAATACTCTAGCAAGGATTAATGATGCACCGGCCAAACCAATAGTTAGCCAATAAATAATTCGACCATAACCGCTTAAGTGAAGGTTAAACCAAAATTGCCAGCGTTTTCCTAATAAAAATGTGACCGAAATACTGATAATAATCGTTGCGAAAATGGCTGTAAAATCAACAAAAGTCATAATTACTCGAACAATCGAACGCAAAAAATGGTATGATAACAGAATTAGATTCTATAGTACCAATAACTTTTATGGATACCAAAAAAGACCAGCTATTTGCAACCCCGATCGATAAATTAGGTGATTGGACTTTTGACGAAAAAGTTGCCGAAGTTTTCCCAGATATGGTGCAACGATCGGTACCCGGATATTCTAATATAATATCAATGATTGGTATGCTAGCTGACCGATTTGTACAACCTAATTCCATGATTTATGATTTAGGCTGCTCGTTAGGTGCTGCCACGCTCGCTATTCGTCGTAATATCAAACACGAAAATTGTCACATTATTGCTATTGATAATTCATTACCTATGGTAGAACGATGTAAAAAGCATATTGATGCCTATAAATCAAATACACCTGTCGATGTAATATGTGAAGATATTTGTAATATAAATATGCAAAATGCATCAATGGTAGTTCTTAATTTTACCTTGCAATTTTTAGCCCCAGAAAATCGACAACGGGTTTTAAGTAATATTTATCAAGCTTTGCGACCAAATGGCATATTAGTTTTATCGGAAAAGTTTAGTTTTAGTGATGAGACTGTCGACGAATTATTATTTAATATGCATCATGATTTCAAAAGAGCCAATGGCTATAGTGAACTGGAAATAAGCCAAAAACGTAATATGCTAGAAAATGTTATGCTTACAGACACCGTTACTACCCATAAACAACGTCTGATAACAGCAGGATTTGAGCATGTTGATACTTGGTTTCAATGTTTTAATTTTGGCTCGATTATTGCTATCAAATAACCTCTAGATTTAATTTAATTATAAAGGAAAACAGAATGATTGATTTTGGTGATTTTTACCAAATTATCGCAAAAAGTAAGCTTAAAAATTGGCTTGAAGTTTTACCGGCGCAATTGGCTAATTGGCAAAAACAAAATTTAGATAATCGTTTTAGTCAATGGATAAATAGTATTAAACACTTACCAGCAATTAGCCCTTTTCAAGTTGATCTATTACATAGCGTAACCGCAAAAACAGAGCAACCATTATCTTCTGGCGAACAGCAACGTATCACACAATTATTAAAAACTATGATGCCATGGCGTAAAGGCCCTTTTCATCTTTATGGTGTTGATATTGATACTGAATGGCGTTCCGACTGGAAATGGCAAAGATTGATTAATCATATCGATAATTTAGAAGGTAAAACAGTTCTCGATGTTGGCTGCAATAGCGGTTATCATTTATGGCGTATGATTGGTGCAGGAGCTAAACTTGCTGTTGGTATTGACCCTATGGCGCTTTATCTATGCCAATTTGAAGCAATAAGAAAACTATTAGGCAATGACCAGCGAGCTCACTTACTTCCATTAGGCATTGAGGAATTACCAAAATTAAACGCATTTGATACGGTTTTTTCAATGGGAGTATTATATCATCGTCGCTCGCCGCTTGATCATCTTTATCAATTGAAAGATCAATTAGTTGATGGTGGTGAATTAATACTTGAAACATTGGTTATCGAGGGCACCGAACATCAAGCATTAATGCCTGGTGAACGTTATGCTCAAATGCGAAATGTCTATTTTATTCCATCAGTACCAACTATGATAAATTGGTTACATAAATGTGGTTTTAAAGATATAAAAATGGTTGATATATCCAAAACCAGTTTGGATGAACAACGCAAAACAGAATGGATGGAATCCGATTCATTAGCGGAATTTTTAGATCCTAATGATTTATCCAAAACAGTAGAAGGTTATCCTGCGCCAATGCGAGCAGTATTTGTTGCAAGAAAATAATTTTTTAATCTCGTTTGGATTAAAAGTAACGGTTATTTTTCTCACCTTTTAAAATAAAAAACACGATAATAAAAACGGGCTTTTGCCCGTTTAATCTATCAATATCTTTTATATAAATAAGTTCGATTAATATTAATCATTCTTTATGATCATCTGGACAGGATAATGATCGGAATATTTATCCGTAAAATCATCTTTTATAACTTGAACATCAATGACATTATTTTTAAGTGGTGGTGAAACATAGATATAATCATAGCGTAATGGAACTGATGCTTGATCATAAAATACTTTAGTTGGTGCAGTTGCCACAAATTCTTTATGTTTAATTTTTAATGCATCAATAAAACCAGCATCCAGAAGATTTTGTTGTACAGTATAACTTAGTTTACCATCAACCAGATTTTCTAAAATTGGTCTTTTCTTTTGCTTTTCTTTAATATCCTCTAAAAGGGTACTTTTATCATAGTCAGATTTATCTGCTGGCGAAAATGAGTTCAAATCCCCGGCAATTATCCATTTCCCTTTAGGATCACGACTATATTTGATTGAATCGATAATTAAATTAATCTCATCAATTCGTTTAGCAGTCCAAAATGGATTCATATGTGTAACGACAAAATGATAATTTCCGATATCTGCATAGAGTGCCCCATGCCACAAATTATCAACTACTTTATTAACATTAACTATTGGATATTTAGAGGTAATAGCTACAGGGAAAAAAGCAGCATCTTCTGGTGATTCTTTTAAAAGTACCGCATATTTATGTCCATAACTGGCTGCAAATTTTTCAAGTTTTTCACGAGTGAAAAAATTCATTTCTTGCCAAGCAATAATATCGGCATCTTGTGCTTTGGCCCAATCAATATATTTCTGTTTCCCTTCACTCTCATCTAACTTCATACCATTATAAACGTTATAACTAATGATTTTTAGTTGTTTAGCATCATCAAGTAAGGCTAAAGCGCTAGATGTACTAAGGATAATCCCACTAATCAATGCGACAATTTTCAACTTAGTTTTATTCATAAGATATTCCTTTC
>CAMLIK010000077.1 GCA_946480175.1 uncultured Gilliamella sp.
TACTTGCAGCGAAAGCACATCCGGATCAGTATCGTGATTTAGTTGTACGTGTTGCCGGTTATTCCGCATTCTTTACTGCCTTATCACCTGATACTCAGGATGATATTATCGCCAGAACAGAACACGTTATCTAATTAATGATAATTATAAACCTCAGAAATTTAAAGACCTACTCTTGTAGGTCTTTTTTATCGTTTAATCATCAATATAAATTTAAGATAAAATTATTTTGTCACAACCGGTTGGATCCACATTTGCTTATTTTTAAAATCAATTTTAACTCTGTTTTTACTTAAAAAGTCAGCGCCTAATAATCCGTCAGATTGAAATTCATTAGGAAATGAATCAATTATTATTGGCAGAACGCTATCATTCGCGACATTATTCACATCAAGTGATATAGATTTAAAATCATCTTCAGGATCGCTTATTTTAATTGATTCTGGTGACAGCGATTGTTGTTTGATGAGTGATACCGTCGCTCCTGTATCTAAAACCATTTTATAATTCTTGATACCGTCAGACAGAGTGACGACCAAACCTTCATCATTTAAATCAAAGGGGATAGCAACCCAATTTGGATTTAAGTCGGTTGAAGTATCATCGGATAATGTTAAATTACTTTCAGGATAATTGATAGTTAATACGTAACCATCAAACAACCCAAGCCCAATAACAGGTTTATCTTCATCTGTATCCTCACTATCATCAATAGTCGGATCGCTTGAAATAACTAATCCCCAATCCTTATATTCAACCACTTGCACCTTGTTAAAGGTAAAAGAATTTAATTCTAACTTGTTGACAATAAATGATTTAAGTTCTGTGACACCCCCAGAAAGATCAATCGATCTGATTTTTTCAGAGTTTTCCGTTTTATTAGGAATCTTATTAATTAAATCCATTGGTAGATGTAAAGCTATTTTCGAACCGGTATCCAAGGTCATGGCAATTTGTTCACCTTGAAAATCCATCATGATTAAAGGTAAATTATATTTGTCATCAAAATTTAGATCCCAAGTGACTTCAGCACTTTGTGCAAAGCGGCTGATAAACAGCATGATTAGAAATAATATTTTTTTATTCACTTAACTTACCTCATTGTATTCTCATTCTTAATATACCTTTCTGATTGAGACTTATTAAAATTATTTATCCTTTGCGGCTTTAGCCATATTAATTGTTTCAAACATATATACAATAACAAGTTTTCTATAACGTAATTTAGCTGTTATTGCTACTGATCATTCAGCGTCCTTTGAGGTATGACAAACTGTGATACTAGATAATATTATTGTCAAAAAAGAAATCTAATTTATAAATTCATTCAAAGACCGACAAACGTCTTTTGTGCCACTTTTATAATGACAAATACGATTTAATTCATTACTATCTTTCTGTAAAGTAACTACTTATATTTAAATATAAAGATATGATGATTTAATAGCAGGTGACTATGCTTTATTTAATGAATGAACGACAACAAGAGATTATTTATAAAGTGAATGAACTAAATCAAGTTAGTGTCAATGATTTAGCTCAGCAATTTAATGTTTCTGTTGTCACCATTCGTCATGATCTTAATTTTTTGGAACAAAACGGTTATTTAAAACGAGAACATGGTTATGCTGTTGCAGTAGATAGTGATAATCTCGATGCTCGTATGAAAATCAAGTTCCCACTGAAACAAAAAATAGCCGAATATGCAGCGTCACTTGTCAATAATGATGAGCACATTTTTATTGAAGGCGGAAGTACCAATGCCCTGCTCGCAAGACACTTAGCCTATACTCGCCGTATAACTTTAATAACATCCAGTTATTACATTGCTCAACTATTGAAAAATACCGATTTAAAAGTAATTTTGATTGGTGGCGAATATCAAAAAAATAGTGAAAGTGTAGTCGGTGAGTTAGCTTGTCTAGCAATAAAACATTTACATTTTGATAAAGCTTTTATCGGTATTGATGGATTTTTACCCTCCACTGGTTTTTCAGGCCGAAACAAAATGCGTACAGAATTAGTTAATACTATTTTAACTAAGCCAAGTGAAAACATTATTATCACGGATTCATCAAAATTTGGTCAAAAACAATCTTATCAGTTATCACCTCTTGAAGCGATTAATCGAGTAATTACCGATCAGGCAATCAATATCAAAGACGAACAATATCTAATAGAGAAAAAAATTATTGTCGATAAAGTTATTTAGTTAACAACAAATCATACTATTTAGCACTAACTTAGTTTACGAGGGAATAGGCTTAAAATTGTCAAAATTTCCTATTTTGTCGGT
Source organism: uncultured Gilliamella sp. (assembly GCA_946480175.1). Lineage (GTDB taxonomy): Bacteria > Pseudomonadota > Gammaproteobacteria > Enterobacterales > Orbaceae > Gilliamella. The sequence continues at coordinate 2,297 of CAMLIK010000077.1, forward strand.
CAAAAAAACACCTTTGCTCAACATTTTTTTATTTAATAAAACTCTAAACAACAGATAATCAACCTTTATCTAATAACTAAAACACTCAATAAGTTAATTGAGTAAAAAATCAAGCTTAACTGATTTAATACTCTTATTTACCCACAATAAATCATATTTGATGGTATACACTCCTCAATTATTTTTACAAAATCTTAAATGACACATTTTATAAGCAGTGGCATAACTATGTTTATCAACTCGTTTTTATTGTTAATAATTCTAAATACGTTGTGTCATGGAGCATTCACATTAAGTTATTTAACTCACTATTTTTCCTAAATAAATACTATTTGACGGTATAGACTCCTCAATTATTTTTACAAAAAATATTCACTCATCAATTTTAAAATTACTAATGAATCGAATAAAACGTTATTGCTTAATGTTATTGTATAAAAACTGTTGTCATTCCAACTTGACACTGCTTTAAAATCGGTGGACGATATAACAATTCGATTTTGCTAATTTGATATGATGACTATGACTGATGCGCATTTGTTTTATTCTATCTCTCCGCTTGATTTTAGTGATGAGCAAATAACTGTCCCCTATCTAAAACAGCAACTAAATGCGTTTCAACAATGGTCAGTGACTCAGTTTAAAAATAACGCCGATATTGATGACTTAGTTCATCTGCGCAGTCAGTTTATTGATCAGCTACTTCAACGATTATGGCATTATTATCAAATTCCTGAACAAGTTTCATCGCTGTTTAAACAAAATCGCATTGCACTAATTGCAGTTGGTGGTTATGGTCGAACCGAACTTCATCCATTATCCGATATTGATATTTTGATACTAAGTGATAACTCACTAACCAAACAACTGGAAAAACAAATTGGTGATTTAGTCCGTCTACTTTGGGATCTGCATTTGGATATTGGCCACAGCGTTAGAACGTTAAAAACCTGCTTGCAAGAAGCTAAAAATGATATCACTATCATGACAAACTTAATTGAATCAAGATTAATTGCCGGAAGTGAGTCATTACTTAATAAGCTCCGCAGTGAAATTTTTAGTGATAAAATCTGGCCTTCTCCTGCTTTTTATCAGGCCAAAATGCAGGAGCAACAAGAAAGACACCAACAATATCACAGCACTACCTATAATTTAGAGCCAGATCTAAAAAATAGTCCGGGTGGTTTACGTGATATGCAAATCATTCAATGGGTTGCAATTCGACATTTTGGCGGAGAGTTTTTAAAAAAAATTGCCCAGTTTGACTATTTAACGCCAGAAGAAGTGGCCGAATTTAAGACTTGCCGCAAATTTTTATGGCGCATGCGCTTTGCGCTTCACTGCGTTATCAACCGCTATGACAATCGTTTGTTATTCGATCGTCAACTAAGTATCGCTAAAATGTTAGGTTATAGTGGTGAAGGCAATACACCGGTTGAAAATATGATGCATGATTATTATCGTGTTGCACATAATATTACCGAACTCAACCAAATGCTTTTACAACTATTTGATGAGTCATTATTAAAACGTTACTCATCACAAAAGACCTATGATATTGATCAACATTTTCAAGTCAGAGGCAACCTAATTGATGTTAAACATAACAGCGTGTTTACTGATAACCCGCTGATGATCCTCAATCTGTTTTATACAATTTTGCTTAATCCGCAAGTTACAGGATTATATTCTAATACGATTAGGCAACTTCGTTCTGCGCGGCGAAAGCTCACTTATTTACTTAGTGAAACGCCAGAAGCAAGAACATTGTTTATGAAAATAATCAAACATCCAGATGCAATTAAAAAAGCCATTTTGCCAATGCATCAATATGGTATTTTGGCGGTGTATATACCTGGTTGGCAACAAATCTCAGGCATGATGCAATTTGATCTGTTTCATGCTTATACGGTCGACGAACATACTATCCGCTTATTGCTAGAACTCGATCGTTTAAAAACCGAAGTGGGTAAAGAAAAACATCCTAATAGTTCAACAGTATTTGCCAAACTATCTAAACCTGAATTACTGGTAATAACGGGATTATTCCATGATATTGGCAAAGGTCGACATGGTGATCACTCGGAAATAGGCGCTAAATTAGTCGAATCTTTCTGTCAATTACATGAACTCGATGCGAAAGATACCGATTTGATTGTTTGGTTAGTTCGTTATCATTTATTGATGTCGGTAACTGCGCAAAGTCGAGATCTCCAAGATCCCGATGTCATTCGAGAATTTATTCAATTAGTAAAAAGCAAACGCCGTTTACAATATTTACTCTGTTTAACGGTTGCTGATGTTTGTGCCACTAATGAAACCTTATGGAATAGTTGGAAGCAGAGCTTAATGCGTGAGCTCTACTTAACCGCTAAACGATCATTTGATTCTGGCATTCATCAAATACCAGAACAACGAAGTGTTGCTCGTCAACATAAACAGCAAGCACTAACTGAATTGCTGGCACAGAATTACGACGAGCAAATGATAAAAAACCTTTGGCAAGATTATCGCGTCGATTACTTTTTGCGCTATAGCGCTGAACAGATCGTTTGGCACGCTCAACTATTATTAAATCATGATTTGAGTCAAACATTAGTTTCGATTAATGCCAATCCATATCATGGTGGCAGCGAAATCATCATCTACTCATCTGATAGACCTTTTTTATTTGCCGCAGCATGTAATGCGTTAAGTATGTTAAATTTGAGTATTCATGATGCATTGATTATTACTAATAAAAATGGATTTGCATTAGATACCTTTATTGTGCTTGAACCTAATGGGCAAATTGTGCCAGAAAATCGACATCAAGATATTATTCAAGCGCTGCATAAAGTACTACATCAATCAGTCTACAAAGGCGTGACAATAAAACCGGCTAAACAGCGACTACGTTCGTTTTCTGTACCAACACAAGTCAACTTTATTTCGTCATTTAACGAAAACCAAACTTATATGGAACTCATTGCGCTTGATAAACCGGGTTTACTTGCTTGTGTTGGTGAAGTGTTTGCAAAATTAGACTTATCGCTAAGCAGTGCTAAAATAGCCACAATTGGCGAACATATTGAAGATCTGTTTATTCTAACCGATAAACACAATAAAGCCCTTGATGATAACACCTGTCAAAAACTAACCGAATCGATAGTTGAAACTATTGATTCAATAAATTAATTAACCAAAAAGTTTAAAGTTAAAATTATGCAATTTTTCCTTATTTTGTTTCCTATTTTTTGTATTTTTATTGTTGGATTTATTGGTCAAAAGATTCTTAATTTTGATGTTGCTAATCTTTCAAAAATGTCGCTATATGTGTTATCGCCCTTTTTGGCATTTAAAACATTTTATACGCATACCTTAACCAGCGATTATTTAATCTATATTGCTTATCTCATTGGACTCTGTTTTTCCTTAGTACTAATTGTCAGCATCTGGTCAATGATAATGAAGTATTCGGTCAAACAACGCTGTGCAATGATTTTAAGTTCGTGTTTTATGAACAATGGTAATTATGGTACACCTGTATTACTGGTTTTTTTTGGCACGATCGGTTTTGATCTAGGTGTCATAATGATGGTGTTACAACAATTTGTTATGAGCACTGTTGGCATCTATTATGCAGCCAAAGGCAGTACACATAGTGATATTGTCAGTCAAAAAGATGTTATTAACAAAGTAATTAGAATGCCGGTTGCCTATGGAGCCTTTGCTGGTATTCTTTTCCAACTGTGTCAAATACCATTATCAAAATCGATTATGACTTCGATTAGTATGATCGGTGATTCTTCCATTGTGATAATTATGATCATTTTGGGCATGCAATTGGCCAAAATCAAAATTAAACAACTTGATTATCCAAAACTTTCTTTTGCTTTAATAACTAGGATGGTGATATCACCGCTAGTCGCTTTTGCGATGGTCTATTTTATGCCTATTACCCCAATGGCAAAACAAATCCTTATTGTTCTAGCGGCAATGCCAAGTGCTGCCAATACCACATTAATGTCAGTTCAATTTGATACTAACCCAGCACTGGTATCAAGTGCTACTTTAGTCAGTACTTTATTGAGTTTAATTACATTACCAATCGTACTCTCTTTAGTTGGTGCACCAATTCCTTTTTAAATAGAAGCGATGCATCAAAGAGTTTGAAAATCAGCTAGTTAAATCCTGATTAATCGTCAGGATTTAGTTTTGATAAAATTTAATCGTTACTCAGCCACTCTTGCTCAAATTGATTAACAAATTCAACTAAAATTTTATGCCGTTGTTCGGCGATCTGTTTAGCTGTGTCAGTATTCATCATATCTTTAAGTAAAAATAACTTTTCATAGAAGTGATTAATTACTGTATTTGGCTGTTTATAATTATCTTCATTAAGTTTTGTTCGCGGTGGAATGTTTGGATCGTGCATAATATTATGTTTATTACCACCATAATAAAAAGTACGACCAATACCTATTGCGCCAATAGCATCAAGACGGTCAGCATCTTGAACTATTTGTCCTTCCAACGATAACTCGTTTTTTTGCGAAAGATTTTTCCGATAAGACATATTTTCGATAATAGCAAAAATAGCGTTAATCTCGTTAGTGGTTACCTTTAATAATTGCAGATAATCACGCAATTCAATTATTGCTTTATCAACATTCTCAACCACTTTCTCATCAATGACATCATGTAAGTAAGCGCTCATCAATACAATAAATGCATCTGCTTGTGGCTGATCATTAAGGATTTTTTCGGCTAATTTTACAACTCGTTCAATATGCGCCATATCATGGCCGGAAAAATCATGCGAAAGCTTTTGTTGAACAAATAGTTTAATCGAATTAAGAATTAGTTGTTGTTGAGCAGTTATGCGGTTGGTCATTTTATTAGGCTTAATTAAAAATGGTAATGATAGATTATATTTTATCGAGATATTATGTATATTACCGCAGTTAAAATCTAATCGCTATTGATGGTTTTAATTAACACTTTATAAGTCAGACATTTATTCTTGCATAAAACCACCAAAATCAATTTAAAATGAGTTAAAAATCATATTTAATATCATTATTGATGATTGTTTAGACTTATTTATCAAAAAATTCCTTGCATTTAATGTTTTTTTTATATTTTTTTTAATTTCTTTCGATTGTTTTCACTAATTGCGAAAGGTAGAATGCTCTAATTACAATTTATTATCAATGCAAATAACTGGAGTTGATTAAGTGAAAATATCAGCACGCAAAGTTTTGCCTTGGCAACTTATAGAATGTTTCACTCGATATCGTCAATTTATCGCTCTACTATTTGGACTCACTATTTTTTGTATCGCACTGGTTGTGTGTTGGCATTTATTACAATCAATTAATCTTAGCGATTTACAATCAGCTCTGCATAAACTGCCTTACCATGCAATTTTACTAGCATGTTTATCGGCGATAGCGAGTTATATTATGTTGATGGGTTATGAATGGTCGGCTGCACGTTATGCAGGCGTTGATTTAAAACCATCGACAATAGCTACTGGTGCAATTTGTGCCTCCGCCATTGGTAATGCAGTCGGGTTATCCGCCCTATCCGGCGGTGCAATTCGTTGTCGGCTCTATTTTAAATATGGATTAACCACCATAGATGTTGCTCGCATGTCGATTTTTGTTAGCCTTTCGTTAGGCCTTACATTACCCTTAATCGCCACAATTGCTGCATTAATACATATACAAAATACCATGCTAGCGCTACATATCTCGGCAATCACTATCGAATTAATCGCTAGTGTAGTATTGATCATTTATGCGGGTGTATTGTTATTTTTACATGCGCACCGATTAGCAGAAAAACCCAATAAAGATACTTGGCTATATCAAATTTTCCATTGGCAGATCCGTCTACCTAACTGGCAATTAGCCGGTGGACAATTTTTAATTACCTTAATCGATGCCATTTTAGCCGGTGCTATTCTCTATTTTTTACTCCCGAATCAACCAAACTTTATTACCTTTATCATGATTTATATCTTGGCATTAGTAGCTGGAGTACTTAGTCATGTCCCTGGTGGAGTTGGCATATTTGAAGCGGTTATATTAGCGGCATTTTCATCACAAATTAATACCGCTTCATTAACGGTTGCATTAGTCATTTACCGTTTAATTTATATCATATTACCATTGATTCCTGCCGGAATTTTACTGCTAATTAACGAAGGAAAAAACTTGTTAACCGCGCCACAAGTTAAGGAAACCGACACCGGTATTGCGGCAACGATTATGGCCACCTCGGTATTTTTTGCCGGAGTAGTCATGATGTTTTCAAGTGTCATACCTGGCTTTAATCATGATTTTGTCGGCACTTTTTTTCCGAAAAAAATTGTCAATTTTGCTCATTTAACCGCAAGTTTAATCGGGGTTTTATGCCTACTAATGGCAGTAGGATTACGTCGCAGACTTTATTCTGCATGGGGAGTATCGGTTATATTATTGATATTAGGCAGTCTCTGCTCATTGCTAAGAGGTTTACACTGGATCGAAGCAGCGACATTATTAGTAATAGCCATACTATTAATCAATTTTAGGCATGCTTTTTATCGTAAAAGCCGATTAAGTATTTTGCCTTTTTCACTAAAATCCTTTGTTATCAGTTTTGGTTTAATTGCCTTATTTGTTTGGCTAATCTTATTTATTTATCAAGATATTCCTTATAGCCATGATTTATGGTGGCAATTTGAGTTAGATAGCCGAGTTCCCCGAGCATTACGGGCAGCATTAGGTAGTTTTATCTTATTAAGTGGCGTAATGTTATTTTGGTCATTTAAACCGGCATTACCTATCTTAACGATTCCGACTGAAGAGGAATTAAGTGAAGCCTATCAAATCATGCTTAACTCAAAACAACCTGAAGGCGGATTAGCGATGAGTGGTGATAAGTCACTGCTCTTCAATCAATCACATAGTGCTTTCATTATGTATGCAAGGCGAGGAAGAAGCATGGTTGCGCTATATGATCCTATTGGCAATGATAGCGCTGCTCGGGCTGATTTAATCTGGGCATTTAGAGATCTTTGTGATCAACACCATTTACGTCCAGTTTTCTACCAAGTTAAAGCAGACAATTTACCATTCTATATGGATATCGGTCTTCGTATTGTCAAACTTGGTGAGGAAGCATTGGTGAATTTACAAGAGTTTGATTTAACATCAAAAGGTTATAAAGATCTACGATATACTTGGAATCGCGGGCAACGAGATGGGCTTAGTTTAAGATTTTATCCACCGGGAACTGCACCAATTGATGAATTGAAAGCAGTTTCTGATGCATGGTTAAAAAACAAACATACCAAAGAGAAAAAATTCTCATTAGGGGCTTTTTCGCAGTCCTATTTAGATAATTTCACGATTGCCGCGGTTGAGTACCAAGGTCGCATTATTGCTTTTGTGAATTTATTAGAAACCAAGCAAAACTATAGTGCTAGTATTGATCTAATGCGAGTTTTACA
>CAMLIK010000078.1 GCA_946480175.1 uncultured Gilliamella sp.
TAAGAATCTTTAATAAATTTCTCTGCAACCACTTCAGGTGTATTATCATCTGAAGAACAGGCTGTAACAACTAATGCTAATAAAAACACACTTAAAAATTTAACTAACAATTTCATATTTTATTTCCTTTTTTGATTTTTTATCCAATAAATTGGTATGCTGATTGAACAACAAAAAAGAGTAAAAGCGACTTTACCCTTTTTTATATTTAGACGACTAGTAATATATTATATTTAAAACTAAAAACCTACTTCAATAAACCAATTTCCATCAACTTTGGTTAATTTAAGATCTTCATTTTTATTGGTATTATCTTTGAAGATTACATTTATATCAATAATAGCACGACTTTTATCATCATTTAGATATTTAGTTGGTTGATATTCAACTTTAGCAATACCACCGTGTTGCTCAGCATAAGCTTTGGCTCTTATTGTTGCATCTTGCAATTTACCCTTAATCATCGTGCTCGCATCCGAAGATTTCCCTTCATCTGGCATATAAATCATTTTTATTATTGCATCAGCATCACCACTATACATGGCTGATACATACTTTTCTGCGACTTTTTCTGGTGAACTTTCACCTGATGAACACGCGATAGCGAATAAAGTTAAAAAGAAGATACTTACATACTGAGTTAATCGTTTCATTGTTTTTCCTAAATAATTTACTAAATTTAACTATTATTAATACTTGAAAATGTTAACAATATTTTGAAAGCATGGTGATAAGTACTCTGCAGATATTGTTTAATATTTAGATATGCGGCTTAAGGTTATAGTAACTAAATCAATAATGCAATAAAATTTGTTTTGCACATAAAAAATCAAATACCACTAATAAAATCAAATTAATTATCAATAAAGCCATTAATTTTATCTAAAATTTTTTAATACTGTTAACCACTCTTCGCTTAAATTTGCATGGATAGTTAATGGTTCATGGGTGACTGGGTGCATCATTTTGATAGTGCTAGCATGTAACATAAGACGTTTAATATCGAAATAATGATTAAAAGCACGATTTTGATGGAGATCACCATGTTTACTATCACCAATAATTGGATGGAAAATATGTTTTAAATGGCGACGTAATTGATGTTTTCGACCGGTCTGCGGTTTTAACTCAACAAAACTGTACCTAGCTGTTTGATATTTGCCTACGGCAATAGGCAATTCTATTTTACTAATGCCTTTATAAAAGGTTATTGCTTCTTGAGCAGGTTTATCTTTGTTGGCAAATTTATCAGCAATTTTATCTAACTCTTCAACTAATGGATAGTCAATAGTATCTTCGCCATCAATATAACCTCGCACAATAGCATGATAAGTTTTTTCGATCTGTTTTTCCGCAAACTGTTGTGACAATAAACGAGCGATATCGCTAGATAAGGCAAAAACTAATACCCCAGAGGTTGGTCGATCTAAACGATGGATAGGATAAACATGTTGTTCAATTTGATCACGTAACGTTTGCATCACAACCACTGTTTCATTTTTATCAAGCCAGCTACGATGTACCAACCACCCTTCTGGCTTGTTTATTGCTATTAAATTATTGTCCTGATAAAGAACCTCAAAAACCATTTTTAATTAATCCATTTGGCTATAAAAATAATTTTTTAAGCTCATTAGCCATACTGGAGCTATTATTATCACCAATTGTATAACTGGCTTTGGCTTTAACTTCATCATCAGCATTGCCCATAGCAATACCTAGTCCAGCAATAGCAAACATACTGATATCATTATAACTATCACCAAAAGCAACTATTTCACTTAATTTAATATTTTCATGTTCAGCCCAATGCTTTAAACCATTACCTTTTGTGTTACCTTTAACCGCAATATCGGCACGATTAGACCATGACCACTCACATGAGAACTCATCAAGTGCATCAACCGCATCGGAAAATTGTTTTAAGGCAGGTAAATTATGGCTACTGGTAGCAAATTTGAAAATCATATTTGCTTGTTCAATGACTTGTTCAAAATTATCAACTTTTTTGACTTCTGGTTGTAAGAATTCTGGTAATGAATTCAACCATTCAAAGAATCCTTCAAGATGATCATCAAGAACTTCATAATTCATAACTTGATCAGTATAAATCATGGTATGAATACCAAATTGATTAACTAAATTTAACAGTTTTTTTGCTTGCTGTTTAGTCATCGGTTTAGCTGCAAAATTTTGTTGTTGTTTGAAATCATATAAATAAGAACCATTACAACAAATTGCCGGTGTTGATAATTTGAGTTGATAATAATAAGGATGTATTACAGTATGATGACGACCGGAGACTAAAATAACTTTAATGCCTTTCTCGCTAATTTTTTGGATCATATCTACTGTTTCAGGCAGAATTAAACGATTACTCGCCAGTAAAGTACCATCCATATCAAAAGCAACTGCTTTATATTTCATAACATCTCTCTTTCTAATTTTTGCTAAAATCTACGAATATTTACTAAATAATCTGTTTTATCTATTACGATAAACCATTAAATAACATTAAAAGTCTATCTTTTGTCGACCAACAAATGAATGCGATAAGGTAGTACCGTCAACCATTTCAAGTTCACCACCCACAGGTACGCCATGGGCAATTCGAGTCGCAACGATATTAAACTCATTACACATCTGAGCAATGTAATTAGCTGTTGCATCACCTTCAACCGTTGGATTGGTTGCTAAAATGACTTCATGAATTGATTCTGACGCTAATCGGCTTTTTAGTAAATCAAGACCAATATCAGTTGGTCCAATACCATCTAGTGGCGATAAATGACCAAGTAAAACAAAGTAACGACCACCATACTGTCCGGTTTGTTCAATAGCAAAAATATCTGCTGGAGATTCAACCACACAGAGTTGATCACTGCTTTGACGACGAACATTAGCACAAATGGTGCAGATCTCTTGCTCAGTAAAAGTTCTACATGCTTTACAATGCCCAATGTTATTCATTGCCTCATTTAGCTGATCAGCCAAATGAAGTCCTGCTTGACGGTTACGTTGTAATAGATGATAAGCCATTCGTTGTGCTGATTTTGGACCAACGCCAGGTAAACAACGAAGTGCACTAATAAGTGATTCGAGTAACGGACTGATTTGCATGAATTATTTTGTTACCATATAGTTATATATAATTAATCAATAATACCTTGTTTCAATTATCTATAAAACAAGAAATATTCTATTATTTCAATTCCAAATTAATTAAATGCTAAAGAATGTAACATGAAATTACTTGCTTTATACTTTTAATATTTTAATCATTGTTAGGATTGGCAATTAAAGTATAAACATCTCATGAAACTATTTTCTGCTACGCCTAGTATAACTTTTTGGCTCTTCACCTTTAAATAATCGCATAATATTACTACTATGACGAATAATAATTAAGCAAGAGAGCATTGTCACTGGTAACGTTAATTCGGGCTTGAAAAACCAGACATATAAAGGCGCAAAAAGGAAACCGATAATTGCAGCCACTGATGAATAGCCAGTAATAATTAACGCCAAAAACCACGTTAAAAGAAAACAGCCAGTAAAATCAAGTCCAATAGGCGCCATCATGCCTAAAGCAGTCGCAACACCTTTACCGCCTCGAAAATGAAAGAAGCAGGGAAAAATGTGACCAAGACAAGCAGAAATACCGATTATCCCTAAAAAGAAAGGTGATATCCCAAGTCGATAAGCGATATAAACAGGAATCGCTCCTTTTAACATATCAAAAATTAATACGATAACGGCAGGTAAACGGCCATTAACTCTTAATACATTAGTTGCGCCCGGATTATGAGAACCATACAAACAGGGATCATGTAGCTTCATCACATGGCAAATAATCATTGCACCAGATAGTGAACCACAGAGATAAGCAATGATGATCATTAATATAATTTGTAATGTCAAAATACTTCTCCTATGGTTACCGTAGTTTTAGTCTAGATTATTTATCTTTTTGTCGTTGCAATAATGGTTTTAAATATTGACCTGTATAGGATTTTTTCGATTTAGCAACATCTTCAGGGGTACCTTCAGCAATGATTTCACCACCACCACTACCACCTTCAGGACCTAGATCGACAATCCAATCAGCAGTTTTAACAACATCTAAATTGTGTTCAATCACTACGATAGTATTGCCCTTATCTCTTAAAGAGTGTAATTGAGCAAGTAATTGTTTTACATCGGCAAAATGTAAACCTGTAGTTGGTTCATCAAGTATATAAAGTGTGCTACCAGTATCGCGCTTAGATAACTCTTTTGCAAGTTTCACCCGTTGTGCTTCACCACCAGATAAAGTAGTTGCTGATTGACCAATGGTAATATAAGCAAGACCAACATCAATTAAAGTCTGTAATTTACGTGAAATCATAGGTACTGCATCAAAGAACTCTCGCCCTTCTTCAACCGTCATGTTTAGGATTTCATTAATCGATTTACCTTTATACTTAATCTCTAATGTTTCACGATTATATCTTGCACCATGGCACTGATCACAAGGTACATAGATATCAGGTAAAAAGTGCATTTCGACTTTTATTAAACCATCACCTTGACAAGCTTCACATCGTCCACCTTTGACATTAAAACTAAACCTTCCTGGATTATAACCTCTTGCTCTAGCTTCTGGCACACCAGCATAAAGTTCACGAATCGAAGTAAAAAAGCCTGTGTATGTAGCAGGATTTGAACGTGGTGTTCGACCTATAGGGCTCTGATCAATTGCGATAACTTTATCAAAATAATTTAATCCTTTGATTGCTTCATAAGGCGCAATGTCACTTTTTTCCGCACCATTAAGTTCATTTTGGGCTAAAGGATACAAAGTATCATTAATCAAAGTTGATTTACCCGAACCAGATACACCAGTAATACAGGTAAATAAGCCAACTGGGATATTCAAGGTAACATTTTTAAGATTATTTCCCGTCGCACCAATGAGTGATAACATTTTTTTCTTATCGATTTTGGTTCGCTCAGCAGGAATTTCAATTTTTTCCTCACCAGAAAGGTATTTACCCGTTAATGAATTTTTACATTCCATAATCTGTTGTGGCGTACCTTGTGCAACAACTTCACCACCATGAACACCTGCGCCAGGACCGATATCAATAACATAATCAGCAGCCATAATCGCTTCTTCATCATGTTCAACGACAATAACGGTATTACCTAAATCGCGTAAGTGAGTCAATGTATCAATTAAGCGACTATTATCACGTTGATGTAAACCAATCGACGGTTCGTCAAGAACATACATCACACCAACTAATCCGGCGCCAATTTGGCTAGCCAGTCGGATACGTTGCGCCTCACCACCAGATAAGGTTTCAGCAGAACGTGATAAGGTTAAATAATTTAAACCGACATTAATCAAAAATTGCAGCCGATCATTAATTTCTTTTAAAATCTTTTCAGCTATTTGTGCCCGTTGTCCGGTCAATGATAACTTATCAAAAAAGTCCTTCGCTTGTTGGGTACTTAAATTACTAATAGTTGGTAAATTAGTATCATTAATAAAAACATGTCGGGCTGTTTTACATAACCTTGAGCCTTCACAACATGGGCAAGGTCGATGGCTAATATATTTAGCTAACTCTTCACGAATAGTTTGCGAATCGGTTTCTTTATAGCGACGAGAAAGATTATTGATAATACCTTCAAAAGCATGTTTACGCTTCACAACGTCACCACGATCATTAGTGTAAACAAATTGTATTTCGTCACCACCTGAACCATTTAGTAAAATATCTTTCACTTTTTCAGGTAATTTTTGATATGGTTGATCGATATCAAATTTATAGTGTTCAGCTAACGATTTTAACATCTGAAAGTAATAGAAATTACGTCTATCCCAACCTTTAATCGCGCCTGCAGCTAAAGAAACTTCTGGCATTTGTACAACTCGTTTTGGATCAAAATATTGTTGTACCCCTAAACCATCACATTCAGGACAAGCACCAGCAGGATTGTTAAATGAAAACAATCTTGGTTCAAGTTCAGAAATACTATAGCCACATATTGGACAAGCAAAATTGGCAGAAAATAGATGCTCTTCGGCTTTAGGATCATCCAAATTCGCGACTTTAACAATACCATTGGTAATTGAAAGTACCGTTTCAATTGATTCAGCTAAGCGTAGTTTCAAATCATCACGAATACGAAAACGATCCACCACCACTTCAATAGTATGTTTTTTCTGTAACTCAAGTGTCGGAGGATCGGAGAGATCATAAACATCACCATCAACCCGAACGCGAATATAACCGCTGGCAGCAAGTTGTTCGAATAATTTCACAAACTCACCCTTACGCTCAGTAACCACCGGCGCAAGTAACATATAACGATTTTCTGAAGGTAATGCCATAATACTGTCAACCATTTGCGAAACCGTTTGCGCAGCTAATGGTAAATTATGATTTGGACAACGTGGCTCACCAATTCGAGCAAATAACAGACGTAAATAGTCATAAATTTCGGTGATTGTGCCTACTGTTGATCGCGGATTATGTGATGTTGATTTTTGCTCAATTGAAATAGCTGGCGATAAGCCTTCAATATGATCAACATCAGGTTTTTCCATTAGTGATAAAAATTGACGAGCATAAGCTGATAACGACTCAACATATCGTCTTTGACCTTCAGCATATAAGGTATCAAACGCTAGTGATGATTTACCAGAACCAGAAAGACCTGTAATTACCACCAATTTATCTCTTGGGATAACTACATTGATATTTTTTAAGTTGTGTGTTCTTGCACCACGAATATCGATATCTTTAATTGACATAGATCTCTTCTTATATGAGTGTTTAGATAAATTGACAAAAAATTAACTGTATATTATACCAGTATGGAGTGATTAAATATACAACTATATAGCTCAATAGGGTCGGTTATTAGAATTTCAATAATATAAACCAAATTTGTTCATTAAATAATAAAAATAAAGCATTTTTTACTCATTCAAAAACCCCGTTCCTCAAAATTTTTCTAAATAGATCTTAGTACTAAAAAATATATTCCTATAACTTAAAATTATTTGTTTAACAAATATAACCATTTTACAATAAACAAGTAATTGTGTTTTATAGTGTGAGGATTAGTTTTGAATAATAATGTATTACAAGCTTTAAATTTATTAAAATCAAAAAAATGGATTGATTTAACCCATACATTTGATCACAATTCACCACATTTTTTTATGTTTAATCCAGCCGAAATCAAAACGCTGTTTGATCATAATGATGGCTTTTTGGCACAAAACTTTAGTTTTGCTGGGCAATATGGTACTCACTTAGATGCACCTATTCATTTTGTGCCTAATACCCGCTATTTGCATGAATTACAATTACAAGAATTGGTATTACCGTTAATTGTTATCGATCAATCGCAACGAGCACAACAAGATCCTAATTTCTCTTTTTCTGTAGCAGACGTATTAAGCTTTGAAAAGCAACATGGACAAATTGAAGCTGGTAGCTTTGTTGCATTACGAACAGATTGGAGTAAAAAATGGCCATCACAAACGGCAATGGAAAACAAAGATGCTGATGGAAATAACCAAATTCCGGGATGGGGGCTTGATGCACTGAAATTTTTATTTGAAGAACGAAAAATTAAGGCTATCGGTCATGAAACTTTTGATACTGATTCGGCCAAAGCATTTAGGGAAAATAATGCTTTAAAAGGCGAATACTATGTTTTAGAGCAAGATACTTATCAAGTTGAGTTAATGACCAATTTAGATCAACTGCCTACTAAAGGAGCGGTTATCTTTAATATTGTAGCCAAACCTAATAATGCATCTGGTTTTCCGGTTCGTTCTTTTGCAATATTACCTTAATCTATTCATCATACCCAACTGTTTATATTGGTTGGATATTAAGGGCTAATTTTTTGGCAAATATTGATTTGCAATAAAAAACGGTCATGATGACCGTTTTATTTATTAATTCTCAATTAATTTCGGTGTAGCGTCCAAAGGGATTATAGCACCACGATACTGAATCACAGTTCCGGCAACTAAATGACCTTGACTGGCTGATTGTGAAGGAGTTTTACCGCTTAAACGAGCAGCTAAATAACCAGCACTAAATGAATCACCAGCAGCTGTAGTGTCAATAACATCTTCTTTGGCAATTTTGTTAGCAGGAACGTCAAAACGGCCTTCTAATGAATCAATAATACAACTATCACTACCGCGTTTTATCACAATTTCTGAAACACCAAAGTTTTTAGTACGCTCGATAACTTGTTCATAAGGTAATTTACCCCATAATAGATCTTCATCATCTAAAGTTAAAAAAGCAATATCGGTGTATGACAAAATATCCGAATAAACGCTACGAGCTAAGTCAAAGCTACTCCATAAACGAGGACGGAAGTTATTATCAAAAATAACTTTACCGCCATTCGCCTTAACTTGCTTTAATAGCGCTAATAATTTAACGATACTTTCTGCATCTAAAATTGCGATACTAATACCACTTAAATAAACATAATCACATTTAGCTATTTGCTCACTAACTTTGGCTGTTTCAGCTGTTTTTAACCAAAATTTAGCCGCTGCATCATTACGCCAATAATAAAAAGAACGTTCACCTTGCTCGTCAGTCACAATTGAGTAAAGTCCTGGCATTTTATCAGCCATTCTTTGAACTAGATCAGTTGAAATACGCTCTTTTTGCCAACTATCAAGCATTTCTTGGCTAAAAGGATCGGTTCCTAAGCCTGTCACATAGTGAATCGAAAAATCTTTATTTTTTAATAAACGAGATAAATAAACTGACGTATTTAGAGTATCCCCTCCAAAGCTACGAGTTGTTGAATCTTGTTTTATCGAAAGTTCAATCATACATTCGCCAATAACAGCGATTTTTGTTGTCATAGTGCTACCTAAAATCCTTACTTCTATTTATAAATAATCTAATGCGATTTTTACCACAACTTTCCGAACTGTTGCAATCTTATTGTCAACAGCACAAAGCGGTTTGTGTACTTCATTCGGTAAAAATACAATAAAATCGTCTTTCTGTAAAACTAACATAGTTTCTTCGTTAGGTGTTTTGATAAAAGCAATATCATTTTCTGCTATTTTATCATCTAAAACCTGCGTATGCGGAGGCAGAGTAGAAATAGCCATCCCTTCTTGACCATCTAAAACAATCTGTACATCGATATACTTCTTATGATACTCAGGATTGGCTTCATGAATATATCTTGATGAATTATCAGAGACCATAAAAAACATATTATCACCATCAATATCATAACGACCAGCTGGTGTATTGCTATTAACGTTGTCCTTTACGTATTCAATCGATTGTTTAATTTTGGTCGGCAAATATGGAACTAAATCCAAATGATTAACATTACCTAAAATCATACTTAATGCTCCTTCACTTATAAATTGATGCAATAACTATTCACTATACTCTTCTACATACAACTATATGGAAGAATAAAATATTTAAGCAAGAGTATATACTCAAGCAATAATTTTTTATAGATCATTTGTTAAAAATTAGGAAAAACAATCTATTATCGAAATTATGTAAATATTAAAAAACCGCGATTATGAAGTGACCCCCAATAGTTGGACAACCAATTACTGGGGGTCTTTTTATGTCAA
>CAMLIK010000079.1 GCA_946480175.1 uncultured Gilliamella sp.
ATGCGCTTAATTGGTGTGTTAATGAAATGGAGCGCCGCTATCGATTAATGTCAGCTCTGGGCGTTCGTAACATCGCTGGTTTTAATGAGAAAATCAAGCTTGCTGAAGAAATGGAACGGCCAATTCCAGATCCACTCTGGAAACCAACCGATAGTATGGATCTGGAAATGCCGACGCTTGAGAAACTTCCATATATTGTGGTTATGGTTGATGAATTTGCCGATTTAATTATGGCTGTTGGTAAAAAAGTAGAAGAGTTAATTGCTCGACTTGCCCAAAAAGCCCGAGCTGCAGGTATTCATTTGGTACTAGCAACTCAAAGACCTTCTGTTGATGTTATTACCGGTTTAATTAAAGCCAATATACCAACCCGAATTGCATTTACAGTTTCAAGTAAAATTGACTCGCGAACCATTTTAGATCAAATGGGCGCGGAATCTCTGCTTGGTATGGGTGATATGCTCTATTTAGCACCTAATAGCTCTATTCCTATTCGTGTTCATGGTGCCTTTGTTCGTGACGAAGAAGTTCATGCCGTAGTACAAGACTGGAAAGCACGGGGTACGCCTAAATATATCGAAAATGTGACAGTTTCAAGCGATGATAATGAAGGTAGTAGCTTTGATATGATCGACCAAGAACTCGATCCACTTTTCGATCAAGTAGTCGCATTTGTAGTTGAAACTCGTCGAGCATCAATTTCTAGCGTCCAACGCAAATTCAGAATCGGTTATAATCGCGCGGCACGAATTGTAGAACAAATGGAAGTTGAAGGTATTATAAGTGCACCAAGCCATAATGGTAATCGTGAAGTTCTTGCGCAAACATCACCTAACGATTATTAAACTCAAGTTTGAAGGCAAACCTGTTAATGAGTAATTACTTATCACAAATTAGTCGCTTAGAATCAGAATTACTTAATCATCAAGCTTTAAGTTTACCGCCTGTACTAGCTTTAAAAGCATTGATTCGAGAGATCTGTTTATCACCTAAACCTGGTTTGGTTGATATGAATAATAATGGCGCACATCAAGATATGAATTTTCAAACATTCATAAAAAGTATTAGTGCCATTTCAAGTTGGTTTGAGAATTTTTATCAGTACGGTAAAAGCAATGCCAACATGTCTACTTCTGATTTTTTAGTCAATATTAGACCGATTGGTCTTGAATGTGAAAAAGCGATGTTTGATGCAACTAGCCAAGTTAATACCCATAAAGGCGGAATATTTGCTTTTGGTTTATTGCTGAGTACTATTGGTAAATTAACGCAACTTAAATTACCAGTTACTGCGCCTATAATCTGTAACGAGGTAGTCAATATTTGTCAAGGTATGGTCGAAAACGAATTATCACATAATAATCACCATAATTCAGTAGGAGAACGACTTTTTAAACAACATAATCTTACTGGAGCAAGGGGTGAAGCAGAATCAGGTTATAAGACGGTTAAACAGATATCATTACCAGTTTATCAAAAAATGTTAAATAGTGGTTACAGTGAGGAATCTGCTTTATTACAAGCGATGTTATATTTATTAGCCTACAATCAAGATACCAACTTAGTTTCCCGAGGAGGACTTGAAGGTTTAAAATTTGTACATAAAGAGGCTAGGGATTTAATCAATCAAGGTGGCATCATGCAACAAAATGGTAGGGAAAAAATGCTAAGATTAGATGACGAACTAATAAAACGTAATTTAAGCCCCGGCGGTTCAGCGGATCTAATTGCCGTTACTTGGTTCCTAGCTAACTATTCAAAATAATATCTATTCTTCAAATACTAAAAAAATTTATCTATCTAATTAGCCTATTTTTTTATAAAAATTTTAGCCAATGTCGCTTTTAAATTTTATCCAATAGATTATTGATAAAATTGCAGCAATGATGGCTATGCCGGCTAAGCTAAAATAAGCCATAGTCATCGACCATTGCAAACTGATCACGCCAACAATAATAGGGAAAAGAGTCATACCTAATGCATAAATAGCTTGAAACAATCCCATAGCAGCTGAACGAGCGTACGATGGCACATCTACCATCGCTTCAAAATTTAAAAATGAAAATAGAATACCTGTCCCTATACCAGGAATAATTTGTAAGAGCAAAATAGCGTAAACGTGCGATACTTGAGGTATGAAAATACAATAAAGTGCCAATAATAAAAAAGATGAAATAACCCAGCTTGAAGTGCTTAATAAATTAATCCACTTAGTCGCACCTAATCTAGCAAATAAAACTGATGATAACATATAGACAATTGAGGAAATGCCAATTAAAAAGGCGTTACCCCCTAAATCACTTAGTATCTGATTGGTAAAAGACATTGTGGTAGACATTTGGATTCCTTGCTGGATTAAAGCAAGAAATGAAAAAAATAATAATTTTCGATTACATAATGCACTAAATAAAAGATGATAATTAAAATCATGATGGATCTTTTCAGGATATTTGAGTTTTATTGCTAAGATAAAAGCCAATAATCCACTTAAACAGCTGAGTAAACAAATCCCTACCATATGAATGTAATCATATAACAATGTACTAGTTAGAAAAGCTAAAAACACACCAAGGTTATTCACCATTATGATTAAACTGGTTGCATACCCTTTTTTAGATTTAGGATAAAAACCTAAAAAAAGCACCATAAAAGATATCCACATTGCACTTGCGAAACCAGAAATTATATTACCGATAAAAAAGCCGGTGCCATTTGGTTCAATAACCCTAATCACAGAGGCAATTCCAGCCAAAAAAGCACCTAATATAATGAAAATTTTGTGTTTTTCTTTTACATTGGCCAATATTCCAACTGGCAATCTTAAAAACAATTGTGAAAAACCATAAGCACTAACCACCATTCCAATTAAATTGGTTGATAGATTTATCGCCGCAAGATAAGGTGTTTGATAAGGAATATAGATATATTGTGCATACCAGAAAAAAAACACGATACACAATAGTAAATATGACTTCTTTTTGGCTGATTTCATTTATTCACAATTTAATACGTATAATTATTGGTTCTAAAAATATATCTAAATAAATTATTTAGCAATATTTAAGGCAAACTTGTCTAATTTTTTAAACTATGCTAGCTTGAAATGAGTTAATAACGTGATAAAAATTAATCTCACTAAAGACATACTAAACTCAACTTTATAAATGATATTATAACGATAATTTTTAGTGTATTTAGTCTTTTTTATCAGTGTATAACCATTCTTTAAGTAATGGAGAAAATAATGGACTATCAAAAAATTGCACAGCAAATACTTGAATTGGTGGGCGGTAAAGAGAATATTATCAGCTTAACACACTGCTTCACTCGCTTACGATTCGAATTAAATGACAATAAACTGGCTAATCGCGAAAAATTATTACAGACAGAAGGCGTGATTTCGGTCGTTGAAAGCAGCGGGCAATACCAAGTCGTACTAGGTAACAAAGTCAACAAAATTTATGATCAATTACTCCCTTTAATCGGTGAATTATCACAAAATAAGCAAACAGAACCTAAAGTATCTTTTGGAGTAAAAATATTGAATGCCTTTGCGGCTATTTTTACACCGATAATCCCTGCTATTGCTGCTTCCGGTATGTTAAAGGGAATTTTAGCTATAGCTGTTATGATAGGTAATTATTACTATCAAACTGATATCAAAACCTATAACACCTATACGATTTTACATGCCGCATCGGATGCGGTTTTCTATTTTATGCCAATTATATTAGGTTACACTGCGGCTAGAGTATTTAAAGCTCATGAATTTATCTCAATGATCGTCGGTGCAACATTATGTTATCCATCAATCGTCAATTTAATGGCAAGTAAAACCGAAGTCACTCTGTTTACCATTGAACTGACTAAAGCAAGTTACACATCTAGCGTTATTCCAATTATATTGGCGGTGTTTATTTTAAGTTATGTGCAAAAATTCTTAGATTATATCATCCCTGAAGTATTAAAAATTATCATGGTACCTACCTTTTCATTACTCATCATGATCCCTGCTACACTACTTATTTTCGGCCCAATTGGTATTTATATCGGTGAATTTATAAATTGGATCTATTACTACATTATGGGAGTTAGCCCTATCTTATTAGGTGCATTTATTGGGGGTGTATGGTGTATTTTAGTCATCTTTGGTGCACACCGTGCTATTGTACCAATCGGCATTAATGACGTAGCTCAAACTGGCCGTCAAAGCTTACTTGCGTTTGCTGGGGCAGCAAACTTTTCTCAAGCGGGGGCAGCATTAGGTGTATTTTTCAAAACAAAAAATAAAAATTTAAAAACGGTTGCCGCATCCGCTACAATTACAGCTTTGTTCGGTATTACCGAACCTGCAATTTATGGCGCTAACTTGAGATTAAAAAAACCAATGGTTTGTGCAGTTATATGTGGTGCGCTTGCCGGTGGATTAATGGGCTGGGGTGGATCTTATGGTACAGCCTTTGCTAACCAAGGCGTATTAACAATACCGGTTTATGCTGAAGCCGGAACAAAAGCGTTCTTATGTTACTTAATTGGTATAGGTTTTGCTTTTTTTGGGTCATGCATTATGACGATGATTGTTGGATTTAATGATATACCAAATGAGGAAGCGTCAAAAACAGTTCAAACAACGTCCAATACACAATTAACATCGGATACCGCTATTGTGTCACCGGTTGCTGGTGAGGTGATTGCTTTAGAGCAAGTCAAAGATGAAGCATTCGCCTCAGGTGCAATGGGAAAAGGAATCGCAGTTTATCCTAAAGTTGGTGAAATCGTTGCCCCTGAAGATTGTACCGTTACGGCACTCTACCCTACTTTACATGCAATGGGGCTAAAATTAGATAATGGCATTGAATTACTAATTCACATTGGTATTGATACGGTTAATTTACAAGGTAAATACTTCCAGTCTTATGTTCACGCTGGTCAACATATTACTAAAGGAACCAAATTAATTTCATTTGATATTGATAAAATAAAACAACAATTTGATTTAACCACTTCGATTATTGTGGTTAATTCCGATCAATATAAACATATAGAATATTGTCAACAAACTCACGTTAGTAAAAAAGACGATTTATTATTTATTCATGTTTAGAGGTTTAGTTATGAAAGCTTTCGCTAAGGATTTTTGGTGGGGTGCATCATCTTCAGCATTTCAAATTGAAGGTGGATGGGATACAGATGGCAAAGGAATGACTGTTGCCGATTATAATTCATTTCAACGCTCTGCTATACAAGCCGACAGTAAAGTCGCCAGTGATTTTTATCATCATGTTGAAAGTGATATTGCGTTATTTAAAGAGTTAGGACTAAAAACTTATCGCTTTTCTATATCATGGGCGCGTATTATTCCCGATGGTGATGGTGAAATAAATCAAGCAGGCATTGATTTCTACAATAAAGTCATCAATGAATTAATTAAGAACAATATCATTCCGTTTATTACTCTTTATCATTTTGATTTACCATTCGCCTTAGTTGATAAATATAATGGTTGGCAAGATCGTCGTTGTGTTGATGCATTTAGACGTTATGCGCAAATCTGTTATAAGGCATTTGGCGATCGAGTGAAACATTGGCAGATCAATAATGAACAAAATCTGATGATCCGTGTCAACGAAAGAATGAACATGTATAAAGTTGCTCCGCATGATGTTGAAAAAGTAAGGGCGCAAATGGATTATCATATGTTTGTTGCTCATGCGATGGCGACCAATGATTGCCATGAATTAATTTCTGACAGTAAAGTAGGACCAGCGGTATCATCAACCATGACCTACCCTGCAAGTAACAAACCGATGGATGTTTGGGCCGCCAAAATGAATGATAATTTCAAAACCAATTACGCACTTGAAATGTACTGTTTTGGTGATTATCCAGGCTATTATAAAAATTACTTAAATCGCTGCGATATTTACCCTATTACTCAGGTAGAAGATGCACAAATTTTAAAACAAGCAAAGCCGGATTTTATTGCTGTAAATTACTATCGGACTTTAGTGGCTAGTTACCTACCCGCAGATGAAAACCATCCATTTGGTAGCAAAGAAAAAGATATCGATTTTGATCTTTATGGTTATTTCAGGATCGAGAAGAATCCAAACTTGGTCACCTCAACTTACGGTGCTCAAATTGATCCTATGGGATTACGCCTTGTACTAAATGAATATTATCGCCAATATCGTTTACCGTTAATTATTACTGAAAATGGCTTAGGCACTCCTGATATCTTAACCGCTGACAATAAAGTACATGATGATTATCGCATTGATTATATCAAATCACATATTTTAGCTTGTCATGATGCGATTGAAGATGGTGTTGAACTATTCGGATACTGTCCATGGTCAGTAATTGATTTATTAAGCTCACATCAAGGTTTTAAAAAACGTTATGGCTTTGTCTATGTTGATCGAGATGATCATGACCTAAAAACCCTTAATCGAATTAAAAAAGATAGTTTTTATTGGTATCAACAAGTCATCAAAGACAATGGGATAAAAGAATAGTTAATACAATATAAAGATGGGCTTTAAAAAAGCCCATCATAACTCATATTAAATATCATAAATTTACTAAATATGTCACTTTATGCACCTCAGTCGGTAATGGCACTTGCCATTTAGAAAGCATTTGGGTAATTTTCTTATTTGGTAAGCTAGTATCTCGGTTTGAATTGCGTTGATACAATGTTTTTTCTGGCTGCTCAAGATAAACAATTTCAACTTCTGCATGATATGCATAAAGTAAATCCAATGCTTTTTGGCGTATATCTCGCGATAAATGAGTAGCATTCCAAATAAATGGTTGATTGTCTCTTAAATATTGTTTTACTTTAGCTAATACAAATTGGATCACTAATCCTTCATTTTGACCATGCTTTAATTTCAGTTCACTCCTTGCATCATCATATGAGGCAACTGGTAATTGCGGATAATATTTAGTTACCCAACTATTTTTACCTGAGGCAGGCAAACCTGACATTAAAATAACCTTAGGTCCTGATTGGCGATAAAATACATAATCAGGCAACATTTTACTATTTCGAAAATAGTGTACTCGGATGTAATCATCTATAAATTGCCGCGCTTGATATAAACACCCTTCTTCCAAAGCTAATTGCTTGAAAAGTTCAACCTCATCAAGTAGTCGACGCTTATCATTACAAATACGACCTTGGATATTAGCCTTTGCATGCATACATAACATCCAGACAGGAAGTTCCCATGATAGCCGATGAATTAACCATTGCGGTGATTTGTTATTGCTATCATCATTCAAAGCATAAAATGGCACTTGATGTGATCCAATAATCCGACAAATTTTCTCTCTTAACTCAAAATCAATGCCCAATCGCCATAATAGTATTCGACTACTAATCGATCCTTTTAGGGAATGTCTTGGTTGTGAAATTCGACCACTGTTTTCATCAATAATGGTGGTTTCTGGTTTGGCGATATCATGTAATAAGGCGGCCATAAATAGCACAAACTTTTGATCATCGGAAGATTTTGCAAACTGATCTTGAGCTATCAAGGATCTTAATACCATTTGAGTATGAATCCAGACGTTTCCTTCGCCATGATAAGTAGAGTCTTGTGGTGTGGTCATCAGTTTATTCAACGAAGGGATACATTCCAACCACTGGTCAAAGTTATCTTTGCTGATACTGTAGGCGATCTCTTGTTGTAATTGCGAATAACTCATAAATCACATCCAAATATTATTCCAATTTATTGTTATTTGTGGCGTTTAAGCTCGTTTTTTTAGCTTATTGATTAAGAATAAACCATTGTTGTAAAGGGTATTGCCCTGCATCTAAAATAGATTGTACAAAATCTTGTCTTAGCCATTTTAAACATCCCGTTATGGTATATTCTGATTCAATCTTTAAATATACACTTTCTATCGCATAAGTGTTATCACACTATTGCCAAGCTTTAATTAAATCAAATTTTTCTTGTATAATTTTTTTCAAAATAACTTTTCCATTCATCTGTTTTAACTAAAGCATATATAACTAACGCTAATAAGTCACCCAATCTTTGCAGTGCGATTCTCGAATACAATACGGGAACAGATAAAATAGGACCATTAGCAATAATTGATGACGCTTTTGGGTTGATAAAAAACAGTTATTATGTCTATCCCAAATATCAAATTCACAAAAATAGTGTGGTAATGCATCATAAAAAATAGCGTGTTTTTTATGTAACCATTCACCATACATAATATAGCGATCTTCTAAACGTTCAATTAACCAGTTTTCATGAACGGTTGCCCTGTGTTTAAATAGATTAAACTGACGTTCTTGACTGCCCCCTATTAAGTAATGACCGCGTGATTGTAATAATAGCTACCACTTTGCGAAAAACTAATTGCACAATTAGCGCCATCGAGTTTTTCTTCAACCACAATATATTGCCCTATTAATTGGTTATAGGGTAGCTGGCCATGCTCACTATCACCCAATTGTAAGCGTGAACTTTGCAAATGTGGAGTTCGTGGGTATTTAATTAATTCTAATTTTTGAATATAAGTTTCCATTGTCATTTTGTTTTCTCTGAAAAATTAGGGAAAACCGACAAGGCGAAGATCTGAAGATCTATAGATTGAACTGCAACGTAAGTGCTTTAGAAAAAGCTGAAAGACAATATAATAGAAGATACCATGTCGGCATTAAGATAAAGTATTGAATACAGGCAATTTGCCACCTCACAAAAAATTAAATATTAGACTTAAAAAACGGCGCCATTATTATTTTCAGCGGATATATTGTCAAGTAAAATTGGATTTTTTATACACGCAATAAGTGTTAAGATTCAACAAGATGATTACCATTGATAAATTATGAGGTTTATATGGATGTCGAAATTGTACTCTTCCCGATGACACAGTTAGCCGTTATTGAGCATTATGGCGCGCCCGAGTTAGAACATGAATCAGTAAACAAACTGATAAAATGGCGACAAGAAAATCAGCTTTTAGATAATAAATATAGAAACTACGGCATTCATTATACCAATCCTAAAATAACACCAGCGGAAAAACATCATGTCGATTTTGGTATTGCTATTAACCAACCTATTGCTAATAACATTTATGGAGTAATAAATAAAACGATTCCTCAACTTCGCTGTGCAAAAGCCAGAGATATAGGTTCGAGATATCATAATCAAGCTATTATTTATTTACTGGAAAAATGGTTACCAAATAGTGGAGAAAAACTGGGAGATTTTCCCCCAATTTTTCATTATGTTAATGTTGGTACAAGCGTAAAACCTGAACAGATGATAACGGATGTTTATTTACCTTTGTTAGAAAAATAATACTTATTATAATTACGATAACAGTAAGTTCTATCAAAACTTATTGTTATATTATGTTATTTAGCTTGTACTGTTATTTTTTTAAATGTTCAAATAGCATTATTTCAAATCCATCCGGATTAAATGGTAACTCATCAT
>CAMLIK010000080.1 GCA_946480175.1 uncultured Gilliamella sp.
ATGATAAGTTTGATCGATGTACTGTTTTACTTTTTCTGCAATATGCATCGCATAAGGATAAAGCGAGGATATTTGTTGATAAAGATCATTATTATCTTCTTGTAATTGATTATTGGCATAAAATCGTTCTACAAAAAACTTAATATGGGTGATAAAACGGCTATAGTGAATTGATGAGGTATCAATTGGCACGCCAACGGAATACTTCACCAAATTCACTATCGAATTTATCATTTTGGCATATTGAAATGCGTTAAGATTTTGCGTGCTGGTGGTTTGAGCGTTAATCAGATGAAATGCAATATTACTCGCTTCTTCTTCGGGAAAAGCGAGATCATATCTAGCATTGAGTAACTCAATAGCTTGCTTAGCGATATTAAACTCTTGTGGATAATAATTTTTTATTTCCCAATATAGTTTGTTGGGGATGAACAGACCCTGTTTAACTCTTTCAACCGCAAAGTAAATATGATCTGTCAGTGTTAAATAAATATTATTATTCAGTTTTCTGTTTAAGTTGTTTTCAGCTAATGTGATGATTTCTTTGGTTATCTGAAAAAATTGAAAAGGCACTTCTTTAACTAAATCGGTGATATAAGCAAGCTTGACATTATTCTCTAAAAAGATTTTATCGACTCGCTCATCATCAATAGTATCACCGGGTTTTTTACCAAAACCAATGCCTTTGCCTAATACAATTTTCTCGATACCCTCTTCTTCGACTAAAACGACACTAGAATTTAATACTTTTACCACCAAAATCATTATTCACACCCAAGCTATTTGTCGTAAATAGCTTTACCATTGGTTTCAATCACTTTTTTATACCAATAAAATGATTCCTTTTTATATCTAGCTAAGGTGCCATTACCTTCATCATCTTGATCTACGTAGATAAAACCATAACGTTTGGACATCTGCGAAGTACTGGCGCTGATTAAATCTATTGGTGCCCAACTGGTATAAGCAATTAACTCCACGCCCTCATCAATGGCTTCTTTCATTTGTTTAAAATGTTCTTTAAAGTATTCGATTCGATAATGGTCATGAACGGTGTCGCCCTCTAACTTATCAATTGCGCCAATACCATTTTCGACAATCATCATTGGAATATTATAGCGGTCATAGAGTTCAATTAGTGAAATTTTTAACCCTTTAGGATCGATTTGCCAGCCCCATTCAGTGGATTTTAAATAAGGATTTTTAACGCCGATAATTGTATTACCGGGTATACGATCAGCATCAGGATTTGTCGATTCAGCTTTTGACATATAGTAACTAAAAGATAAGAAATCGACGGTATTTTGTTTAAGTATTTCTTGATCGCCCTCTTCAAACTTAATATCAATTCCTTTTTGTTTTAAATTGGTCAATATCAGTTTTGGATATTCGCCTTTAATTTGCACATCTGTATAAAAGTAATTGTCTAAGGTTTTTTGCAACGTCAATTCCACATCCTCTGGCTTACACGTCAATGGATAAGTGGTTAATTTAGTGAGCATACAGCCTATTTTACAATCTGGGATTTTTTCATGGGCGATTTTGGTAACCAGTGCACTTGCTACAAATTGATGATGTAAAGCTTGATAGATATCTTGTTCAAGCTGCCCGTCTTTACATTTATCCGGAATAATTCCGGCTGTGGTAAATGGGTGTCGATAAATACTGTCTATTTCATTAAAGGTTAACCAATATTTTACATAATCCCCAAAATGGTCAAAACAAGCTGTTGAAAAACGGACAAAGTCATCAATTACTGAACGTTTTACCCAACCATTATATTTAATACTTAATGCTACTGGCATTTCATAATGCGATAAGGTCACAATAGGTTCTATTGCAAGTCGTTTCATCTCTTTAAAGACATTTTTATAAAATTCAATTCCTTTAGGATTAGGTGTAAGTTCCTCACCAGTAGGAAACAGTCTAGTCCAAGCAATGGATAAGCGTAATGTCTTAAATCCCATTTCAGCAAAAAGCGCTAAATCTTCTTTATAACGATGATAAAAATCAATCCCTCGTCGTTTCGGATAATTTTTATCAGAAGGATCGTTTATCGCCGCCATTACTCCTTCACTGGTTACTGCCATATGAGCAACATAATCTTTGACATCGAGATTTGGTTTATAGGTTGCTATATCTGCAACAGAAATTCCTTTGCCGTCAATATTCCATGCGCCTTCGATTTGATTGGCGGCTATCGCTCCGCCCCATAAGAAATTATCTGGAAATGCTAAATTTTTCATTGGTTACTCTCCTTAGCTTAATATCTTTGGCTTAATTTCTAAAATAGTATCGTCGTTAGTGACTTGTTTATTTTCATTAAAAGTAGAAATAGTATAGTCTTCTGGATTGGTGACTAAAAATATTACAGTAGGATCTAGTTGTTTATTTTTGATGATGTTGATATCAAATTTAATTAAATCATCACCAATATCGACAATATCGCCAACATTAACCAGTGTCTCAAAGCCATCTCCATTGAGTTGTACCGTATCGATTCCTATATGAAAAAGCAGATCAGCACCATTATTTAATTTAATACTCAATGCATGTTTAGTATGGAATATCATAGCGATAACCCCTTTACAGGGTGATTTTAAAACGCCATCATTGGGAATAATACCGATACCTTGACCAACAATACCAGTAGAGAAAACATTATCGTTAATTTCCGTCATTGGTATCACTTTACCCTTAATCGGGCTTCTAATTTGGATAACTTCATCTTTAGTTATATTTTTAGTGTTGTTATTTATCTTTTCATCATCAATCTCAATACTATCTGTGAAAAATATAGCAGAAAGAATGAATGCGACTAAAAAGGATATTCCAAAAGTGACAAAAGCCCAGACTATGTTCATCGCATTGTCTTTATCAATATACATGGTCATACTGGCTAAACCGGGACCAACAAGAACAAATGCTTTTAGTAAAATAATGCCAGCAAAAGCCCCACCAATTAATCCAGCAGCCATCACGCTATAAAGAATTTTTTTATTTACAATTGTCACACCATATAACGCAGGTTCGGTAATACCAAAAAGAGCCGATAATCCGGCAGATAAAGCAATCGATTTTAATTTACTATTTTTAGTTTTAATACTTACGCCAAAACAAGCACCTGACTCGGCAATATTATGTGCTAAAGAAGCCGGCATATATAACATTTCACATCCAGTTTTACCCATTGCATCAATGGCATAAGGCAGCATTGCTTTATGCATGCCGGCAACAACCATAAATGGGAGTACCGCGGCTAATAATCCGGTGGTAATCCATGAAAAATGGGTATAAAAAAATATAATAAATTTAGAAAATATCACACCGGCGTTATAGCCAAGGGGACCAAGTAACAGTAACGAGACCGGTACGGTAATGATTAAACTCATCATTGGCACAAAGAACAGACGAATAACTTTAAATGAATATTTCGTGAAAAATTTTTCAACAACAGAATAAAAAAGGATGGTTAAAATGGCTGGAAATATTTGAAACGCATAATTGATATTCTCTAAAGGCAAAGAGAAGAGGGTGCTGTCCTTTTGTAGTAGAGCCACCATATCAGGAAGGATTAACGCACTTACCGCGGATGCCGCTACTAATGGATTCGCTTTTAATTTATTCGCGGTGGTAAATGCGACCAGTATCGGTAAAAAATATAAGGGCGCACTACCAATTAATTGCAAAATTTTATAGTTCGATCCATTCTCATCAATCAATCCGAGCATGGCAAACAGTATTACAAAAGATTTCAACAGACCACCGCCAGCAATTGCTGGAATTAATGGTTGAAAAATTGAAACAAGAAAATCGAGTAAAATAGCACTTATTTTTTTCTTGCTATTAGGTTGATGGTTAACACTATTTTCGTTAATGTTGCCGATTAATTTAATTATTTCGTTATAAACTTCAACCACTTCATTACCAATAATTATTTGGCATTGAACGTTTTGCCTTACACCTATAACACCCTCAATCTTTTCTAAAGCTGGAATATTAATTAGATTATCATCTTTTAAGGTAAATCTTAGCCTTGTTGCACAATGTTCTAAATGCGCTATGTTACTTTTACCACCGATATTATCTAGAATGGTTACTGCTATTTTTTGATAATCCATTACTATCTCCTATTGCTTTTGTTAGTGGTAAAAAAAAAGCAGAACCTAATAAAATGCTGTTTTACCTACGCAATTTATTAAGGTCCTGCCTGCTCTACCAGTCACATGCCTGTTTAATAGCATACAAACATACAATTGGCGTTGAGTCAATTTTGATTTAGAAGAACTGTGAACTAGATCTCAATCGCTACCGCAGAATAACTGTTAAGTTAACTAATTGTTTTAATTTATTAAGATATGAAGTAAATAAACTATAAAAGAATCATTTACGAAGTTAAAAATAAAGGACAGAAGATTAAAGATAGAATCTGTCCATTTTAGGTTTTGATTGGAGTAGAGGATCTTGGTTACTTAGATATTAATATACTGGTTCCGGTAAAGGGTATTCAACACCATTATAACGTAATGTGTATTTTCTTTTTGCTGATTTAGTTATCTCTTCAATACATTCCCCTAAAGATGATTAGTGATTATTCACAGTGGATTATTTGAGTTATTTTATTAAAAAAAGAGCTCAATTGATTGTACAAAACTGAAATTGAAAGCACCTTAAAAATTAGTAAAAATATTAAAGTTCGCGGTTAATTAACGCATAGCAATATAATTATCTAAGTTATATAAAATAAGATATAGATCACATTTCTTGAATTTTAATTTGAAATAAATATTAGTTATATATACTATCGGATCCATTAAGGCATGTTACTGATTTAATTCAGGCAGGACCAAAACAAAAACTTATTTAGAAGGTAGGTTTTTGTTTTGGTCTTTTTTTTTGGATCTTTTAGAGTGAGTATATATATGGATTATCAACAGTTAGGAATACAAATTTTGCAGTTAGTTGGGGGAAAAGATAATGTTAATTCCTTGACTCATTGTGCAACTCGTTTACGGTTTGATCTTTTTGATAAAAATATCGTTGATTGTGATGCAATTATGAAATTGACTGGTGTTATTAGTATTGTAGATAGTGGAGGGCAGTTCCAAGTAGTGATCGGTAACGAAGTCCAACAAGTGTATCAAGCTATTAGTCAGAATTTATCTAACCAAGAACATGACAAGGTAAGAAGCAAAAAGAAAGAAGGGATACTTTCATATATTATTGGCATTATATCCACTTCATTTACGCCTGTAATTCCTGCATTAACTGGTGCGGGGATGATTAAAGCGTTATTAGCTATATGTAAGTTAATGGGGGTGTTATCGCCAGATAGCCATACCTATTATTTGTTGGATATGTTGGCCGATGCGGCATTTTTCTTTATGCCTATTTTGTTAGCCTATGGTGCTGCAAGTAAATTTTCGTGTAATCCTATTTTAGCTATGACTATTGCAGGTGCAATGTTACACCCCAATTTAGGAAAATTAATGGCGTTGGGTCAAGATGTTTCTTTTATTGGTATCCCAGTTAAATTAGCCGATTATGCAGGTTCTGTATTACCTATCATTATTACCGTATGGGCAATGTCTTATATTGAGCGCTTTGCTGAAAAAGTGACTCCATCAATGATAAAATTTTTTATCAAACCAATGATTATTCTATTGATAGCAGGGCCATTAGCATTAGTAATTATTGGTCCATTTGGCATCTTACTAAATGATTTAGTTGCACAAGGGGCGGGTTATATAAATAGTAAAGCTAGTTGGTTAATTCCAATGTTAATGGGCGGATTACAGCCATTTTTAATTATTACCGGTACAGCTTGGGCAATGACACCAATTGCAACAGGACAATTAAGCCGTAATGGTTCTGAAATGATTAATGGCCCTGGTATGCTAGCCTCAAATATAGCACAAGGTGCAGCTACATTATGTGTAGCAATCAAAACTAAAAATAAAAATCTAAAACAACTTGGGTATTCTGCTGGTTTCACCGCATTATTAGGTATTACTGAACCATCATTGTATGGCGTAACCTTAAAGTTAAAACGCCCATTAATTGCTTCAATGATAGGTGGTGGAGTTGCTGGCGTTTATGCAGGGGTATCTGGATTATTACGTTATGCTTTTGTATCACCAGGATTAGCTGGTTTACCTGCTTTTATAGGCGATAACCCGATGAATATTGTTCATGCTCTGGTGACATGTTGTATTGCGATAGTCGTAACATTTGTATTGACATGGTTTATGGGATTTGATGATCCAATTGATGATGATGATTTGGCTAAAACTATTGATACAGAATCAACATTATCTTCAACAAATAACCCTGTCGCTGCTGATTTGAGTAATGTTATCTTAAGCAGTCCTTTAACAGGAAAAGTAATACCACTATCAGAAGTAAAAGATGATGTTTTTTCAAAAAATTTGATAGGTGATGGTATAGCCATTGAGCCTAATCAAGGTAAAGTTGTTGCACCAATTAGTGGCAAGGTTGTTAGTTTACTTGAATCAAAACATGCGATCGGTATAAAAAGTGATCAGGGTATTGAAGTTTTGATCCATATAGGACTGGATACCGTTAAGTTAGGTGGCCAATTTTTTACAGCTAAAGTTGAACAAGGTCAGCGGGTTAATGTTGGTGATGAGTTAATTGAATTTGATTTAGCTGCTATTAATCAAGCTGGTTATATGACAACCACCCCAATAATTATTTTACATTCAGATCAGTATTTTGTTGAAAATTTTAAGAAAAATATGGTGGCAATAGGTGATGATCTGATATTAGTTAAAAAAGCAAATCAAGGTGATAATCATGCTCTATAAAACATTAAAACCGTTTCCTCAAAATTTTTTATGGGGAGGATCAACATCGGCTTATCAGTTTGAAGGGGCATGGGATGAAGATGGAAAATCTCCGTCAATTGTCGATATGTATTGTCATCCTGAAGATGTAGCTGATTTTAAAGTAGCAAGTGATCACTATCATCATTATAAAGAAGATGTACGGCTTTTTGCTGAATTAGGTTTAAAAGCCTATCGTTTTTCTATTGCTTGGACGCGTGTTATTCCAGATGGTATTGGTGACGTTAATCAACAAGGATTAGATTTTTATCATAACTTAATTGATGAACTTAAACGTTATGATATTGAACCAATAGTAACTCTATATCATTTTGATTTACCCTATAAATTGGACAAACAAGGGGGATGGAGTGAACGATCAACCATTGATGCTTTTGTCCGATATACTGAAGTTCTATTCCAAAATTTTGGTGAAAAAGTTAAATATTGGCTAACAATTAATGAACAAAACACCATGATTCTTCATCCTGGTGCAATTGGTGTTCCTGAAAATGGTAAATTACCAGATAAGAAAACACTTTATCAACAAAATCACCATATGTTTATCGCTCAGGCTAAAGCTATGCAGCTATGCCACACTCTTTGTCCCAATGCTAAAATTGGGCCAGCATTAAATATTACTTCAATGTATGCTGAAACTTGCCGACCTGAAGATGCTATTGCTGCTCATAATTGGGAAACTATTCGATGTTGGAGTTTCCTAGATACCGCTATTTTGGGGCGTTATAATGCGTTATTTTTAAGTTATTTACAGGATAGAGGACTTTGCCCAACAATTTTGGCAGAGGATCTCGTTGTATTAAAAAATGCTCAACCTGATTTTATTGCCATGAATTATTATTCAACAGCAACAATTGCCGCCAGTAAAGGAAATGCTTCCGATATATCAGCCAGAGCTGGCGATCAACAAATCATGCTGGGTGAACAGGGCGTTTATCGCGCGGCAGAAAATCCTTTTGTCGATAAAACGGCTTATGGATGGGTAATTGATCCTATTGGGTTAAGATTAACCTTAAGAAAAGTTTATGAACGTTACAATTTACCAATTCTAATTACTGAAAATGGCATTGGAGCTCCAGATAAACTTAATGCAGATAATACTGTTAACGATGATTATCGCATCAACTTTATTAGCCAACATATAACCCAAATGCAATTGGCTATCACCGATGGTGTTGAACTTATTGGTTACTGCCCATGGTCTGTTATTGATGTGGTAAGTACTCATCAAGGTTATGGTAAGCGTTATGGTTTTATTTATGTTAATCGAGGCGAATTTGATTTAAAAGATATGAAACGTATCAAGAAAAAGAGTTATTTTTGGTATCAGAAATTAATTAAGGCTAATGGTCAGTTGGATAAATTGACGTAACAGTTATGATAACATTTAAAGTCGATAAAATTTTAAATAACAGCCTAGTATTATCCAAAAATAGTGATAATAACGAGGTGATCCTGATGGGAAAAGGGATCGGTTTTAATGCTAAAGTTGGTGATCTGCTTGATGCTGAGCAGATTGAGAAATGTTTTGTTTTACAACAAATAACAGGTATTCAAGGTTATCTTAACTTAATTGAATCATTACCTGATGATTACATCGAGTTAACGAGATTTTTGTTAGACTATGCGAGCAAAACATTACAAACTACCTTTAGAGAAACGCTCTTTTTTACCTTATTAGATCACCTCAATTATGCTATTGAAAGATATTATTCAGGAGTGGTTATTCAAAATCGCTTGTTATACGAAGTGAAAAGCTTTTATCCTAAAGAGTTTGAAGTTGCAAAGTACGGCATAACCTATATAAACCAACGTCTTAATATTAGTTTACCTGAGGAGGAAGCCGGTAACATAGCCTTTCATTTAGTTAACGGCCAATCACATCAACAAACTATGCAGCACACGTTATTGTCCGTTAAAATGTTGAAGGATATATTCAATATTATTCAATTTAATTTTGCAATTCGAATAGATAAACAATCGTTACATTATTCACGCTTTTTAACTCATATGCAGTTTTTTATTCAGCGTATTTTTGAGCAGAAGCAGCTACAATCTGATAATGATTTTGTTTTTCAACAGGTGATTAGGCAATATCCAGATGAGTTTAAATGTGCAAATGTCATTAAAAAATATTTAATCAATCAGCTTAATATCACGATTTCAAATGAAGAAATCCTCTATTTAATACTACATATCATTCGTATTGTACATTAAATCAAGCAAACAAAAGTCAGCACTGATGTTTATATCGATAATTAATACCAAAATAGAAGATTATTGCTAATAATCGTTGTGTAACTTTATCATTTGCTTTTAATATTCGATGGTTAATTGTGCATTTCGATCTTTTCAATATTCTGCAAATATGAAACAATCGGTAAATCAGCTTCAGCCCAATCAAGATTATTTAGTTCATTAATATCTAGCCAACAAATTTTATTATGTTCTAAACATATTGGATCATTATCAATTAGCTGACAAAGAAAA
>CAMLIK010000081.1 GCA_946480175.1 uncultured Gilliamella sp.
TTGTTCAACCACCGCATGGGTTAACTCCATATGGCATTGAAAACCATATACTAATTGATCATAAGCAACGATTTGTCGTGGACAACCTTCACTATAAGCAATAATTTGTGCCTCTTTAGTTAAACCCGGCATATCATTATGCCAATGACCGACGGCTAAACTATTGCCAAAATCGGCAAAGAGGGGATGATTTTGGCCAATTTCAGTTAAGGTAATAGGGAATTTACCGATCTCTTTTTCCGGACTATGGCCATGCGGTGCACCTAATGCTTCACCGATTAGTTGCGAACCAAGACAGACGCCGATAACGATTTTTTTCGATTTGATTGCCGATAATATGCTCGCTTGCTCTGCTAACGAATCAAAGTACGGGCACTCTCGTTTGCTGGTAGCTGGCGATTGAGGACCACCCATGATAATCAACATATCAATTTTATCTATCTTATCGGGAAGTGGTTCCCCAAGATAAACCCGAGAATAGCTGATAGTGTGATGGTGCATTTTTGCCCATTGCTCATAGGCACCTGGTGCTTCGAAATCTTCGTGGATAATAAAATGTATATGCATGGGTTCCTAATTCCTAGTGTGTTAAATTTATTAGATTAATAAACAATAAATTCAGTATTAATTATCTCAAAAACACTTAACAATATAGTAAGCAATAACAGTTATAAAAACAAAATATTAGTATTTCAATCATTGTCAATTGTAATGATAAATTCAATATATGCCATTATAGTCATCTTCAATCATATTATTTTGAGATAAGAGAAGTAACGTTATCCTTTTTATATAAATTAATCTGCAACATTATTTTTAATAAATGCTAATTTCTAACCTTAAAATTAAATGAATAAATGTAATTGACATTTTGTCTCCCTTATTTAGCTTGCTAAGAGTAATTTTAATCATGCTAATAATGGTTATTTGACTATAAATTGATAAAAAAGAACACATAATTAAGTTAAAAAACACAATAACAGGTTGAAAATCATACAAATAAATTATATTCTTTAAACTAAATGTAACTTACTTATATTAAGGATAATATTGGTAAATATTTAATTTTTAAAAATAATAAATAGAATTTAGCTTGTTAGGATATGTAAGGAAGTAATGGAAACATCGTTTTAAAAATAACATTAGCCAGTGTTAACGCAATCTCTAAAACGGTTTTAAAAAATCGTTATTCGCTTAGAATTGATATTATAAACAATAGATTGATTGTTATTTATCTAGCTTCAATAGATGAACAATTAAATCAACTTTGCGATTATTCAATTATTTCCACTTTCAGCTACCAAAAGCTATCGTTCAACCCAATATTAGATCAAAGTAATTCATTTATTAAAATCAACGAAAAGGTCATTGATTAGGGGCCTCGTCGATGAAGTCTACTTAAAATGTAATGCTATGAGAAAACAGGCGTTAACAAAAAATAACTATTTTACTAAAGATGAGTGAAATTAATGATAAACGCGGTAGGAAAAAAGGTTAAAAATGTTCGAGGAATTAAATGAGTTCGAGAATTTTAGACGATATCGTTATCTGTTAATTGATAATAGAGTTGTACTTCATTGGGCAAGTCCGTTATCACTTGAAAAACTAACGTATCAATTTGGTGAAAATAAAGCTTTTGGTGAAAAAAAACTAACAACAGTATTACGTACTGATCTGGATTACGATCCAAGTGTTTGCCCGACATTGATTCAATTGGCTGAGCCAAGTATATTGACCGATGATGTCATAATTGATGACATTAGCCGACAAGCGGCATTAGAGTGTTTTTGGTCACAACGTTATATCTGTGCTTATCTGGTTAGTGACCAAAAACCCTCAGCATTGGCAAAACAATTAGTTAATATCGGCAATTCAATTGGTCGGACTTTAAAAGAACCATATTATCCTTTTTTTGAGCCTTTTCGGATGCAATTTTTGGATGAAGTGGGTTCCAATCAAAGTAAAGCGTGGTTAAAAGCGCAATTTTCTCAAATTTACAACTATTATTATCCTTCAATTCATAATGGTAAATTTGTTCAATTTACTGCTAAAAACGAACCCATGCCAGAAAAAAGTTGGGATATTGATGACAATCTGCTTATTAAAAATATTCGAATAGTTCGTACTTTGGTTAATGCTTGGGCAAATAACCGATTACAATTTGAAGAGCAACAATCTTTACCACTATCAAAAGATATTATCGCCGAGGCGACACAATTGGTTAAGCAAGCTATGCAATTAGGCTTAGTTGACGCTGGTGATATCTTATTTTGGGGAATTTGTGGTTTAAGGCACCATCAAGCCTTTACCCAAAATCCCAAAGTTTTAATGCTAATTGAGCTTGCTAAAAAAACACCTGGAACACTATCAACACAAATTAATAATGCCAATATTGCTATTGAAAGTACAAACATTAAGGAAATTAGATAAATAAAATAATAAGGAATAACCAACATGGAAAAAGTAATAAATATAGGTAATCAAAATAAAAGGCAAGCTGCTGGAAAATGTCCTGCATGTGAAAGAAAAGGTATTCCGGTGTTTTTATTGCGTCAGGCGGTTATTAAATTAGCGCCGTTTAAAGGCGCAAAAAGTGATGTAGATTATCAATCGTTAGCTAATTATGCACAAAAAATAAACTTTAAAAATCGCATGCCTGACGAACAGTTAAAAGATTATGGCTATATTTTGCGTACTCTGCGCAAAGGTTATGTTTATGTGATGCAACAAAAAGGAGATGATATTAATACACGAATGCTTGAAGCTTATGAGTGTTTTAATGGTGTATTACGTTTAAAAGATGCTTATAGTTTAAGTGGTACAGAACCAAGACCATTATCAAAAGCATGTTACAATGCCTGCCACTCCATTCCAGCCTCATTTATTAATTTGGATGATCGAATCTTTACCAATGCATGGGTAGCATATGTTTCACAACCTTGGTCTAGCGAAACAATTGATCAATATATTAATGAACAAGACAAACTGGCGCTATCTCGTTTTACCCACATTGACATAACCAAATTGAAAGACGATCCCGATCAAGCAACCAACAATCGAGCAGTACCTTTTGTGGATATTTTTGGCAAAGCAGATGATACCGAAAGTGTCAGTAACGTACTTGAATTTAGAATAAAAAAAGACCTGTTGCCAAACTTCCAATCGGCACATCCTTTTATCAGTCTTTATGATCAAAAACGTTCATTTGCCTACCACGTCAATCCATTATCAGGTTCCTCATGTGGTGTCGTTGTGGAAGACACTTTTGGTATTGCTGAAGAGCTAAACTCTCAGCGGCTTTCACATTTGCATATATTTAATGAAAAACCTCTGACTGATGACGAACTAAAACTTGCTGAAGAAGTTATTGATAATTTGGATGACATCGATAAAGAAACTAAAATTTATGAACAACGCGCCAAAAATATGCTCAAAACAGTTAATCCAAAATTGCAGCAACGTTTTAAATATTATGATGCTGGAATGTTAAAAAAACGGATGATATTTGAATTAATGACGCAGTACCGTCAGTCAATTGTAATGTATTATGATCGTGAAATTGATAAAGTAAAGGAAGAGATTGAAAAAATTAAAAATTCTGGTAAGGATAAAGTTGGTTATAACGAGATCCCTCCATCAACAAAAATGCACACTAAAATAGGTCAAATAAGTTCAGACAAAAAGCAAGCATTAGACGATTTTGATGACTGTGTTAATCAACAAACAGTTAAAAACTTTAATACCGAATTAGAGGCAGCTTATAACGAAGTCGTTGATTATTGTAAAGAATGGTCACAAGATTATTTTACTTATGTCCGCTAGTTGTTTGGTAAGCCAGAGTTTATATCGGACTTTGATCAAGTAAAACCAAGCAGTTTTAACCCAGTCCATTTTTGGCAACGTGAATTTGATTTTTCAGTTGAAACAACCTCGATAGCGCATATAAATGAAGTTACGCAAATACTATTAGACTCAACCCATTCAGAAATAAAGTTAGGTACTGATAGTGCCTTGTGGGATGAACTGCTTAGCAATCCAGAAAGCATCTATTACATTATTGACTATAATAACCCTAAAGGTATTGATCGTGATGAAGAAGTGTATGTTGATCTGACGGATAATCGACTACTAAAACCCAGAGATATTATATCAAATGCATTAAGAGTTGGAGCAATCATATCTAAAGCAATTGAAGAAATAAGCGAAGTAGAACTAAAAAGAAAACTACATATATTAGAACAGAATAAAGCAAATTATGAAGCTAAAATTAAAAGCAATCAGCAAAAAATAGAAGAACTGAAGAAAGAAAATGCGAAAAATTCAGACAATGAGAAAGCTAAAACTGAAACTAAAAAATTGATAGACGACAAAAGGAAATACAAGACTGAAATTCAAAAATTAAATAAAGAGCTTGAAAAAGTCAATCAACAGATGTCAGAAATAGCTCAATCAAAAACGTCAAACTCAGGCCATAGCGCTAATATAAAACATTTATTAAATAGCACCGCCCTAGGAAAGCAGGCAGCACTAATTAAAAATAATGTACATACCGCCAAATCACCGTGGATGCGACTTAACGCTTTTGATCAACTAGCCATACTCGGAGCGATGCCAGTTGAAATTACTACACAAATAAGACCAAAAAATTACGCTAAAATCCAAAATTTATTAACCCAAATGCATCGAGGTTTTTTTAATCGAGGTATCTATCATCCGCATGAACTGGAGTTTTTGCAAAATTTTGACATTGATGAAGAGGTGACCAAAACAGGTACAATTAAAACCAAAAAAGCCAAATTTACGCTCTGTTTTCCAGACAAAATAACAAAAAGCTTATTTGTCGATTTTATTAAGCAAACCAATGGGATATTAAGCCCCCACAAATTAAAAGAATTTGTTGAAAATGCGTATAAAGACTATTTTAAGCTAATTTATAAACAAAAAAACCTTCGAGCTCAGCTTGGTAATGCAACCGAAGGCATGAGTTCAACCCAAGATAAAATAAATAAAAATAGTTCAAAAAATCGTAACATTAGAATCATAAAAACAAATAGAGAAATAGGAAATATAGAAAGCGTTATTAATAATGCTGAAAATAAGATAGATGCGCTCAATAGAAATAGTCAAAAAAGAGAAACTAAAAACAAAATTAACACTAGTCGTAAAACGTTTGGTGTTAATTTAACCGTCAACCTAATATCAAGTGTTATAACTCTGATGAATATAAACGACACGCTTAAAGAGTGGGGCGTTGCAAAAGAGGGCAGTGGCGAACAACAAGTAAAAGTACAATTAATAAAAGATGTGATATATCTGGCAACGCTGGGGGTTGATATAATCAACCAATACCATAATATTAAACTCTTGATGAAGTTAAAAGACGCTATAGCTATCAATGCTAATACCCACGCCATCAATAGCCAATTAAAATTAAATACTCTAATTAGTAAAACTGTTACCAGAGTAACAACAATAATCACCGTCTTTGATGCTATTACTGAGTTAAATAGTGCGTTTGATATGTTGGATATGGAGGATAAAAGATATTTTTACTTGAGATTAAGTGGTTCTATTTTCTTAATTATGGGGGCAGGCATAGCTTTAATCGGTACCTTGGTCCCCATTATTATCGGTGTTATTCTTATGGTTGTAGGTGGATTTGCCATTTTGTTTAGTAAAAAATATGATAAATACACGCCTATTCAACATTGGTTAAATCGTTGCTATTTTGGCAAACACGCAGAGTTCGAACATTTAGGTTATGACGCTTATCATGAAGATGATCGCCGTTCACACAGTGGTTTTGGTTTAGCGCTCAATGACTATACTATTGTCATCTATGGCATCCAAACCTTTATCCGTAAGATACCGCTTTATAATGGTGCCCCTATTGGATCATCAATAGAAGATAATTCTGTCCGCGTGTTCCGGAATCATCTCTATTTTTATCTGGATATTCCTGATTTTGCTAAAGCCGATTCTAACGAAGTGCTAACGGTTTCCATTCGTTTATATCGTAAAAACTGGCAACCTCCTACAAACCAATCAACTGTAATAACCGATAAATATATCGATTTAAAATATCGCGTATCAACCAACGGTATTGAAGTTTTAGAGATAAAAAATGGTCCTGAAACCGAAAAAGATATTTGCACTGATAAAAAAATGTTTTTCAATAAATATGAACTGCCGGCAATTAAAAGCAAATTTCCTTCCCAAACTGGCGAGCGTTATATCGATGAGCCAGCTGAATTTCAATTAACACATACTCTAGAAGATGGAACAATAGTGATCGAAA
Organism: uncultured Gilliamella sp.; assembly: GCA_946480175.1. GTDB lineage: Bacteria > Pseudomonadota > Gammaproteobacteria > Enterobacterales > Orbaceae > Gilliamella. The sequence goes on from CAMLIK010000081.1 coordinate 6,299, forward strand.
GCGAACCAAAATTTAGTGATGTTGAAAATATTATGGTTAAACAGGATGATAGCGTTGACAGAGATGGGTTGATTATTAATAAATGGATTGCAGGCACAATGAACGGTCTTGGTATAGAAAAATACCATATAGTCATTGAGTATAATAACCGTGAAGCAGTCCCACTAATCATTACCAAAAAGTCTAAGAAAATTAATTAACGAAAAGGAGCAATTATGCCATCACAATATCGCCCACAAATATTAGGCTGGATAGATGATTTAGATAAAGGTAAGAATTACCTTTCAGGTCCCGATGATCGCTTACTGTATGCTAACGATAACTATTGCGCTTTTCTTCGTAAAACCTCATCTGATCAGATTTTTTATTTATGTGTTTCTACAATTGTCATTATATGTTCATTTCCAGCGATTTATATATCTTTTCTGTTACTTTTTGAGTTTAATCCCGAAACTGAAAGTTTTATATTTATTACTGTTCTCATTTCATTTATTGCAAGTATTTTAGCATTATACATTTGTATTCCTGAGTTATACCAAAATCTTTTTACACGAAAAGGTAGTCCAATAATCCTTAATCGTAAAACCAAGAAAGTGTATATTAATGAAAGCTATTTCTTTAATTTTACCTCGTTTAAAAATCCGATTCATTTTTTACACCCCAATAAAAAACGGATAAAAGAGTATGATTGGGCCGATTTACATGGGGTTGTGGTGCATAACTTTTCCACCTATCCACTCTGTACCACTATTTTAATGGTGTGTGAACCGGGCACGTATAAAACCATTGACCATGTGCTATTAGATCCACTGCGTTACGGTATTGGTAGTTATCTGGTCTGGGGATGGGTCAATAATTTTATGTGCTTTAACGATTTAATTAGTTTAAACGACGGAAAATATACCTGGGAGCAAGAAACACCTTTTAAAAAGGATATCATTCAAGGTCAAGGTTGGCCGGAATGGATGGTTGAAGCGTTTAACGCCCTATCGCCGGAACATCTGGCAGAGATTAAACAAAAATATCATGTGCAATAACCAGATTAGCCAATAAATAAAAACAAAGCAAATGGAAAAGGAATAATTAGGAGCAACTATGCCATCACAATATCGCCCACAAATATTAGGCTGGATAGATGATTTAGATAAAGGTAAGAATTACCTTTCAGGTCCCGATGATCGCTTACTGTATGCTAACGATAACTATTGCGCTTTTCTTCGTAAAACCTCATCTGATCAGATTTTTTATTTATGCATTTTTACTATTGCTTTTATTCTTTCAATAGTTTTAATGTCTATATCTATAATTGCAATTTTAGATTTAGATTTAGATTTAGATTTAGATTCTGATGAAGACACTTTAGCATTTATCATTTTTATTGTTTTTTTTATTGGTTCTATTGTTGGATTATATATATCTATTCCCGAAATTTATCACAATATTTTTACACGGCGAGGATGCCCAATAATCCTTAATCGTAAAACCAAGAAAGTGTATATTAATGAGAGCTATTTCTTTAATTTTACCTCGTTTAAAAATCCGATTCATTTTTTACACCCCAATAAAAAACGGATAAAAGAGTATGATTGGGCCGATTTACATGGGGTTGTGGTGCATAACTTTTCCACCTATCCACTCTGTACCACTATTTTAATGGTGTGTGAACCGGGCACGTATAAAACCATTGACCATGTGCTATTAGATCCACTGCGTTACGGTATTGGTAGTTATCTGGTCTGGGGATGGGTCAATAATTTTATGTGCTTTAACGATTTAATTAGTTTAAACGACGGAAAATATACCTGGGAGCAAGAAACACCTTTTAAAAAGGATATCATTCAAGGTCAAGGTTGGCCGGAATGGATGGTTGAAGCGTTTAATGCCCTATCGCCGGAACATCTGGCAGAGATTAAACAAAAATATTATGTGCAATAACCAGATTAGCCAATAAATAAAAACAAAGCAAATGGAAAAAGAAAAGGAAAAGGAAAAGGAATAATTAGGAGCAACAATGCCATCACAATATCGCCCACAAATATTAGGCTGGATAGGGGATTTAGGTAAAGGTACGAATTACTTTTCAGATGCTGATGATCGCTTACTGTATGCCAACGATAACTACTGTGCTTTTCTTCGTAAAACCTCATCTGATCAGATTTTTTATTTATGTGTTTCTACAATTATCATTATATGTTCATTTCCAGCGATTTATATATTTTTTCTGTTACTTTTTGAGCTTAATCCCGAAACTGAAAGTTTTATGTTTATTACTGTTCTCATTGTATTAATTGCTGGTATTTTTGCTTTATACATTTGTATTCCTGAGTTATACCAAAATCTTTTTACACGGAAAGGTAGTCCAATAATCCTTAATCGTAAAACCAAGAAAGTATATATTAATGAAAGCTATTTCTTTAATTTTACCACGTTTAAAAATCCGATTCATTTTTTACACCCCAATAAAAAACGGATAAAAGAGTATGATTGGGCCGATTTACATGGGGTTGTGGTGCATAACTTTTCCACCTATCCACTCTGTACCACTATTTTAATGGTGTGTGAACCGGGCACGTATAAAACCATTGACCATGTGCTATTAGATCCACTGCGTTACGGTATTGGTAGTTATCTGGTCTGGGGATGGGTCAATAATTTTATGTGCTTTAACGATTTAATTAGTTTAAACGACGGAAAATATACCTGGGAGCAAGAAACACCTTTTAAAAAGGATATCATTCAAGGTCAAGGTTGGCCGGAATGGATGGTTGAAGCGTTTAACGCCCTATCGCCGGAACATCTGGCAGAGATTAAACAAAAATATCATGTGCAATAACCAGATTAGCCAATAAATAAAAACAAAGCAAATGGAAAAGGAATAATTAGGAGCAACTATGCCATCACAATATCGCCCACAAATATTAGGCTGGATAGGGGATTTAGGTAAAGGTACGAATTACTTTTCAGATGCTGATGATCG
>CAMLIK010000082.1 GCA_946480175.1 uncultured Gilliamella sp.
TGGAAGGTGCTTGTGGTGTTCGCTTAAAAGAAGATGACAGTGTTTCTGAAATCTTTAAAAATGGCCGTGCATCAATCTCTTTAGGTTATATTGGTCTACATGAAACATTAAATGCACTTTATGGTAATCAAACTCACCCATTTGATAGCGAAACTTTACGTAAAAAAGGTTTAGCAATCGTTGAACATTTAGCTAATGCTATTGAACAATGGAAAAAAGAGACTGGCTATGGATTTAGCTTATATAGTACGCCAAGTGAAAATTTATGTGACCGATTCTGTCGTTTAGATACCGCTGAATTTGGTATTATTCCTGGCGTAACAGATAAAGGCTACTATACTAATAGTTTCCACCTTGATGTTGAGAAAAAGGTTAATCCATATGAAAAAATCGAATTTGAAAAACCTTATCCAGCGGTAGCGAGTGGCGGGTTCATCTGTTATGGCGAATATCCTAATATGATTAATAATGTAAAAGCGCTAGAAGATGTGTGGGACTACAGCTATACACGTGTACCTTATTATGGTACCAATACGCCAATTGACGAATGTTATGAATGTGGTTATACCGGTGAGTTTTCATGTACTAGCAAGGGTTTTGTTTGCCCTAGCTGTGGTAATCATGATTCATCTAAAGTTTCTGTTACGCGCCGTGTGTGTGGATATTTAGGCAGTCCTGATGCTCGTCCATTTAATGCAGGAAAGCAAGAAGAAGTAAAGCGTCGAGTTAAGCATTTGGATAATGGTCAAATAGGTTAATAAATGATTCTGTCATTATGAATTATCATCGTTATTATCCTGTTGATGTTGTTAATGGCGAAGGGACTCGTTGTGCGCTTTTTGTAGCAGGTTGTGTACATCAATGTCCTGGCTGTTATAACAAAAGCACATGGGGAATAAATTCTGGTAAGCCATTTACACAATCACTGGAAGATCAAATTATTAAAGATTTACAAGACACTGAAATAAAGCGCCAAGGGTTATCTCTTTCTGGTGGTGATCCTTTGCACCCACAAAATGTCCCTGCCATTTTAAAACTAGTAAAACGAGTAAAAAATGAATGTGATAATAAAGATATTTGGCTATGGACTGGTTATAAACTAGATGAATTAACAGATGATCAACAAGCTATAGTTACTTATATAGATGTTTTGATTGATGGAAAATTTGTGCAAGAACTTGCTGACCCTAAATTATTGTGGCGAGGTAGTAGCAATCAAATTATCCATCGATTCAAATAAGATTATTGGAATTTATGCAAATTTAACAGATAAGAAATGGCTTCTCGATAGTTGATTTCAAGATTTTCACTACTTGATGATGTAATATGTAAGTCTGTGATCTTGCCATTATCGATCCCATAGACCCAACCATGTAAATTGACTTTTTGACCACGTTGCCATGCCGATTGAATAATGGTGGAATGCCCTAAGTTATAAATCTGCTCGATTACATTAAGTTCACATAAAATGTCCATTCTAATATTAGCAGGAAATTTACCAAGTAAAGAACTATTACGAAACCATAAATCACGAATATGAAGTAGCCAATTATTAACTAGGCCTAAATCAGGATTTTCAACCGCAGCACGGATGCCCCCACAATCTAAATGGCCACAAACAATAATATCTTCGATTTTAAGTACATCAACCGCATATTGAACAACTGAAAGACAATTTAGATCTGTATGAATCACTTGGTTACCAACGTTGCGATGAACGAACATTTCACCCGGTTTTAGCTTGATAAGTTTTTCTGCTGGTACTCGGCTATCCGAACAACCAATCCATAAAAATTTGGGGTTTTGTGCAACAGCGAGCTGTTTAAAGAATTCAGGATCTTCTTTCGCTATTTTTTCTGACCATTCGTGATTAAAGCGAATTAGATCGCTAACATCAAACATAATGTCTATTCCTTTTTATATTTCATTGTTTTGATATTTTATTAGTTTTGTACTAGTTAAATTGTTTTTATATGTTGGATTTTACTTTTCATAACTAACTTGCGCCATAATGGTGTAGTGATTATTTTAGCCTTAATTATTTTGCTATAGAGTTTTAAACGTAAAGGGATTGTTTTTTGGTAATAATGTTTATTCGGTTTTGCTACACCACTGTTTAATATTTTGCTTAAAATTTCGGCGCTATCAAGAGCGTAACTGATACCTTCTAATGAGCTAGCGCTAATAAAACCAGCTGCTTCGCCGATTAAAAAGATATTTTCATTGCCAGTATAGAAATCTCGGAATCGATTTGGATAAACCACAAGACATTTTTCAGTTTTTAACGGTTTTCCAAAAATAAAACCTTGCTTATTTAATTTTTCTTTAAGTAACTCAAAATGTTGATTTGCTGTTTTTTTCGGGAAAGCGCCACCGAAAATGAAATATCCATCTTTAGAAATGCTCCACGCATAGCAATTTGTTGATTGATTATCAAAAATACAAGAATAGAAAGGGCGTTGATGGTTTTCAGTAAACCATTGTTGAATCGCAACATATTGCCTGATGGAATGGTGAGGATAGCGCATACGTCTAACAACTGAATTAGCACCATCGGCACCAACTACATATTTAGTCGTAATTTTATGTTCAACTTTATTTTCATCAATATAAGTGATTTGATATCCATCGATGATTCTTCTGATTTCTTTACATAGTGTGTTATGTAAAACGTTTACATTGTTTGGAATCAGTGACTTTAACCATAGGTCAAACTTATGTCGGTCAAAGCTGACATAACTGCGTTGATAATTACGAATCAGTTTAGTTTGAAGATCAATCGTTTTAACGCTAAAAATCTGTGGGTTAGTCAATATATCAGCCGGTAAATTTAACTTTTGTCGCACAAATGATTTTTGGGCGTCATTAGCTAATAAACCACCACAAGGTTTATGAAAACCTTCATTACCCTTTTGTTGTTTTTTATCTAATGCAATAATTTTAAAAGTTGGGTTAAGTAAACGTGCGAGCGTACTACCGGCAGGCCCAAGTCCAATGATTGCAATATCGTAATCCATATTATATTGTTTGGTTTATAAGATTGAATATTATCTATTTTACCATACTTCGATAAAAATGTAGTGAATAGCAAAATAAGCAAATTGATCAAAGTTAATAAAAAAGTTGAGGAACGGGGTTTTTGAAACTTATTTTATGCTTTCAATTAGTTAATTTATGAATAAAAATAAGAGTTTGCATTTAATATTTATTCAATGACCAATTATTTATACAGAAGAAATAATTGAAATTATTTTGATCTAGATTAGTGATAATAAATTAGCCACTTTATTTTGATAAAATTCATTTATCTATTAGTAAATAACTTCTATAATACCGACCATTTAAAATGAATATGAGTTAACAATGGAAAAGTTTCACGTTACAGGGCCGACCTCTTTAAACGGGGAAGTTGTTATTTCTGGCGCTAAAAATGCAGCGCTACCTATTTTATTTGCTGCGATTTTGGCTGAAAAACCAGTCGAATTACAAAATGTTCCTAAATTAAAAGATATTGATACTACATTGGAACTGCTTGCGCAATTAGGCGTGAAATACCAACGTAATGGTTCAATTCATCTTGATGCAGGACAGATTAATAACTATTGTGCACCTTATGAACTTGTTAAAACTATGCGAGCTTCAATTTGGGCTTTAGGTCCACTCGTTGCGCGATTTGGTCAAGGGCAAGTTTCATTACCAGGTGGATGTGCGATAGGTGCAAGACCAGTAGATTTACATATTACTGGTTTACGACAGTTAGGTGCGACAATTACTTTAGATGAAGGTTATGTTAAAGCGTCAGTTGATGGCCGTTTAAAAGGCGCTTATATTGTCATGGACAAGGTTAGTGTTGGTGCGACAGTCACTATTATGTGTGCAGCAACTTTAGCTGAAGGTAAAACGATAATTGAAAATGCAGCTTGTGAGCCTGAAATTGTTGATACAGCAAAATTTTTAAATATGCTGGGTGCTAAAATTACCGGTGCTGGTACGATGCGTATTGAAATTGAAGGGGTCTCTAGTCTTGGTGGTGGCGTACATGAAGTGGTTTCTGATCGCATTGAAACAGGAACATTTTTGGTTGCTGCTGCTATTGCGCGCGGTAAAATAACTTGCCGTAAAACTGATCCAAATTTACTTGATGCCGTATTATCAAAATTGAAGGAAGCTGGTGCTAATATTGAAACGGGAGAGGATTGGATTTGTTTAGATATGCAAGGTAAACGAGCAAAGGCGGTTAATATTCATACTGCTCCTCATCCAGGTTTTCCAACTGATATGCAAGCTCAGTTTTCTTTATTAAACATGGTGGCAGAAGGAACCGGAATTATCAAAGAAACAATTTTTGAAAATCGTTTTATGCATGTGCCAGAACTCATTCGTATGGGGGCTCATGGTGAAATTGAAGGTAATACATTGATAACTCATGGAGTTGAAAAACTTAGTGGTACTCAAGTAATGGCAACAGATTTACGAGCTTCTGCAAGTTTAGTTTTAGCCGGGTGTATAGCCGAAGGTTCAACAATTGTTGATCGTATTTATCATATCGATCGTGGTTATGATAATATTGAAGATAAATTGAGAAAATTAGGTGCAAATATTGAACGTGTAAAATAGTGCCGTATTTAAGGTTTTGTAATAACAGTTGTTGGATAGAAAGGAGTGTATTATGACAAAGCAAGCATTAGTTTTTTTATCAAATGGCTGTGAGGAAACCGAAGCAGTTACAACTATTGATCTGTTAACACGTGCAGGAATTAAAGTTACCTACGCTAGTATCACTGAAGATAAAAAAGTTGAATGTTCTCGTGGCGTCACTATTCTAGCCCAAAAAGCACTTTCAGAGGTTTATAATCTTAATTTTGATGCGATTATTCTACCGGGTGGATTAACTGGCGCTGAAAATTTTCGAGACTCTCAACAATTAATTGAAAAATTAAAACAAGCACATCAGGCCGGAACTTTCATTGCTGCTATTTGTGCATCACCAGCAATGGTTTTTCAGTACCATAATTTATTCCCTAATGCTTATATGACTGGTTATCCATCGACTAAAGATGTAATTAAAAATTGGAAATCGGATAGAGTTTATTTTGATGTTCAAAATAAACTGATTACCAGTCAAGGTCCGGCAACTTCTATTGATTTTGCCTTAAAAATAATTGAAGTTTTATTGGATAAAAAAACTGCAGGCGAAGTAGCTGCACAATTGGTGCTTCCACAAGGGATAGAATCCTACCAATAATAGGTAACAAATGTCAAAATTACATTTGTATGAGAAATTAATTAAAAGGGCAACATTAAGCGCAGTTTTAATTTCTGTTTTCCTAATTATTATAAAATTATTTACGTGCTGGTTTACTGGCTCAATGAGTCTATTCGCTTCGCTTTTGGATTCAAGTATTGATTTGCTTGCATCAGGGCTGAACTTTTTTTTAGTCCGTTATGCATTGAAACCAGCTGATGATGGTCATACATTTGGTCACGGAAAAGCTGAATCATTAGCAGCATTAGCGCAAAGTACTTTTATTATTGGTTCGGCGACCATTTTGTTACTATCAAGTATCAAATCTATTATTCATCCCACTTCAATAGAGTCACCTTTATTAGGTATTACCGTATCGGTAATTTCGGTTATTGTGACAGCTTCATTGGTCTTATACCAAAAGCACGTTATAAAAGAAACAAGTAGCAAAGCAATCAAAGCTGATATGCTACATTACTATTCCGATATGTTTATGAATATTGCGGTTATTCTGGCTCTATTTTTAAGTTGGTACGGTATTACTTATGCTGATGCCTGCTTTGCATTCCTTATTGCGTTATATATTTTTTATAATGCTTGCAAAATAGCTTATTATGCAATTCAAGACTTATTAGATAAAGCGCTACCAGAAAATGATAATCAAAAAATTAGTGAAATTGTTGCTTCTTATGCAAACGTGTGTGGTTTTCATGATTTGAAAACTAGGCAAGCAGGGCCGGTAAAATTTATACAATTACATCTTGAATTGGATGATGACATGCCATTAATAAAAGCCCATGCAATTGCTGATGCAATTGAAAAACATATCTCTCGAGAATTTGCCCCAGCAACAGTGATTATCCATCAAGATCCTGTTTCTGTTGTTCCTCTAGAAATCAATCAGTAGAAAAACTATTCAAAATAGCTCCTAACTTTATATTGTTAGTTAATTATTATGATCTTATAATAGCCAAAGGTTTGTAAATTGGAGTTATTTTTTATGATAAAAAAAATAGGTATTTTGACAAGTGGTGGTGATGCACCAGGGATGAATGCAGCTATCCGTGGAGTTGTGAGAACTGCGTTGACTGAAGGCTTAGAAGTTTTTGGTATCTATGATGGTTATTTGGGACTTTGTGAAGATCATATTGTTAAGTTAGATCGCTCTAGTGTTTCAGATATTATCACAAGAGGTGGTACATTTTTAGGATCAGCAAGGTTTCCTGAATTTAAAGATCAAGAAGTTAGAAAAAAAGGTATTGCTAATTTAAAGAAACATCAAATTGATGCTTTAGTCGTTATTGGTGGTGATGGTTCATATATGGGAGCTATGCGATTAACTGAAGAAGGTTTTCCATGTATCGGTTTACCTGGCACCATTGATAATGATATTCGTGGAACTGACTATACCATTGGCTACTTTACTGCATTAAGCACAGTAGTTGAATCTATAGATAGATTAAGAGACACTTGTTCTTCACATCACCGAATTTCTGTGATTGAGGTTATGGGTCGTGATTGTGGTGACTTGACGTTGAGCGCTTCAGTGGCTGGTGGCTGTGAATTTATGATTATCCCGGAAGTTTCTTATACTAAAGAAGACTTAATTGAAGAGATAAAATTAGGTTTTGCTAAAGGGAAAAAACATGCGATTGTCACTGTTACTGAACATATGTGTGATGTAAACCAATTAGCGAAAGATATTGAAGCGGCGGTTCATCATGAAACTCGAGCAACAGTTTTGGGCCATGTACAGCGCGGTGGTTCACCAGTGCCTTATGATCGAATTTTAGGTTCGCGAATGGGTGCTTATGCTGTTGAGTTACTTATAAATGGTCATGCTGGACGTTGTGTTGGTATTCAAAATGGTAAATTGGTTCATCATGATATTATTGACGCTATCAATAATATGAAAAGACCTTTTGATATGGATCTTTATAATACCGCGAAACGCTTATTCTAAAAATTGCTCCATTGATGATTAAACAAGATGTGGATAATTGATAATATTAGGGTTTGAAAGTAGTTTATCGATTATTCACTTTATTAGTCTTATAACTATTTTTAAAATCAAATAAATATCAATAAGTTATTTCTATCATATTTAACTAATTTCGTTAAAAATCATACTAATTGAGTGATATTATGACGTTACTATATAAGCAAGATAATGAGCGTTTCTATGTATGTAATGACAATAATCAAGAAATAGCAGAAATGACATTTACTCGAATTGGGCAAGATAAAGCAACCATCAATCATACCTATACCGATCCTAATTATCGAGGACAAGGAATTGCCGATAAATTACTTGAGCTAGTTGTAAAGAAACTAAAGCAAGAAAAACGTGAAATTATACCTTTATGTTCTTTTGCTGCGAGTAAACTAGTTAATTGAATTTATATTTGATAAATCTTTGTAATTATTTGAGAAAAATGTCAAGTGATATTTTGTATAATTTCTAAAATAATACTAGTTTTTATCTAAGAATTTTGTGCTAATGTATAGCAAATTATTTATTATGTTTTGATAATTGAAATGACAACAGTCAAATCTCAAAAAATTCATTCTATTCATGTATTGCGTGGCGTAGCCATCATTATGATTGTTTTTAGCCATTGCTTAGGTGTATTTAAAAATAGTCATTTAATTGCTAATAGTTATTTATTTTCTTTTTTAAATTTATTTGCTTTTAATTTCACTACATTTTTTGTATTAATTGCGGGTTTTTTATTTCAGCATTTAACTTATAAATATAATGTAAAAGCGTATTATTTATCTAAATTTAAAACGGTAGTGTGCCCCTATATCTCTGTATCGATATTTTGTTTTATCTATTTTCATTACCAATATTTATCCAGCTTACCTATTTTTTCGCTAACTGAACCTAGTTCAAGTTCTTCGATTGTTAAGATGATGTTGACCGGAACCCAGCTTTTACCGTTATGGTTTATGCCGATGATTATCATTATTTTCGCAATTAGCCCTTTATTATATAAATGGTCAAAAAAAAGTTTGATTATTGTAGGATTAGTTTCAATGTTCTGGGTCGTAATGTTTACTAAGCCTGATTATACCCAACCACTATTAAATTTATTGCATTATGGACCAGTTTATTTAACCGGTATGATGATAAAGCAAAATTATAAAAAAATCATGATACTAGTTAAAGAAAATTTGGCTTTAGTAATATTTTTCTTTGGTTTATGTCTTTTTATTCCATTTGCTTATCGTTATATTGATTATATTGGTGTTGAAAAACTTTATTACGATACATTACAAAAGATTATTTTATTTATTCTAGCGCTTTATTTTTTAGATGGTTTGAACTACAGAAATGATGAAAGCAAAACATATAAATTTTTTTCATTCATGGCAAATGTTAGTTTTCCAATTTACTTTATTCATGAAATTATCGTGATATTTTTAGAAGCGCAATTAGTTAACTCGCCTTTTGGATACATTATTAAAACAGATAATGGTCAATTAGCGTCACTTGGTGCTATTAGCTTTTTAATATGTACTTTGGCAATAAGTATTCTTATAACATATACCATTAAATTAGTATTCAAAGATAAAGCAAAATATTTAATTGGAGGTAATCGTTAATATTTTGAAGAGTCATAGCTAAATGATTTAAGCAAAGAGTTTAAGTTCTTTATGATTGAAAATATTAATAAATGTTTCTAAACCGCAACGTTTTGTTTTTTAGCATATTTATAATAATATATATTACTTTATCACAAATATGCTAATATTGCGGTTGAACAAATAAAAAACAAACGGAATTCTAAGTGTTATTTTTCACTTGCCAAAAAAAATGAAGTGCCTATAATGCGCATCCACTGACACGG
>CAMLIK010000083.1 GCA_946480175.1 uncultured Gilliamella sp.
TGATTGGAACGATCAATTGTTAAATGCTTGTGGTTTAAGTCGACGACATATGCCAGCCTTATTTGAAGGCAATCAAATAACTGGTTATGTTACTGATGATATTGCTAAACTCTGGAATATCAATTCAATTCCAGTGATTGCCGGTGGTGGCGATAATGCGGCAGGTGCTATCGGTGTCGGGCTTTATCGTTCTGGACAAGCAATGCTTTCACTAGGTACTTCAGGGGTTTATTTCGCGGTCACCGATCGTTTTATCAGCCAGCCTGAACAAGCAATTCATAGCTTTTGTCATGCATTACCTAATCGCTGGCATCTGATGTCAGTGATGTTAAGTTGTGCTTCATGTCTAGATTGGGGATGTCAATTGTTAGGCATTAAAGATGTTGCTACGTTATTGAGTTTGATTGAGGAACAACCGTCTGACGATAAACCACCAGTCTACTTTTTACCTTACTTATCTGGTGAGAGAACACCACATAATAACCCCGAAGCCAAAGGCGTATTTTTTGGTCTAACTTATCAACATAACAAGGTAGATCTAGCAAAAGCAATATTATTGGGCGTCAGCTATGCGCTTGCCGATGGTATTGATGTTGTTCATCAAACTGGAACTTCACCCGATAAAATCCTGATTATTGGTGGCGGTGCCCGTAGTGGCTATTGGCGGCAATTGATCAGTGATATTTCGGGTTACCATATTGAATATTGTGAAGGGAGCGAAGTGGGACCTGCTTTAGGAGCAGCGAAACTGGCACAAATTGCCTGTAATCCCAATACTCACTTAGAGGTGCTGTTACCACCATTACCAATGGTTCAAACCCACCAACCCGATATGAAAAAACATGCAGAATTCCAACAACAACGTTCAATTTTTAGAAGAATTTATCAACAACTAAAACCATTAATGTCTTGATATTAGAATTGCAGAAAATCGTATGATTTTCTGCTATTAACCTAGAATCTTCACTAATTAAATGATATTTAAAAAAATTTAATTAATATTTAATAAGTTAAAATCATAAATTAATAAATCCTTACCTTTATTAACATTACATTAAGAATGTGATCAATCTCCCATTAACAAAATTTCGTAAACCGAAAACCAAATTTGATAATAAAAAAGTTTCAACAGATAACTTATATTTCGATCATAGACATAAACATTTTTTCTTATCACTACAATAACACTAGGAGTTATTAAAAATGCCTAAAATAAAAAATCCTATTATACCTGGCATGTCACCTGACCCATCAATTATACGGGTCAATGATACTTACTATATTGCTACATCAACTTTCCATTGGCACCCTTCAATACAAATTTTTCAATCTAATGATTTATCAAATTGGAAACTAATTGATTATATTTTTAAAAATGGTGAAATCAAACTTTCTGGAACCAATACACCTGCGGGTATTTGGGCTCCTCATTTATCTTATGATCCGATCAATAAAAAATATTGGTTAATTTATTCTCACATGGTTAGCATGGCTGGAAGAGAATTTAATGCTGATGCTTATGCAATTCATGCAGATAACATAAAAGGTCCTTGGTCAGATCCTATTTATTTTACTTCCATTGGTTTTGACCCTGCATTATTTCACGATAATGATGGCAAACATTATTTAACGACCTTAGAATGGGAAACTCGCCAAGGTTATCAAGCACCTGGAAATATAGTAATAGCAGAAGTAGATTTAAATACAGGTAAAGTCATTAGCCCATGGAAAAGAGTGACCAATGGATTTACTACTCGAGGTTGTTGTGAAGCACCACAAATTTATAAAAAATTTGGCTACTATTATCTAATCATTGCTGCCGGTGGAACGGGTTATGCTCATGGCATTGAAATCGGTCGCTCTAAAAATATTTATGGACCTTATGAACCACATCCGTCAAGAGAACCAATAGTCACGTCATCACCCAATCATTTATTTTCATTAGGTGACCCCGATGCTGGTCATTTTGAAATGTACAATCCAAATTCAATAATGCAAAAAGCCGGTCATGGTTCATTATTTGAGGCACAAGATGGTGAGTGGTACATTGCTCACTTAATGTCTAGACCGCTTAGTGGGACATTATTAAATCCTTTAGGTCGAGAAACGTCCATACAAAAGATGAGATGGACCAATGATGGCTGGTTAGAAATGGCCGACGGAACAAATTTAGCTAAAATGGAGTTTGATTATTCATTACCTATTGGTAATGAAGTAAGCCATGATGTTATTGATGATTTTGATAAAAAGTATCAATTAGAATTTATGACACCCTATAGAGCGCAAACACCTAATTGGGTAAATACCCATGAACGACCAGGACATTTGCGAATATATGGACAAAATTCACTCTTCTCCCAATTTAATCCATCAATTATGGCAACAAGAGCAACATCTTTTAATTATGATATTCAAACTAAAGTAGAGTTTCATCCTGAGCATTATTCACAAACGGCTGGCGTTGGAATTTATTATGATTCTAATAATTGGATCTACTTACATTTAACTCACAGTGAACAACTAAACGCTACCATCCTTACTATTTTACAAGCAAAACTTGGAACTCGAATTGAATTTGTTAATCATAGAATAGTCATACCTAATGGACAAGTTGAACTCAAATTATCATATCGAGATGGATTTGTTTCACTCTTTTACCGCATGGAGAAAGAGGAGTGGAATAATATCATTAATCAGATAGATGCTACCTATTTGTCGGATGAAGGAGTAAATGGAGAACCAGGAGAAATTGGTGGTTTTACCGGATTGTTTAATTTTATCGCCTCAGTTGATACCTACCAACATCAATCCTATGCTGATTTTGATTATTACTACGTGATAAATAATCAATAATATTAAGGAAGACATCATGAAAATAACAATTCCATTAACTCGCTTAGTTCCTGGACTTATTATTGGACCTGCCACTTGGTTAGGTCCCTACATTGCCGCCGCAAGTCTATTTTTACCC
Source organism: uncultured Gilliamella sp. (assembly GCA_946480175.1). Taxonomy (GTDB): domain Bacteria; phylum Pseudomonadota; class Gammaproteobacteria; order Enterobacterales; family Orbaceae; genus Gilliamella. The sequence goes on from CAMLIK010000083.1 coordinate 2,972, forward strand.
GCTTTAATTCAACTACTTGATGAAACCAATAAAATTACATTATTAGCGCTATTTTCAAGTTGTGGTATGGTTTCTGCAACAACATCAAATATGTTGGCAGGTTATGTATCTGATAGGACTTATTCTAGATTTGGCAGTCGCACACCATGGATTATAATTGGAGCAATTGGGTTTATGTTATCAATGATATTAACATCAACCGCCAACAGTATACCCTTTTTATTGTTTTGTTGGATATTAGCGCAAACGGCCTTAAATTTTATTGTGGCGCCAATGGTTGCTTGGCTTGATTTTGCGGCAGATGATAAAAAAGGAACCGCATCAGGTGCTTATGGTGGCCTGGGTATGGCACTGGGTAATAATGGATTTACCATTATTGCAGCAATGTTCTTAGGTAGTTTCCGATTAGGTTTCATTGTATTCGGGGTCATCACTTTTATCGGTACATTAATATCAGTCTTTATTGTTCGTGAACCTTCTAATTTGGACAAAAAAAACCAAAATCAGGTAAAACAAAATGAGAATAAACAAAAAAGCTCGTTAGCTATATTTCCGAGATGGTCAATTGGCCGTGATTACTACTTAGCATTAATAGGTAAACTTTTTCAAGGAATTGGTAATTTTATAATCACGGGATATTTGCTATTTATTATGACTGATTTTATACATACTGACTCATCTGAAACACAAAACTCAATTCAGTTAATTAATTTGGTTATGCTTATATTTGGCATTTTGATGGGATTCATTGCTGGACCAATATCCGATAAATTGAAAATCCTCAAAATTCCAGTTGGGTTATCAACAATATTTTTAGGTATTGGGGCGTTAAGTTTAGTTATTGCTCCTAATCATATTGGTATTTTGATTTATGCATTCGCGGCTGGAATTGGTATGGGGGTATGGAACTCTTTAGATAATTTATTAAATTTAGAAGTTATTCCCGACAAAAATAGAGTTGCATTCTTTCTAGGCGTTTATAATTTGGGTAATACTGCAACTCAAGCTTTAGCACCAATAATTGCCGCTTGTGTAATATCACTATTCGGCTTTGGCGCAATATTTATTACTTCTTTTGTTTTTGCCATGTTAGGCGGAATATCAATACTTTCAATCCGCTCAGTAAAAAGATAAGAATTAACACATTAAAAATAGGAAAATGTAGTTAACCACATTTTCCTATTTATTCTGTACCACATTATAGTCAACTTATTTAATAACATTATTACTATAAAAGTTAGGCGTTAAAAATTTATTTCTAAAATCTTTTGGGGTCATTCTACATAGCTTTTTAAATAAAAAGTAAAAATACTGAACCGATGGATAGCCACACTGCTCAGAAATAGCCTGAATAGACAATGAAGATTCAATTAATAGATATTTGGCTCGATTAAACTTCTCTTCATGAATGACCGTGTGAATGGTTTTACCTAATGATGTTTTAAAGCGAAGTTCTAAATTGGAACGAGATATTTGCAATTCAGAAGTTACTTGGTCCACTTTGATGCCTTTACAAGCATAATCACGGATATAATGAATAGCTTGTATAACATAAGGATCTTGTATTGAACGGTAATCGGTCGAACGACGTTCAATGACTTTTTTCGGTGAAATTAACCTTGGAGAGGTAGCAACCTTCCCTTTATTGAATATTTTTTGCAACAGTTTAGCTGCTTCAAAACCCATCTCCTCAGTTCCTTGTTTAACGGTAGATAAGGAAACCATCGACAGATCATTAATTACTTCTTCATTATCTATACCAATTAAGCATAACTCTTCAGGTATTTTTATTTCAACTCTATCACAAGCTTGTAAAATATGGTGAGCTCTAGCATCATTTACAGCAATAATACCGGTGTTAACAGGTAAGGATAATAACCATTTAGAGAGTTTATCTAAGCTATCTTGCCAATTATCAAGTGATGTGGAGGTTCCTTGATAAATAAATCCTTCATAACCCTTTTGGCTTACAATTTGCGCAAAAAATTGTTCTCTTACTGCCGCCCAACGACAAGATCGATGTGATGGTAAACCATAAAAGGCAAATTGATTAATTCCTTTCGAACATAAATGATTAAAAGCACTCTCTATAATGGCAAAATTATCCGCTGCAACATACGGCACTTTAGGATAATTTGAATCATGGTGATGCGAACTACCTACGCCAATTATTGGTATATCTACATCAGCGAGCAAATCTTGAATATCTGGATCATCAAAATTAGCAATAATACCATCGCAATCAAAATAGAAAGGTGTATTAGTATCATAGCGCATCGTTTCAGAAATATAGATATTCCAATGAATATTATTCGCTTTTAAAAAATTGCCGATACCTTTTAGTATTTGCCGGTCATAAATATTATTTGCATTAAATAGCAAAACAACTCGGTAACTCTTATTCTGCATCTCGATCATTATCACTTACTAATATATTTAACTTATTAGCATTAATTTGTAGTCTACTTATTAGAATAAACCAGTGTTACATAAAATATCAATTTGTATAGTGCAAATAACAATCATATTCAACCTAAATTTTCTCAACAACGTTTGCTCAAGACGCTATCAAAATTCAGAGAAAAACTCATTTTTATATGACATCTGAAGACCATATAAATTATTATTAAATAACATAAAGATCTTATGCTGATACTTGACATTATAGCTATTGAGGTCTAGAATCTTGCGACCCAAAACTTATATAAATAGGCTTTGGGCTACAGTTATTAATTACGTATCTAAAAAGCAATTTTTAAATTTATTTTAATTAATCAGGAGCTTATTAATGGCAACAATTAATCAGCTGGTACGCAAACCAAGAGCACTAAAGGAAGCGAAAAGTAACGTTCCTGCACTTGAAGCATGCCCGCAAAAACGAGGTGTTTGTACACGTGTTTACACCACTACACCTAAAAAACCAAACTCAGCATTACGTAAAGTATGCCGTGTACGTTTAACCAACGGTTTTGAAGTGACTTCTTATATCGGTGGTGAAGGTCATAACTTGCAAGAACATAGCGTGATTTTAATCCGCGGTGGTCGTGTTAAAGATTTACCTGGTGTTCGTTATCACACTGTTCGTGGTGCATTAGACTGCGCAGGTGTTAAAGATCGCAAACAAAGCCGTTCTAAATACGGTGTGAAACGACCTAAAGCTTAATGGAACTCCGTTAAGTAAGGCCAAACTATAATAATTCCATTTAACTCATTTGAGTTTTGGGTAAACCTGAAAATTTATAACATATAAACGGAGTATTCCAATGCCACGTCGTCATGTTGTCGGTCAAAGAAAAATTTTACCTGATCCGAAATTCGGTTCAGATTTGCTGGCGAAATTTGTAAATATTTTAATGATAGATGGTAAAAAATCTGTCGCAGAATCAATCGTATATTCAGCTCTTGATACGCTAGCAGAACGCAGCGGTAAAGATCATTTAGCTGCTTTTGAAATTGCATTAGATAACGTAAAACCAACTGTAGAAGTTAAGTCTCGCCGTGTTGGTGGTTCTACATATCAAGTACCTGTTGAAGTCCGCCCGGTACGTCGTAATGCGCTTGCAATGCGTTGGATTGTAGAAGCTGCCCGTAAACGTGGTGATAAATCAATGGCTTTACGCCTTGCGAATGAATTAATGGATGCTTTTGAAAACAAAGGTACTGCTGTTAAGAAACGCGAAGACGTTCACCGTATGGCTGAAGCTAATAGAGCGTTTGCACACTATCGTTGGTAATTTGAGCGCTTTTATAAGTTGCTCGAAATAAGACTGGTAGCCCAATTGCTATCAGTCAACCGAAAGATATTTTATTAAGCAAACGATTCTAAATAGAGGATTAATATGGCTCGTACAACCCCTATAGCACGCTACCGTAATATCGGTATCAGTGCACATATTGACGCAGGTAAAACTACGACTACTGAGCGTATTTTGTTTTACACTGGCGTAAGTCACAAAATTGGTGAGGTTCATGATGGCGCAGCTACCATGGACTGGATGGAACAAGAACAAGAACGTGGTATTACTATCACGTCAGCAGCAACTACAGCTTTCTGGTCTGGTATGGGGCAACAATATGAACCACACCGAATCAATATCATCGACACCCCGGGACACGTTGACTTCACAATCGAAGTTGAACGTTCTATGCGTGTTTTAGATGGTGCGGTAATGGTTTACTGTGCGGTTGGTGGTGTTCAACCTCAATCAGAAACAGTATGGCGTCAAGCAAACAAATATAAAGTTCCACGTATCGCTTTCGTTAATAAAATGGACCGTATGGGTGCTAACTTCCTACGCGTTGTTGATCAAATCAAAACACGTTTAGCCGCTGTACCAGTTCCATTAGTATTACCTATCGGTGCTGAAGAAGGCTTTACTGGTGTAGTTGATTTACTAAAACGTAAAGCAATTAACTGGAATGATGCTGATCAAGGTGTAAGCTTCACTTATGAAGATGTTCCTGCAGATATGGTTGAGCAAGTCGAAGAATGGCGTGCAAACTTAATGGAAGCAGCAGCTGAAGCAAATGAAGAGTTAATGGAAAAATACCTTGGTGGTGAAGAGTTAACTGAAGAAGAAGTTAAATTAGCATTACGTGAACGTGTACTTGCTAACGAAATCATCTTAGTAACTTGTGGTAGTGCCTTTAAAAACAAAGGTGTTCAATTCATGCTTGATGCAGTAATTGAATATTTACCAGCACCTACAGATGTTCCTGCAATCAAAGGGGAATTACCTGATGGTGAAGCTGCTGAACGTCATTCAAGTGATGATGAACCATTCTCGTCATTAGCATTTAAAATTGCAACTGACCCATTTGTTGGTAACTTAACTTTCTTCCGTGTTTACTCTGGTGTAGTTAACTCTGGCGATACCGTTCTTAACTCTGTTAAAGATAAAAAAGAACGTTTTGGTCGTATCGTTCAAATGCACGCTAACAAACGTGAAGAAATTAAAGAAGTTCGCGCGGGTGACATTGCTGCAGCAATCGGTCTTAAAGATGTAACAACTGGTGATACATTATGTGCTGAGAGCGCACCAATTATTCTAGAAAGAATGGAGTTCCCAGAGCCGGTAATTTCTGTTGCAGTTGAACCAAAAACTAAAGCTGACCAAGAAAAAATGGGGCTTGCTTTAGGTCGTCTAGCACAAGAAGATCCATCTTTCCGTGTGCATACAGATGAAGAATCAGGTCAAACTATCATTTCTGGTATGGGTGAACTTCACTTAGAAATCATCGTTGACCGTATGAAACGTGAGTTTAAAGTTGAAGCTAATGTAGGTAAACCTCAAGTAGCTTATCGTGAAACCATTCGCAATGAAGTTGAACAAGAAGGTAAATTTGTTCGTCAGTCTGGTGGTCGTGGTCAATATGGTCATGTATGGTTAAAAATCAAACCATTGGAAGCGGGTGGCGAAGGCTACAAATTCAATAACGAAATCGTTGGTGGTGTGGTTCCTAAAGAATACATTCCAGCAGTAGATAAAGGCTGTCAAGAACAAATGAAAAATGGTGTTCTTGCGGGTTATCCTATTGTTGATGTTGAAGTTACTATCTTTGATGGTTCTTTCCATGATGTCGACTCATCAGAAATGGCATTTAAAATTGCCGGTTCTATGGCGTTTAAAGACGGCTTCATGAAAGCTAAGCCAGTTCTTTTAGAACCAATCATGAAAGTAGAAGTTGAAACTCCTGAAGATTATATGGGCGATGTTATCGGTGACTTGAACCGTCGTCGTGGTATGATTGAAGGAATGGAAGATACTGCTACTGGTAAAACAGTTCGTGCACAAGTTCCACTTTCAGAAATGTTTGGTTATGCAACTGATCTTCGTTCACAAACGCAAGGTCGTGCTTCATACTCTATGGAGTTCTTGAAGTATAATGAAGCACCAACAAATATTGCAACAGCAATTATTGAAGCTCGTAAAGCGAAATAATTATTTATATAAATAAAGTAACACTTCCCTTATAAATAGAAGGGAAGTGGTTTAATAAAGGAACATTAAGATGTCTAAAGAAAAATTTGAACGTACAAAACCCCACGTTAACGTTGGTACAATCG
>CAMLIK010000084.1 GCA_946480175.1 uncultured Gilliamella sp.
CGAGGCTTCATCGTTGTGGTAATAAATGGTTGGTTGGCCACTGGTCGGTGAAAAAACATTACTACCAACAACCATTCTAATTGGTTAATTATTTTTTAGATAATGGTTATTTTGAGTTGCTTTATTTAGGTTTATTTTGTAAAAATAATTGAGAAGTCTATACCATGATAGTTATTAGGATATTGATATAACCTGATTTTTTGCATTAATTGTGTCTATTTTTCAATTTATCGTCGCTCGGCTGGCAAAGTAAGTATAAAACCTTTATACTATGCGACAATTTTTAGTAATACTTGCTGTGTTGCTAAATCAACCCGTTCTTTAACATCATCAATTGGAAGAAAATTATGCATCCGATGCTGAATATTGCTATTCGTGCTGCTCGTAAAGCAGGTAATGTGGCCATTAAGGCTTATGAAAATCCAACTTCAATCGAAATTAACACTAAAGGTGCTAACGATTTTGCTACTAACGCCGATCGTGCTGCTGAAGCTTTAATTATTGAAACAATCAAAAAAGCGTATCCTGATCATACGATTATTGCTGAAGAAAGCGGACTGGCTAAAGGTAATGATGCTGACACGCAATGGATTATCGACCCAATTGATGGTACTACTAATTTTATTAAGAATATTCCTCATTTTGCGGTTTCGATTGCCGCTCGAGTTAAAGGTAAAACGGAAGTTGCTGTCGTGTATAATCCGATGAGTAATGAACTCTTCACGGCTGCTCGAGGTAAAGGTGCGCAGTTAAATGGTTACCGTATTCGAGTAAGTAATGCGAAAGATTTAGAGGGTAGTGTGCTTGCAACAGCTTTTCCTTTTAAAGCTAAACAACACAGTAATTGTTATTTCGCGGTATTGCAAAAGCTATTTACTAAATGTGGTGATTTTCGTCGTACAGGTTCAGCCGCGTTAGATCTGGCTTATGTCGCATCAGGGCGTTTAGATGGCTTTTTTGAAATCGGCTTAAAACCATGGGATATTGCCGCAGGTGAATTGATTTTACGTGAAGCGGGTGGTGTGGTTACCGATTTTGCTGGCGGTAATAACTATATGGTCTCTGGTAATATTGTGGCTGGAAATCCAAGAATCGTTAAAGATTTACTGGTTACAACCCAAAACGATTGGCCAGAAAATTTGCGTAATTAGTTTTACTTTCTTTATCTAAATGCGGGGCTGTCTTATCCCTGCATTTTGTCTTTAATACCGTTTATCAAAAAAAATAAATTTGCTATTGGTTATTGTGGATCAGTTATTGCTGTCATGGAACAATTAACTTGTAATCCTTGATTGTTTAAATAGTCACTACCCCAGACATACATTGATTCGAGGACTGGTTTGATACTTTTGCCAAAGTTGGTTAAAGAATATTCTACTTTAGGTGGTACGACGGGATAAACGTGTCGATGAATTAGGCCATTTGCTTCAAGTTCACGTAGCTGTTGGGTTAACATTTTCGGGGTAGCGCTTGGAATTTCTTTCTGTAATTGCGAAAATCTCAAGGTGGTTTCGGTCATCAGTTTCCATAAAATGAGCGATTTATATTTACCACCAATCATATTAATTGTGGCATCAACTGGACAACAGGTGATAGGTTGATGTTCTTTTCCACAACAAGTGGTATTAATCGGATTATTTTTCACATTATTATCTCAATAGTATCTTTTTAGGTAGTATATATCAAAAAAGTGCATTCTTGTTAAAAGGATAATTAATATTACAATAGCTATATAAATCACATCAAAAACCAAGGGAAACATCAAATGAAAACCGTCGAATATAGTTTTTTTGTGGAAGAGATGAGCTGCGCATCATGCGTTAGTCGTGTTGAAAAAGCATTAAAAAAGATTGATGGCGTGATTGATGTTAGTGTTAACCTTGCGACAGAAAAGGCAACAGTTGAAGCCAATACGAATGTGCAATTAGAAACCTTAATGGCAGCAGTCGATAAAGCTGGTTACCACGCGGTGAAGATTACCGAACCGGAAATTCACGCCAAAGATATAAATAAGCAAGCGTCACTCTGGCCGATTATTATCTCGGTTATCTTAGCGATTCCTTTTGTGTTGCCGATGTTACTTGAGCCATTTGGCATTCATTGGATGATGCCAGCTTGGTTGCAATTAGTGATTGCCTCGGTTGTGCAATTTGGGCTTGGTGCAAAATTTTATCGTAGTGGTTTTAATGCTGCCAAGGCGTTGTCCGGTAATATGGATCTGTTAGTGGCTATTGGTACCAGTGCTGCTTATGGATTGTCACTTTATCAGCTTATTATCGGTAATGACGATCATCTCTATTTCGAGTCATCGGTGGTTATTATTACGTTAATCTTGATTGGTAAATGGTTAGAGTCAAGAGCCAAACATCAAACGACCCAAGCGATTGAGGCACTTTCTGCACTTCGCCCTGAAGTCGCGTTAGTTCGACAAGGCGATCAAGAAGTAAGTTTGCCGATAAGTCAGGTTAAGGTCGATGATGTGGTTGTGATCAAACCTGGTGAACGAATTCCGGTAGATGGTGTGGTTATTGACGGCGCATCGAGTTGTGATGAATCGATGTTGACGGGGGAAAGTTTCCCGGTTAGTAAAACCCTCAATAGTGTGGTAACCGGTGGCACCATTAATGGTGAAGGATTATTGATAGTAAAAACAACAGCAGTACAAGCTGATTCTACGTTGTCGAAAATTATTGCTATGGTCGAGTCTGCGCAAGCGAAAAAAGCACCAATTCAGCGTATTGTCGATCGGATTAGTGCTATTTTTGTTCCCGTGATTTTATTGATTGCGCTGATTACACTGCTTGCTTGGGGCGTTATTTCTCATGATTGGCAGCAAGCTTTACTACATGCGGTCGCCGTGTTAGTGATTGCTTGCCCATGTGCATTAGGATTGGCGACACCAACCGCCATAATGGTTGGTACGGGGGTTGCTGCTCGCCATGGTATTTTGATTAAAGATGCCGAGGCGCTTGAAACCTTACATAACATTAATACGGTAGCATTTGATAAAACTGGCACATTAACCATTGGTAAACCAGAATTAGTTGAACTGGATGTAATGGACACAGAAACTGCCGATCAAATTCTCGCACTAGCGGCATCAATGCAAGCTGGAAGTGAGCATCCACTCGCTAAAGCGATTTTAGCGAAGGCTAAATCGTATAATTATGCGCAGAATATTACTTCGGTTGCTGGTTTAGGAGTAATGGCAACCATTGATAATCATGAATATTATTTAGGTAGTTTACGTTGGATGAAATCGTTAAATGCCTATTTTGTGGATATGCAGGATAAAATTAATGAGCTTACCCAAAAAGGCTATACAATCTCATTTTTAGCCAAACAGCAATCGGAAAATGGTGTTGTGATATTAGCCTTATTTGGTTTTGCCGATGTGATTAAATCGGAAGCGAAAAGCGCCATTGATGCATTACATCAACTCAACGTAAATACGGTTATGTTAACCGGCGACAATCAACAAGCGGCTAATTATGTAGCACAGCAATTAAATTTAGATAAAGTTATTGCAGAGGTTTTACCGCAAGATAAAGCCAATTATATTTATCAATTACAAAAAGAAAGTCTAAATAATAACAATAGTGATAGCAATCATAAAGTGGCAATGGTGGGTGACGGTATTAATGATGCTCCAGCTTTAGCTGCGGCTGATATTGGTATTGCTATGGGAACGGGGACTGATGTCGCGATGCATGCAGCGAGTATAACCTTGATGCGCGGCAATCTATTTTTAATTGCTGATGCCATTGATATCTCACGCCGAACCTACAATAAAATTAAACAAAACTTATTTTGGGCATTTTTCTACAATTTAATTGGTATTCCACTTGCGGCCTTCGGCTTCTTAAATCCAATGATAGCCGGTGCGGCTATGGCACTTAGCAGTGTAAGTGTGGTGACTAATGCTTTATTGTTAAAACGGTGGCAAGCACGTTCTGGGTCAAAATAATTTTATTTTGACCTAATTCTTTATGGTAATAAATTAATTTTAGAACAAGTCATTAATGCAAATATTGTTCCAAATTAGTTGATTTTGGATCCTTTTTATTGCTCAGATCTAACAAGGAGTAGATTAGTGGCGAATATAATATAAATCAGAATGAAACTAACTGAAAAAACGATTAATTGGATAAGTATAAATATTTCACTATATGAAAATTCAAATACTTGATTGAAAAAGCACCATCTTATAGGGTGTTTTTTCAATCGGTAAATCATTTTCAGATAAATTAAAGCCAAAAACCGACAAAATTTTCCTATCGGAATAGTATCATGCTAAACAATGATAAATAGCATCTCTAATTTTTACTGGATAGCGTCCCAACATTCCTTCAATTGCGGTATTAGTCAAAATGACTACAGCTAATTCTTGTTGAGGGTCATAAAACCAATTATGACCATACACACCACCCCATTGAATAGTTCCTTTACTCTGAGGTGTTTGTGCTAAGATCGGGTCATCAAGCACCGCACCACCATAACCGAATCCCCATCCTGGTCCTTTTGTACCATATTTACTATTTATATAACACTTCGCCATTGTATCCATTAGTTTATTGTTACTTAAATCATTATTTATTGAAGTTAGTGATAACAGAAATTGCATAAAATCAGGTGCAGTACCAACCATACCAGCCCCACCTGAATGATAGGCTTTAGGATTAAATATGCGTTTAGGATCATAAGAAACAATCCCGTTATTCGATGATTCATCTAATTGCATAAAATAAGGGCTTGGCATAGGTAATGGTTCCGGTAAAGCATTATAATAGTGAGTAACTAATTGATTATTATCTGGTATGGTAAAGCCGGTTTTTGCCATATTCAAAGGAATCGTTATGGTAGTTTTTATTATTTCTTCTAATGGCTGTTGAGTGACAGCAGTTAATACTCCACCTAGGACATCTAATGCCAATGAATAACACCAATTTGTTCCAGGAGCAAAAAGAAGAGGAGCTTTTGATAATCGATGAAGATTTTCATCTAAATCAGTTGCTATTTGATCAAAGCCGTCTGAAATCTGTAATGTATTATAAATGCCTTCACCATGAGGTTCGCAAAAACGATATTTTAGTCCCGCACTATGGGTTAATAAGTGATGCAAAGTAATAACTGGTTGCTGGCCATTTTCTAGTTTTGGAGTGAAATAAGGTAGATAATCAGTAACAGGCGAATCCAATTTTAGTAGCCCTTTTTCTGCTAAATATAATGCGGCTGCACTAACTATCGGTTTGGTAACGGATGAAAGCAAAAATTGTGAGTCAACTTGCATGGTTAATTTTTGTTCTTTATCAGCATAGCCGGATGCTTGTTGATAGATTATTTGTCCCTCTTTAGCAACCATAACAACAGATCCAACTATATGTTTTTTATCTATCGCATATTGATTCACTTTATTGATTGCTTGTCCAACATTTGCAGAAAAACGACTAACTTTCATTTTTGTCTTAACTCTTGATTGATTATTATTTCACCTAATAGTATATGTTTTTTGTAAGATAATAAATATGCTAAATGAATTTATTTTGACGATGTTTAGTTGGTTTCCTATTAGTTGGTTTCCTATTAATAGTTATACTTATGTAATTTAACATTATTTTTCTATTATCAGTTCCATTTAATTTGTAAGTGTAAAGTGTATGCTGTTTAGCCATGAAGAACGATAGCTCTGTTATGTATGAGGTTACTTAATTATATAATCCAATTCAGGTTAGTATGATTGGATTGAATTCGATTTCGTGTCAATTAGACTCAAGCACATTTTATTTTTATGATTTATTTTAGATTAAAACCAACTTGTGATCCCTTACCTTGTTCAGTAACAAATACCCCGACGGCAGTAATCAACTGTTCATTATAGTAAATTAATGGAATACGAGTGCGCTGCCAAGGTGGAATATGGTGTTCTTGCCATAATTTTTTTATTGATCGTGATCCTTGGCGCTGCACAATTTGAAATTGACCTTGGGCATGAAAACGCACCGAAACTGTCTCATCTTTTTGTGGTAAACGACAGGTTAACTTGGTTTGATAATTGGACTGTAATATGCCTAAATTATCCGGCAAGGTTAGCGAGGTATTTAGATCCCAAGGCAGGATTTGCTGTTCAATATCTTGATATAAAGGTAATAAATAGAGTTGGTTTTGATAGCGGCGAATCTGTCGATTATGCAAAATAAATTGTGGATTAGCATCTTCTTTCGCTTGAATAACGGTTTGCCAAATTAATGACAGTTGCTTTTGACTTGGCATGCCGATATGTTGTTCTTTAAACCACAGCCGCAATATTGCATTACGTTTATAATCTGAATAATCACGTAGTGATTGAATATTAAGTTGTTTGGCATTGCCAGTAATTTGCTTAAATTCTGCCGATAAAAGCTCATGGATTAATGCTTCTTGCTGTTGACATAACTCGGCACTACGCGCCACCATTTGCGAGAAATGTGGCCAACGCTGAGTAAGTGTTGGTAGTACCTTTAAACGTAAAAAATTACGATCGTAATGGTCATCTTGATTACTTTCATCTTCTATCCAAGTTAATTGCTGTTGATTGGCATACTGTTCAATCTCTTGACGAGATATCGTGAGTAGTGGACGAAGATGTTGGCCATTTTCAAGTGGCATAGCGGATAAGCCAGCAGGACCACTACCACGCTTTAACGCTAAGAAGAACGTTTCACATTGATCGTCAAGGTGCTGAGCTGTACATAACAACTCATCACTTTTTAAATGTCGATAAATAGCTTGGTAGCGAGCTTCTCTTGCTTGTTCTTCAATATTGCCCGCCGCTCTATCAAGTTTGACTTTTTCAATAATCAAAGGAACTTGCCAAACATGGCATTGTTGCTGGCAATGTTCCGCCCAACTATCAGCGTTTTTGCTTAAACCATGGTGAATGTAAATGGCTCTAAGTTGTAAATTTTGTGACTTTTGTCTCAAGTTGACTAATGCTTGCAGTAAAACAGTCGAATCGACACCACCACTAAAAGCAACCAGTAGCGATTGTCGACCGTTTAGATGTTGTAAAATTGTTTGTTCAATAATACTTTTAGTCTTAGCTTGATTTTGATGACTCATCGGTTATCCATTTATACTAAACTTTGTAATGCATTCACTTTGTTTTTATGCAATTTAATTCTATCTAAGCCAGCGGCAAGATCGGCGATTAAATCATCAGGATCTTCAAGGCCAATATGTAATCGAATTAATGTACCCGTGAAATCCACACCTGATACCGGGCGTATTTTTGCCAGATCTTCAGGTTGATTGGCTAAAATCAATGATTCAAATCCACCCCATGAATACGCCATTGAAAAGTGAGTCATATTATCCAAGAAATCAGATAGTTGCACGTCGCTTAAATGATCTTTAAGTACAAAAGAAAATAGACCACTAGCACCACTAAAATCACGTTTAAAAAACTCATGTCCTTTACAACTTGCCAATGCCGGATGATTAACAGTTGCCACTTTAGGATGATTAGCTAACCAGTTTGCCACTTTTAAGCTACTTTCGTGATGTTGTTTTAACCTGACCGCTAAGGTTCTTAATCCTCGTGCTGCCATATAAGCGGTATCGGCATCACACATTTGTCCCATTAGATAAGAACGTTCACGTAATTGATCCCAACAACGTTGATTAGCAACAGCAGTACCTAACATAGCATCAGAGTGACCAATTAAATACTTAGTACCGGCTTGAATAGAGATATCAACATCGTGCTCTAATGCTTTAAATAAAACACCAGCAGCCCAAGTGTTATCCATCATAATGACAATTTCCGGATTAACACTGCGAATAGCTTTAACTATCGCTGGCACATCATGCAGTTCCATAGTGATTGAGCTTGGTGATTCAAGAAATACCACTTTGGTATTTGGTTTAATATGATTAGTAATATAGCGACCAATCAAGGGTGAAAAATAATCGGTTTCCACACCAAAATCTTTGAGTATATGTTCACAAAATTCTTGCGTTGGTTCGTAACTGGCTTCTGATACCAGAATATGATCACCGGTTTTTACAAAAGCTAAAATGGCATTTGCAATGGCTGCCGCACCGCAAGGATAGAGGTAGCAACCAGCACCACCTTCAATTTCCACCATGGCATCTTGCAGGGCAAAATGAGTTAATGTGCCGCGTCGACCATAAAATAATCCGCCTTTGGCTCGATTTTCCATCGCGTCTTTTTTCGCTTCTAATGAATCGAAAACCAGCGATGATGCTCGCTGAATAACGGAGTTAACAGCACCTTGGGTATAACGTTTTTTTCGACCAGCATGAACTAATTTTGTTTGTAATGACATGATGCATCCTTAGTGAACCGATAAATTTCGATAACAGTTAGCATAGCATGCTGTTAAAATAGTAAAAAATAATTTTTGTTTAAACTGGCTTACACAACATGTTAATTGTCCAACTTGCTCATTTAGATACGGCGGAAGTGAACTATTCACTATTATCACCACAAATCATTAATGATGCTGAGTCATTAAGTGGTTCACGAAAAAAACAGTTTTTAGTCTGTCGTTCAATTTTAGCTAGTTTACTTAAACAATATTGTCATATTGATAGTTTGCCTCCCATCATTATTGGTGATAATAGCCGTCCTTGCTTTTTACAACATAACCTGCCTGATTTTAATATCAGTCATAGTAAAGATTGGGTGGCAGTTGCCATATCCTTAAATGGTAGGGTTGGGATTGATATTGAAGTTGCTAGGCAGCGTAAAAATTATTTGAATGTTGCTGAAAGTATTTTTGCTAATGATGAATATCAATGGATGTTAAAACAACGTGATACTTTAACCGCATTTTGGCAACTTTGGACATTAAAAGAGTCAGCTCTTAAATTATATGCCAAAGGCGTTTGGCAAATGAAATCGGTAAAAGTTGATGTCGCAAACCAGTTGATTA
>CAMLIK010000085.1 GCA_946480175.1 uncultured Gilliamella sp.
GTCGCTCAAGACATGTGCTTGGCTATTTACAAGATTTCCTATTTCCACCAAAACGCGCCAGAACGCCGGTTAGAGCGCTATCGGGTGGTGAGCGAAATCGCCTGTTATTAGCAAAACTCTTTTTAAAACCTAGTAATTTATTGGTACTTGATGAACCAACTAATGACCTTGATATAGAAACGTTAGAACTGTTAGAAGAACTTGTTAACGATTATCAAGGAACGGTATTACTTGTTAGTCATGATAGGCAATTTGTTGATAACGTGGTTACTCAGTGCTGGTTTTTTGAAGATCAGGGGCGAATTGGTATTTATGCTGGTGGTTATACCGATGCATTGCAGCAGCAACAGCAAGCTAAACCGGTGAATAAGCAAGTGACTACTAGCAAAATTAATGAACCGGCTAAAAGTGACACCTCAAATAGCTCGGCCGCCGCGCCACTCGTTAAAAAGAAGGTAAAGTTAAGCTATAACGAACAACGCGAACTTACTCAGTTACCGAATAAAATTGAGGAACTAGAAACAGCTATTGCCGATTTACAAGCACAAATTGGTCATAGTGACTTTTTCAATCAACCTCATGACGTGACCGGTCCAATACTGCAATCTTTGACTGATAAAGAAGCGGAACTTGAAGTAGTATTTGAACGCTGGGAACAGTTAGAAGCATTAAGTCAATAAGCGCTCAATGTGAGCGCTTATTTACCAAATTCTTCTTGAAAGAAGGTAAAAGAGCATTAGGGCAATAATCACAAAAACAGAACCGACAAAGCCAATGTAATGGGTAGATAAATAAACCAGTACTTGGCTACCGACAAAAGCACCCCCTCCGATACCAATATTATAAATGCCCGAATAGACCGAGGTCGCAATGTCGGCTGCGTCAGGTGCGGCATCAATGACTTTACTTTGCATTACCATACTAATGATGGTAATTGATAGTCCCCAGACCATACCTTGTAATATTGCGGTAATTAAGCTGAAAGAACAAACATAAAGTGATAACAAGCAGGTCAATAATAATAATGCCGGAATAACAAATATTGCGATGGGATGAGAATCAGCATATTTGGCAAAAATAACACTACCAATCATACCTGAGAAACCAATAGCTAATAACAGACTAACTACAACATGCTCACTAAAACCGCCAACATTGAGCATAAATGGCGTAATATAAGTATAAGCCGTGAAATGACCAGTTATTATAATGGCGGTTAGTAAATAGATATTTAGTAATACAGGGCGTTTTAGTACTTTAGGAATATCTTTGATTAAAATCTTACTTAAACTCGGTACTGATGGTAACAAATAAAGTAGCGACAACATGACACAAAAGGCAATAAAACCAATACATAAAAAGGTTACTCGCCAGCCAACAAGTTGTCCGATCATGGTTCCAATTGGAATACCTAAAACAGTTGCCATTGACGTGCCAACTACAATAAAGCCCATTGCTTTAGCTTTTTTGCCATTGGGTGCTAATCGAACAGCTAAAGGCGTAGTAATTGCCCAAAATACAGCATGCGCACAGGCAATGCCAAGTCTTGCTACCATTAAACTGTAAAAATTCCAAGCAAAACCAGCAAGGACATGACTACCGATAAACAAACAAAATAAAAATATCAGTAATTTTCGGCGATCGAGTTTTGAAGTTAATACCGTTAACGGTAAAGATAATAACGATACAGCCCAAGCATAAATAGTTAATAATAGCCCAGCATGCGCGACATCCATCGAGAAGCTTTCAGCAATATTTGGTAGTAATCCAACTGGAACAAATTCAGTCGTATTAAAAATAAAGCCTGCAAAAGCAAGACAAAGAATTGACGACCATATTCGAGCCCGTTTATTGGTATTATTCATGATTAAAGTAATAGAGGGAATAGAGATTTAATAGTGTAATTATAGCTGAATCTGTTTTACTATCAAACAGCGAAGATAGATAAATAACACGATTAAATTAGTTATTTTTTAAATTAAATCATTCAACCATTTTGCTGCTTTAATAAATAAGAGTATATAATATAGCAACCCACAAACAATCGTTCGATTAACTATCATGAATCAACTTCTCATCACGGTTTGTCTACTCATCTGTAGTAATGTCTTTATGACGTTTGCTTGGTATGGACATTTGCGTTTTATGCATAATCAAGTTTGGATTTTAGCGGTACTTATTAGTTGGGCAATTGCCTTTTTTGAGTATTTGCTACAAGTACCTGCAAACCGTATTGGTTTTCAAGTTGCCAGCGCAGGGCAATTAAAAATTATTCAAGAAGTAATTAGCTTGTCGGTATTTATTCCATTTTCAATTTACATCTTAAAAGAACCGTTCAAAACCGATTATATTTGGGCTGGATTGTGTTTACTTGGTGCGGTTTTTTTTATGTTTAAAGATAAAATTATCGCCTAAGGCAAATACGTAGTTTATGAACTTATTATATTTTACGCATTCGTCTGTAAATTATTATTTACTCAAAAAAAACAATGACTTTTAAATATTATTGTGAGGTAAGTCATAGAATAATAAATACGTTTTTTGTCTGCAACCATAACTGTTTTATTATGAACTCTATCAATATTTATTGATAATTAAATTATATCTGCTCAAGATTTTTTTAGTTGCTCTATTTAGTGCAATTTTTGCGTTATTTAAAATAGTATTCAAGGAGACATATATGCGTAACAAATATCTCGGTTTATTTTTCATATCTATACTATTTTGCTTTACTACTCATGCCATTGAAGCTAAAGATGTCACTACCGATCCAAATGATTTTTATCTTAAAATAGAACAAGCGCCGGACAGTTTGCTATTGTTACCCCCTCCACCTGCTTTTAATAGTGTTGATTTTTTAAGAGATAAAGCAATGTATGATTGGGGAAAATCCGTTCGTAATACTGAACGAGGCAAACAAGCTTATCTTGATGCTGATTCAAGTAAAGATAATGTTACTAAACAATTTTCTCCTGCTTTTGGATACGAAATTTCGGTTGAAACTTCACCGGAAATTTATAAACTTATTACTACAATGAAAGAAGATGCTGGCGATCTAGCAACTCGATCCGCAAAGCAGCATTATAATCGAATCAGACCGTTTTCATTTTTTAATGAACCAACATGTCGCCCAGAAGATGAAAAAACGTTATCGACCAATGGTTCATATCCATCTGGTCATACAACAATGGGATTTGCTATAGCATTGGTCTTAGCTGAAATTAATCCTGTACGGCAAAATGAAATTTTGAAACGAGGTTATGAAATTGGTGTAAGTCGGGTGATCTGTGGCTATCATTGGCAAAGTGATGTGGAAGCTGCAAAAGTGATGGCGGCAGCGGTTGTTGCTCAATTACATACAAATTCAGCGTTTGTTGAACAATTGGCGAAAGCAAAAGCTGAATTGAAACAATTTCAATAATTATAGATTCAATAACGACTGATTTAATAATGACATGGCGATAATGTAGAACTTGCCAACTTAATGGTATTGGTTGTTACATGTTAACAACCAATATTAATTTTCACTATAACGCCTTAAATGAAATATCCGGTAAGATTGCCTCACCTTGCCAAAAAAGTTGACTAGCAACTTGGGCTGCAATTTTACAATAGAGTTGGGTGAACTCACTGTCTGGATGGCTCACAACTGTTGGTTTGCCTGAATCAAGATCGTGGCGTAATAGGCGGTGTAGCGGAATTTGACCAAGTAATTGAGTTTGATATTTTTCAGATAAATGCCTAGCACCATCCTCACCAAAAATTGCTTCATGATAACCACAATTTTCACAGATGTGATAACTCATGTTTTCAATAATACCCAAAGTTGGAATGTTAACTTTATTAAACATAATAATCCCTTTTTTGGCATCAATTAAAGCAATATCTTGTGGTGTTGTCACCATCACTGTTGCAGTAACCGGGATATTTTGGGCAAGCGTTAATTGGATATCGCCAGTCCCTGGTGGCATATCAATAACCAAATAATCAAGTTCTGGCCAAAGTGTATCTTGCAAAATCTGTAAAAGCGCCTTACTTGCCATTGGTCCGCGCCACACCATCGCGCCGTTTGCATCAACTAAATAACCAATAGAATTACTAGCAAGGCCATAGGCCGTAATCGGTGACATATGTTTATTGTCAGGCGTTAACGGTTGTTCTTTTTCGGTGCCAAGCATAGTTGGAATGGAAGGGCCATAAATATCCGCATCTAAAATCCCGACTTTAGCACCTTGCTTTTGTAATGCTAAGGCTAAATTAACCGCTGTTGATGATTTACCAACACCACCTTTACCCGAACCTACCGCGATGATATTTTTAACATTATTAATAGGGTGATGATTATTTGCTCGCTTTAACGTGGCAATATTATATTTAATATTCCAATTCACCTTATTAACACCATCTAATTGAAGCAATTTAGGTGTCACTGTTGTTTTGAGGTCATCAAAACCCATCTGCCAAGCAAAAGGCATGACTAAACGTATTAGTAGTTCTTGATTAGCCAGCTCACACTGGTTAACTGCACCAAGTTCAATCAAGTTTTTTTGTAATGTTGGATGAGTAAAATTCTCAAGAATTTTCTTTGCTTGCATGTTATTTGGCCTTGTTATATGCATTACTTAATTTACTATCAAATAGATATTACCAATGTCTTTAACAGTTGGGAAATGACAAACATCTGTTTATTTTGCCAGAAACTAAAAATTGATTGGTTATATAAACAAATTTAATCAAATTATGGCATAAATCTAGCGATAATCACACGATTGATGTACTATTTCTGCCATTATTTAATTAAAGGTAATAATTTAACATGACAACTCAACGCAAAATATTAGTGACTTGTGCGCTCCCTTATGCAAATGGTTCAATACACTTAGGTCATATGCTTGAACATGTTCAAGCTGATATATGGGTTCGCTACCAACGTATGCGCGGTAATGAGATTTATTTTATTTGTGCCGATGATGCGCATGGAACGCCAATTATGCTTAAAGCTCAACAACTAGGGATCACGCCTGAGCAAATGATTGATGAAGTCAAAATCAAACATCAACGCGATTTTGCTGGATTTAATATTAGTTACGACAACTATCACTCCACTCACAGCCCAGAAAATCGTGAAATATCTCAGCAGATCTATAAGCGTTTAAAAGCGAATGGTTATATTAAAACCAAAGTCATTTCACAACTCTTTGATCCAGAAAAACAGATGTTTTTGCCTGATCGCTTTGTAAAAGGGACATGTCCACGCTGTAAAGCGCCAGACCAATATGGTGACAATTGTGAAGTATGTAGCGCAACTTATAACCCTACTGATCTCATTGATCCTAAATCGGTCGTTTCAGGCGCAACCCCGATTTTAAAAGAATCAGAGCACTTCTTCTTTGACTTACCTGCTTTTTCAGCCATGCTACAAGCGTGGATACGTTCAGGCACATTACAAGAACAAGTTGCTAACAAAATGCAAGAATGGTTTGAAGCAGGTCTACAACCATGGGACATCAGCCGTGATGCACCTTATTTTGGCTTTGAAATTCCAGACGCACCAGGCAAATATTTTTATGTATGGTTAGATGCCCCGATTGGTTATATGGGATCTTTCCTTAACTATTGCAACAAAAATAATAAACCGATTTTTGATGAATTTTGGGATAAAGAGTCAACCACTGAACTCTATCATTTTATCGGTAAAGATATTGTCTACTTCCACAGCTTATTTTGGCCGGCAATGTTAGAAGGTAGCGAACATCGCAAACCATCAAATATTTTTGTACATGGTTATGTTACAGTTGATGGTGCTAAAATGTCAAAATCACGTGGCACTTTTATTCAAGCAAGTACTTACCTCAAACATCTAGATCCAGACTGTTTACGTTACTATTATGCCGCTAAATTATCGCCGCATATTGATGATATCGATCTTAATCTTGAAGATTTTGTTCAACGTGTTAACAGTGATTTAGTTAACAAAGTAGTTAACATTGCTTCGCGTTCGGCTGGATTTATCAGTAAACGATTTGACGGTAAATTATCAGATAAAATTGCCGCCCCAGAATTGTACTCATTATTTGTCGAAAAAGCACAAGTCATTGCCGATGCTTTTGAAAAACGCGAATCAGGTAAAGCCATTCGTGAGATCATGGCATTAGCAGACGAAGCTAACCGCTACATTGATGAAAAAGCGCCATGGGTTGTTGCTAAACAAGAAGGACAAGATCAGGAGTTACAAGACATTTGTTCAATGGGAATTCATCTATTCCGTATCTTAATGACCTATTTAAAACCTATCGTACCTTCATTGGCTGAGCGTAGCGAAGCGTTTTTAAATAGCAAATTGGAATGGAATACCATCAACAAAGCCTTGAGTGGACATACCATTAATCGCTTCAAAGCATTATTTAACCGAATTGACATGGATAAAATCACTGCCATGATTGAAGAAACTAAACAACAAGCTACGTCAGCCATACCAACAAAAGAAAATGTAGCCGAACCAATAGCTCAAACTATCAATTTTGACGACTTTGCAAAAGTAGATATGCGGGTTGCTTTAATTAAAAACGCCAGTTTTGTTGACGGTTCTGATAAATTACTACAACTAACGCTTGATATTGGTGACGAAACACGAAACGTTTTTTCAGGTATCAAACAATACTACCCAGATCCCCAGGTATTAATCGGCCGTTTAACCATTATGATAGCTAACTTAGCTCCGCGAAAAATGCGTTTTGGTATTTCAGAAGGCATGGTGCTTTGTGCTAGTAGTAAAGATGATAACGAAGGTGTTTACCTATTATCACCCGATAGTGGCGCTAAACCTGGCATGCGTATTTCATAACTCACTTTCTTAACCCTTGAAAAGGCATCTTAGCAAACTTGATAATTTGTTAAGATGCCAATGTGGAAAAGAAATTGCACAAAAAAACTGGATAACTCGAGGGATGAATAATAATTATGCAACAAAGACTGAATAAAGCTCACACCTATAATTAATGACGAATTTTTGCCCATTCAAAAAATGTCCTTGTGCGATTACTCAAAAACCTCGTTCCTCAACTTTTTTGACATAAAAATCGCATTATTTCAAATAGGTTTTAGCATGCTTCACTTATCGATTTTATAAAGTGCTGACGATTGAGAGCATAACGGATGTTTGGTAAGGCTATTATGCAACAAATAATAACCGTTACGTTAAGATCGAATGATAAAGGAATTTTTATGGAAGTTGGAGTGAGATTGTTGATTCTATCTTTGTTACTTAGTATCTACTTTGCATTGAAGATGCGGGTTTAAAACAGTTAGTGCAAACCCTTTTTGCACGGGCAAGATCACCGCACTTATATAGCTACGAAAGATTAAAGCGTTCTAAACCCAATACACTAAAAATTAAGATCTAGAAAATTAAGGGACATACATTTTTGAAGTCCAAAAAAGCTGAGGAGTGGGGTTTTTAAAATCGAAAAAGTCGAGCAAAGCACTTTTTGGTACCTCAAAAACCGCTAATTTTCTCACTTAATAGCGGAAATAAATTGCTATTTGCCTTTTTCTGTACAATCATTCCTACAATGTTTATAGTAAATTATATTATGAATTAACATTGATTTAGGTTACTGGCAATATTATGAAGCTTCAACAATTACGTTATATTTTGGAGATAGCTCGTTCAGGCTCAATTAATGAGGCGGCTAAGAATCTCTATATTACTCAGCCTAGTCTTTCTACTGCAGTTAAGGATTTAGAAGCAGAATTCGGTATTGAGATTTTTGTACGAACATCGAAAGGGGTTTCACTTTCAGCAGATGGTATGGAATTTTTAGGTTATGCCAAACAGGTTTTAGATCAAGCTCAATTGTTGGAACAGCATTTTTCCAAAAAAGAGCCATCTAAGCAGCTATGCAGTATTTCAACTCAGCACTATGCATTTGCGGTAAACGCGTTTGTTAATTTAATCAAGAAAAATCACACCGATGAATATGAGTTTACTTTACGCGAAACGCGGACTTACGACATTATAACTGATGTGGCTAATTTGCGTAGTGAAGTGGGTATTTTGTACCTCACTGATTTTAATCAAAAGGTGATTTTACGTTTACTTAAAGAGCATCGCCTTACTTTTAATCCTTTATTTGAAGCCGATCCACATGTGTTTATTAGTACCCATCACCCTTTAGCTACGATGAAGTCGTTAACACTTGAGCATTTAGAGGATTTTCCTTATCTTTCATTTGAACAGGGTGAATATAACTCTTTTTATTTTTCGGAAGAGATTTTAAGTACTGTTTATCATAAGAAGAGTATTCATGTCAGCGACAGAGCAACATTGTTTAATTTGTTGCATGGTTTGAATGGTTATACGATTAGTACCGGCGTGCTCAGTACTGATTTGAACGGTTCGGATATTTTGTCCATTCCTTTAGCCGTTAATGAGAAGATTTTAATTGGTTGGATAACCTCGCAAAAAGCGCAATTAAGCTTATCTGCGCAGAATTACATAGAAGCGTTGAAGAAACTTATTCAAGAAGAGTATGGTTTTGAGCTTAAATAAGCGTTTTAAATGACTAAATCAAATTGCTATTGTTAATAAATTCCAGTATAATCGCGCACTATTCGTATATTTATTATATGAATGCTGAGGGGTGTCTGAATTAGAGATCGGTCATTCCATTTTTTTATTTATTTTAAGAGGTTTATTATGTCTCTAACTGTAGAAGCAAAAGCGAAAATCGTTGCTGAATATGGTCGTGGTGCTAACGACACTGGTTCAACTGAAGTTCAAGTTGCTCTTTTAACTGCACGTATTAATGATCTACAAGGTCATTTTTCTGAGCATAAGAAAGATCACCACAGTCGTCGTGGCTTATTACGTATGGTATCTAGCCGTCGTAAATTATTAGATTATTTACGTCGTACAGACTTTGATCGTTATA
>CAMLIK010000086.1 GCA_946480175.1 uncultured Gilliamella sp.
TTTAAATTTTAATTGACTAAATATTACTTTTTTTTGCATAAAAATGCAATCTAAATTATTAGACAACTGTGTTTTAGACTGATTTTTATGCTCAAAAACCCCGTTCCTCAACTTTTTTTAAAACATTACTTAATTTTTATTAATTTTCGTTATTAATAATTGGAATGGAAGGACCAAGAAATTTAGGTTCTTTTTTAAGAATGTATAGATCGATAAAAGCACTAACGCGTGCGAACATTTCTCTCACTCGGACTAATTTCATACTTTTCGGTGCAGGAACTGCAAAACATTGAGCTTGGATCCCTTGAGCTAATGCAATAAATATTGCTCGTTCACAGTGAAATTTTTGAGTAATAATAGTAAATTCATCAGCATTAAACACCTTATTGGCACGAACAACAGAATCAAATGTTCGAAATCCAGCGTAATCTAATACAATCGACTCTTTTGGAATACCAGCCTTAATCAAATCCTTTTGCATCATGATTGGTTCATTATAATTTAATTTAGCATTATCACCACTTAGTAATAGATAATCGACTTTACCTTGCCAATAAAGATCAATAGCACCATCTATTCGGTTGCGATAAAAGCCATTGATTCCACCATTTTTTACATATTTCGATGTACCTAATACAACACCAATGGTTCGATAGGGAAGTTTGTTTTCGTCATGGTAAATGTAAGGTGCTGTTTTGTAGCTTATCCAATAGTCAAGACTAATCACTAAAGTGAATAATAATAAAAAAAAGGCAATAAAATAAGCAATAAGCTTTTTTAACGTCATGCTAAAACCAATCAAAAATAACTATCATTAATGGGAATAAAAAAGGTGCTGTCAATGAAGTCATAATACCACATAATACGAGTGAGAGGGAGCTGTAAGCACCTTCATTATAATCAATTTCAATACAACGCGCAGTACCAACAGCATGTGATACCGCACCGATTGATAATCCTCTTGCTGAAGCCGTTTTTATTTTAGCAAAGTTTAATAATTGATGACCAAAAATGCCACCTAATGTTCCAACAAGTATTACACATAATGCAGCGATAGATTGAACACCACCTTCATTACCGGCAATAGTGACTGCAATGGCGGTGGTGACAGATTTAGGTAATACTGATGCCGCAATTTCTTTGCTACCGCCTAACCATAATGCAATACATACACCTGTCACCATAGAAGCGATAGAGGCAGTAAAGGTAATCATCATAATGGATTTCCAACGAGCCTTTATTTGTGGAATAAGTTCATATAAAGGATAAGCCAAAGCAACGACAGAATAAGGAAGTAAATCGTTAATAATCTTTACATTGTTAACATATTCAATGTAGCTCGTTTGGGTTATTAATAAAATAGGAATTAAGACAATTACCGAAATAACTAATGGATTAAATAGTGGGTTTTTTACTTTAAATGAGATTCTTCGAATGATTAGAAAAACCACAATAGTTAATGGTAGCATCCATATCATGATTGTTTTTCCTTATTGTCAGACGCTTTAGCTACTGGCCTGTGTAAATGCTCAGTTAAATAAGCTGTTAAATATAGGACAATAATCGAACCACCAACACTAGCAAAGATAATCGGTATCCAATTAGCTAAAAGTAATGAATAATTATCCATGATACCCATTGCCGCTGGAATAAAGAGTATAGTCATGTACCGCATGAAAAGATTACAGCTATTTTTGATCCAACAGGTTGGTATTAATTGAAAAGCTAATAAAAAAAACAAAATCAATAAACCAATAATGCTGCCAGGGATCATGATCGGCAATATTGCAGAAACAATATTACCAGCCCATAGACAGAGAGTTAAAATAATTAAGCCTCGACCATAACTAAATAGTGTGTAATATAAAGAATAGAGTCGATGCTTTATTGTTGCATGTTTGGCTAAAAAGTGTTTCATAAGTTAAATGCTAGATGTTTTAAGCTAAAATTTTGGCTGTTTGTTATTGATTGAAAAATGACACAGAACTCCGAACAGAATTATATGATACGCTCCTCAGATTCAATTATCCAACTAAATAATGACAATATTGGTATAGCTGCTTTAATAAGCTCAACTTTTCAGGCTGTTGTATATAAATTTCTGCAAATTGTTCAAGGGTTTGTAAGTAATCTTGAATCTTATGCGGATTTAGTATGTCGCGACAATGATCTTGCCAAATACGCAACTCGTGTTCAGTTAATGTTTGTGGGTAGTTTCTTGCTTTATATCGAAAAAATAATTTTGCTAATCGTGAATCGTCAAAATTTAGAGATAAGCTGTCTAATAAATGGGGGGGAGTAGATCGTATTGTCTCACATTTCAACAGATCTTGACCATTTAAAAAGTTCGCATAGATTTGCTCATCAACATCAATATTATTGTTAGAATATTCATTGTTCACACTAAATAGTTCATACATTTTACTTTGTAGTAGATTTTGGTTTTCTAACAATTTTTGTTGGTTGATTAGGCATTTTGGTTTATCAAGATTGAAACGTTTAGCATTATCAGGTAGAAGAGTGTTCAATGGTGCGACAATTGGGCATTTATTAATATGAATTAATTTCAATGGAATCCGCTGTTCATCAATTTCAAGATCTTCGGTTTTGGTGTAGAGTTTCTCCCGAATAGTTTCAACTGGTAGCGTTATAAGCGAATCAATATCACCGCTGAGATCACAAACAATTACAGCATTTTTTTGCATCGGGTGCCAAGCAATAGGGCTAACCAATGCCATGTTACCACGATGACTACCTAACATGCCTGAAATATGAATGATTGGTGTCATATTGACAATATCAATAAGTTCGACAACTCTGTTTTTATTGCGTAGAGTAAAAAAATATTTGAGTAATTTGGGTTGTGCTTGTTTAATTAACTTTGCTATGGCAATAGTGGCATAGACATCTGACATAGCATCGTGCGCATGTTCATGTGTTATATTGTTGGCTTTAGTGAGGTCTTCTAAGCGAAAACTAGGTAAACCAGAATCATTTGTTGGCCAATTAATTCCTTCCGGTCTCAAAGCATAACAAGCACGTACGACATCAAGTAGATCCCATCTCGAATTACCATTGCGCCAACTATAGGCATAAGGGTCATAAAAGTTGCGATATAAGATGTTGCGAGTAACTTCATCATCAAAACGAATATTGTTGTAGCCTAAGATACAGGTATTTGGTCGGCTAAATTCTTGATGGATTAATTTGGTGAATTCAGCTTCGCAAATACCACTTTGATTCGTTTTTTGGGGTGTTATTCCCGTAATTAGCACGGCTTCAGGATCAGGTAAATAATCTTGAGCTATTTGACAATAAATGATTAAAGGTTCTTCAATAATATTAAAATCACTGTCAGTTCGAACACCAGCAAATTGAGCGGGACGATCTAAAGCAGGATTTATGCCAAATGTTTCATAATCGTGAAAGTAAAAAGTAGGTTGATTTGTGCTGTTTTCCATTATTGTTTTTTGATCTCATCTGTTTATTTATTATTCATCAATTAGATATTGATTTTCTAATTTCAATCTTTTTAGTTTAAATATTTTCTTATTTTTTCACTTGCAACGGTGTACATAATTTTGTTTTTAGTTGTTTCCAGAAGATAAAAAACTAAAATAGCACTTAACGAAAAACTCTTAACATTGTTAGTAAGATTACCAGAGAGTATAGACGATAATTTTAAGTTTAAGGATATCATAAAAAGAGAATATTGAATTCCAATTTCGTTTTAGATGTAAGGGAAATAGCCAATAATTAACAATAGGGATATATTGATCTTTTAATTTAAGCAACGCAAGATTGTTAATATTATAGATAAAGGTTGATTTTTCCTTTAGATATCGGGATATTAACCGTCATGTAGCTAGTAATTAAACTCATCATCAACATCCATGCAACTCGCAATGCATTTTTTATTGTCCAGATTTTTTAAATAACTTACCATTATTTAAAAATTCCGAGATTAATATGAAAAGAATAATTTTAGTTAGCTTGATTGGCTTTGCGTTATCTGGTTGTGGAGATAGTGAAGATACAAATAATATTGATAATTCAGATAAGTACCAAAAAGATATTGCTAATAAAAATGAACATGTATATTTGAAAATAAAATCAGAAGGTTATTGTACCAGAATAGAATAACGGTAAAAGGAATTAAGTCTAAATTAACCCCCTTAAGGTATTTTTGGGGTTTCCTAAATGAAAAAATAATTACAAAAAAATGGACAACTTTTTGGGGGAGAGGATAAAAAATATCCTCTTCTCCCTTTTATATTTACTTATGCGATTAATTTAATAATAAACCTCAAGTTCTTTTTGAAATATTTTTAACTCTTCTATCCATAATTTAGCATTCATGGTAGTGCTATGACCACTGGTTTTGTTACTTGCTGGAATCAGATAATATTTTGCTGCAACGATATCCTTTAACGCCTTTTCCATTAAACCTGTATTTGGGGGATTTCTTTCATCATCTTCTGAGTTAATAACTAAAATAAAAGCCTTTATCTTCGTTAATCCTTGAGTTGGATCAAAGTTTCTTGCTGCATCCCATTGATATAAAAAATCATTGGCATCCATATTAATACGTTCTTTTAACTTATTTGACAATATTTCTTCTGTTTTTGTTGTATTGTAGGCTCTATTTTGCCAAGCAATATCGCCACCATTAGTTGCTATATCGTAATAATTATAAATAGTTTGGAACTTTTCTGGTTGTTGGCTATAAAAACCATTGTTCCAATCAGGATCATCTTTAATTGAATTAATGATCATCTTTCTCATTATCCAATTTCGACTAGACATTGGCGCAGGGGTTGCAGCCATCGGAACGGCTGCTGTCATGTAATTAGGATACATAGTCAACCATTGCCAAGTATTCATGCCTCCCATTGAATTTCCAATAATAAGTTCAAGATGATCTATGTTTAATCCTTTTTTAAGAAGTTGGTATTGAGCATTAACCATGTCTGAATAATCATAATGAGGAAAGTTGCCTTTCATTCCATCTGAAGGTTTTGATGATTTACCTGTTCCAATTGCGTCAGGTAATATAATAAAATATTTTTCAGCATCTAATGGCATACCTTTATCAAATAAAACATGACCAAAACTGTCATTAAGCATAGAAGTTCCATTGCCATTTGTGCCATGTAAAATTAATACTGGTTTTCCTTTGGGATTGCCGATTGTGATATAATGAATTTTTAAGTTTTTTATAGTGCTACCATCATTAAATTTAAAATTATCAATAATATAATCACCTTCATTTCGGTTGTAGAATTCGTTACAAAATCCTGGGGTAGCGAAGGTTAGAAAAATAAAAAATAGTAGTACTTCTTTTATATTATTCATAAGTGACTCTCTCCATTATAATTATGTTATAAAACATTTGCGCAAGAGATAGGGTAGGAAGGTAAGATTAACGTTGTAGTTTTTTTATAACGTTAGTAAGTATAATAGTTTATTAAATGACAGTTATCCAATAAAAAATCTGTTCATTTATTTTAAATAAACAAAGCTGAAAATGAATAACTATAAAAGAGAATGTATCATTCCCTTTTAATAATGTTTCAACATAGTTGTTTAGTCTTTTGGTGCGCTTTCGATAATATCAGCTAATTTTTCAAGTGTTAGCCTTAAGAACCTTGGCATAGCTTCTATTTCAATTGAATCCATTAAATTTTTTACATAAAGGCCTAATTCTGTATCACCTTCAACAATTAGTCGACGTTGAAAGAATAAGGTATCAGGATCTTGTCGTCTTGTTGCTATCATGATTAAGTCATTTGCATTACCGATGAAGCTTACATCAGGTATTTCTTCGCGACTAACTACTAGTTTGTTATCAATTAAACTAACAAACCAGATTAATTGAAGGTCAGTAACTTGAATTTTGAGCCAACGATTCTCTAAAAAATCTAGATCTCCATCTTCAAGTGAGTGTTTGAATTGTAATTGTAATAATTGTTCGATAGTTCGTTTTTTTAAGTTGAAGGGGATACATCGTAATGTCATCCCCAACATTTTTGGCGCTTTCTCGACAAATTGTGAATGAATTGTGCTAAGAAATTGATGTTTGTTGCCAATCATTTAGGCATCTCCAGAGATCATTTTCTCATAAATATCTAAATCGGTATTTAGATGCTCAAAAATTTCTTCACTAACTTCATCACGGACTTTCATTTGCAGTAATGCTGTGCGTTCTGCGCCAATCGCGACCAAACGCATGCGCCTTTCAAGGTTTTCGGCTTCAAGTGCTTTTTGTTCCAAATCTTTAAGTCCAGTTCGACGTCTTAACGAACCAATAACGCGGGAACCTACTTCGTGAATGATTTCTTGATCTAATCCTTCTTCAGACGTTTCTTGTAATAAGCTTGCCTGCATTTTTTCAAGACTAACAATCGCTTCTTCTGCCATTTGCCCTTTTACAGTTAATATTTCGTTGTCTTGTTCGGAATTATCTAAAATTACGCTACCTCGTAATAAGATAGGTAACATAATGATAGCGGATATTAATGATATCAATATGATACCTGCGGCTATAAATACGAGTTGATATCGGCCCGCAATAGTTATTGGAATAGACAATACACCAGCAAGTGTAATTGCTCCGCGAACACCAGCGAAAGTTGAAATCCATAAATCACGTGTTGAATATGAACTAAATGCAAGTGGACGTTTTGTGCCAAATGACATTGCCGGCATTTTTTTCATAGCCCAAAGCCAAACAAATCTTGTCCCCATTAATACGACAAAAACGAATAATACAATTAGACATAATTGCCATAATTCAATTGATGTATCAGTTCGGTTTTCAGCAAATGTATTATTTAAAATACTTGGTAGTTGGATACCTAATAGTACAAAAACAAATCCATTGAATACAAAAGTTAACATAGACCATGCACTATCAGATTGTAATCGCGTTGTTAAAGGAGCGTTGCGCATCATTCCAGAGTGGTTAACTGTCATACCTGCACTTACCGCGGCTAAAATACCTGAACAGTGACATTCTTCAGCAATTATATAAGCTGCAAATGGTAGTAAGAATAATAATACAATCTGTATTGCCGGGTCATTATTGGTTAACTGGTTTATTTTACGTAATATACGAGCGTATAACCAAGTGAATATAACTCCAACAGCTAAACCACCGATAGCAACTACAAAGAAAGATATACTGATTTGTAATAAGTTGAATTCAAAGACTCCAGCTGCAATTGCGAGTGCAAATTTTAAAGAAACCAGACCAGAGGCATCATTCATTAAAGCTTCACCTTCAATGATTTCCATCTTTTCTTTTTCAATACGTCCTTTACCAACAATACCACTTAAAGCGACGGCATCGGTAGGTGATAATACTGCCGCTAAGGCAAACACAGCTGGCATTGAAATATCCGGTAGCATCCAATGAAGTAAATAGCCTAAAGCAACAATAGATATTACAACAAGAACAAGTGCTAATCCTACAATTTCTCGTACATTATGTACAAAGTCTTTTACTGAGGTTTTACGACCATCGGCAAATAGTAAAGGAGGAATAAATAAAACAAGGAATAAATCTGAATTAAACTCTAAATAAACGCCTAAAGCAGCAAGAATACTGCCAAGTAATATTTGCATCAAAGGTAATGGGATTTGAATTGGTAACATTTTTATAATGACACCGGAAAGTGATACAATTAATACGATTAATAATATTGTTGAAAATAATTCCATAACGACTCTTTTAGTTATCCCATATATAGTTATCTATTATATAGGATTTTTAAAAAATTTCAGGTTAAAATTGTATAAAATTACTTAAATTTTAAACAGTCTCTGCTATTAATCAAAAAAAGTGGCAATTTTATTTACAGGTGTGTTAGATGGAAAATTGGCGAAGAGCATTTGTACTGCATACCAGAACATATAGTGAAAGTAGTTTATTAGTCGATTTATTCGTTGAAGATGTTGGTAAAGTATCCCTTTTAGCTAAAGGGGCTAGGCGTAAACGATCAGCATTAAAAGGGGTTTTACAACCTTTTACTCCATTAATTGTTCAATATTCAGGTCAAGGTGAAATAAAAACCTTACGTCAGGTAGAAGCGATATCGCTTACCTTGCCGCTCGTTTCTGTTTTTCTATATAGTGCTTTTTATTTAAATGAACTATTACATCGAGTATTAGTTGCTGAAACCGAAATCACTACATTATTTGATGACTATTTAACAAGTATACAACAATTAGCTCAGCAAGTCCCTGCTGAAAACGTTCTGCGAGCATTTGAGTTGGCTTTACTTGAAAATTTGGGTTATAACGTTGACTTTTTTCACTGTAGTGCAACCGGTGACGATATTGTTGAATCAATGTATTATCAGTATTTATCTGAAAAAGGTTTTATTAGTAGTTTGCTACAAAATAGTACCAGTTTCACTGGTGAACAAGTTTTGGCTTTGGGTAATAGGCAATTTCATAATGCCGATACACTTAAAGCAGCAAAACGGTTTACCAGAATGGCTCTGAAACCTTATGTTGGTTCTAAACCATTTAAAAGTAGGGAGTTATTTTTGAAAATTTAGTATGTTAATCAAATAATTTGATTAACATACTATTATGCCGTTTATTTATAGTGACAGTGTAACTTTTAATTAGTAGAAGTATTACCATATTTTTTTAATTTGCTGAAATTTACATTAAATACTCTTAAGATCAAAATCAAGTTTCACTTGATGCGCGAATAACTAACTCTCCATTTACATAAATAGTACGAGTGGGTAATGATATGTTATTGACACGCTGAATTAAGGTTTCAACCGCGGTAAGGGCTATACTAGCCAAAGGTTGCTTATATGTCGAAAGCGGTGTTGAAAGATGACCTGCATAATCAGCATCATCAAAGCTAATCGTAAATAATTTTTGTTTTG
>CAMLIK010000087.1 GCA_946480175.1 uncultured Gilliamella sp.
ATACTGGTAGCTAGCAGACCAATGGGATGTGTCACTTACACTAAACAGTTTTTTCCGCAAAAGAAAATTGATTATCAATTATTTCAACAAGCAAAATTAGCTGCCGAACAACAAATTGAAAATTTAATCAACCTAATAAAAAAGCAAAATATTAGTGCCGCTTTCGGTACATCCGGTACCATTAAAAGCATTTATAAAATTTTACTCGATATTGGGGTTAGCGACGGAATTATTACTCCTAAACGTTTGGATGATTTAATCAGTTATGTATTAGAATTTAATTATTTTCATGAAATTGATTTTCCTTCTCTATCCGAGGAAAGAAAAAATGTTTTTGTCAGTGGACTCGCTATCTTCAGTGGCATCTTTAATGCTTTAGGTTTAAAAGAACTACAGTTTAGCCCAAGTGCTTTACGTGAAGGTGTTCTTTACGAACTTATTGATGGGCCGAACTACCGAGATATCAGACAAACAACGGCTGAATCGCTATCGCAGCACTATAATATTGATGAACGCCATGCTAAACAAATAGTGAAAACGGCAAAATACCTTTTTTCTCAATGGAAAACGCAATCTTCAATGATCATACCACCGAGTGTTGAATCCATTTTATATTGGGCAGCGCAATTGCATGAGGTGGGGTTAAAAATTAACTTCTCCTCGATTCATAAACATTCTAGTTATATTCTAAAAAATAGTAATTTACCTGGGTTTAATGAAGAACAGCAATTATTATTATCAACGTTGGTTCGTTACCATCGAAAATCGATTAATATAGATGAATTTCCTTATTTTAGCCTGTTCGAATTTAAGCATATTATTGCCATGTTACAAATTCTCAGATTATCGATACTCATAAACAATCAACGTAGTCCCGATCTAGATCTCAATGCTTTTAAGTTAATTTTGTCGCAAGAAAAATCCACCAAAATGACACTAGCGATTGATAAGCTGTTTGTTGAAAATAATAGGTTGATTCTATTAGATTTGGAACAAGAGAAAAAATATTGGAAAGCGGTAAATAACTGGAAATTATCGATTGATACTTTTTAAGCTTTTTAATTTATTAAGGTAAAAAACCGCTATTTGAAGTGCCCCCCAATAGTTGGACAACCAATTACTGGGGGGCTTTTTATTTGTCGATAACAGTAGAGATTATAGAGTTTTTAACCTAATCCAATAATTTTCCACCATAAAATACCAACGGTGAAAACAATAATTAGATTAACTACACTACAAATAAAGCCTACTTTCCACCAAGTTTTTACCGGTACAAATCCTTCAGCAAATAATAATGGATTTCGAGCATTTGCAAACTGAGTAAGAGAACCAAAATAATTGGTACAAATGACTAAAGCAAAAATAGCAATTAATTGCGGTACTCCTAAGGCAATAGCAACAGATAAAAATACTGGGAATAAAGCCGCAATATGTGCATTACCACTGGCAAAGAAATAGTGTAAATAAACATAAGCTACGCATAGAATAATAATAACAAAAATCCAACTACTATCACCTAAATGGCCTTTTACTGCTGCACCAATGGTATCGCCTAACCATTTAGTTACACCAAGTTTATTAACTTGACCAGCCATCATTAACAAAGCAGCAAACCAGATTAATGTATCCCATGCCGCTTTTTCACCTTTGATATCATCCCAACTTAATACACCAGTTAAAATTAAAATAGTTAAACCAATAAATGCGGTTGTAGTTGAATCGATACCAATATTTTTACCAAAAATCCAAAGCGCTAATAATAAAACGACTGTAGAACCCATAATGATTTCTTTTAAGGTAATTGAACCCATTTTCTTAAGTTCTTCAGCAGCTAATTTTGGTGCTTCGGGTGTTTTTTTCAATTCTGGATTAGTTAAAAAATAAATAACTAAAGGAATAACAACAAATGACACTAAACAAGGAACAATTGCAGCAATAAACCATTGTCCCCAACCCAAAGTGATACCAAGTGATGAAGTCACTAATTTTGCCGCTAATAAATTACCAGTAAAAGCTGTTAAAAACATTGCCGAAGTAATGTCGTTAACGTGACTTATGGTTAGCATTAAAAAAGTACCAATACGATTTCTTGATTCATCTTTAGGATTTGAATTAAAGTTGATAGCCAATGCTTCAGCTATTGGGTAGATTACCCCACCAGCTCGAGCCGTAGTACTTGGAATCGCCGGCGCTAAAGCAACATCGGTTACTGATAATCCATAAGCTAAACCTAAGGTATTTTTACCTAAAATTTTAACTAAAAAATAAGCAATACGTTTACTTAAACCAGTTTTAATAAACCCTCTAGCAATCATAAACGCGATAACAATCAACCAAATTAAACTACTGTTTAATTCACTTAATGATATTTTGACTGATTCGGCAGCGTTTGTCGCTCCTGATGGTCTAAGAACAGCAAATACCGTAATAGCTAATAATCCAATTGCGCCTATAGGCATGATTTCTGCAACAATACAGGCGATAGTTGCCACAAATATAATACTTGTTCGCCACCCTTCTACACTAATACCTTCTGGTGGAGATATAAAAAGCCATAATATTGCCGATATTCCTGCAATAATAATAAGAGGAAGCCATTTAACTGGCGGTTTTTTTACTGTACTCATAATATTTCCTTTTAAATTAAATATCAATTTAATCAAATTGATAATGAAATGATATAATTTGTAAAATCTTTATTTTATTCGCAATATCTAGCTTATTTGATATTCTTGGTCGAGCAGTTGAAAAGCAAAATTATCAGGATTGACTATCTTTATTGTTTTATCCTTCAATAAAAATATAGCAGATAAATTTTGCTGATTTTTCAATAATTGTTTAGTCTTTTCAGTACCAAATCCATATAAGATTGTTGAATAAATATCTCCCTCAAGGGATGTATCCGAAATAATGGTTATACTTTCTAATTCATTATCTAAAGGATAACCCGTTTTAGAATCCAAAATATGATGATAAACATGTTGGTTTTCAATAAAGTAACGTTCGTAAATTCCTGATGTAACTACGGATTTATTTTTTACTTTAATAAGACCGACTAACTCATTTTCGATTGAAGAAAAGGGTTTTTTTAACCCAATATGCCAATAACCTTCAGCATCAATGGGTGAATCGCCAGTAGTTAGCACATTACCACCTAAGTTTATTATGGCCTGATAAACATTGTGTTGTTGCAAAACAAGTTTAATCACATCGGCAATATAACCTTTGGCTATTGCCCCCAAATCAATCTCCATGCCAGCCTTTTTTAAAAATACCGAACAAGATTTAGGATCTAATTTAATATCATTAGGATCGATCAAAGATCTCTTTTCAACAATTTGCTCAGGATTGGGGACCTGATGCCCAGAAAAACCGATCTTCCAAAGTTTAACTAATGGGCCAATAGCAACATTAAAGCAACTATCTGGCATTAAACTGACTTTCCAAGCTTGCTCAATAAGCGAATAAACGGCATGACTAACTCTAACCGGATGTTTTCCTGCCGCATTATTGATTGACATAACTTCCGATACCGGTCTATTAACCGTTAATTTATTTTCAAGCTGATTAATGGTATTAAAAACATGTTGCACAACGGTTTCATTAGGCTCAAAAAGCATTAATGATACCGTTGTTCCCATCATAGCTTGAGTATATTCATAGCGTGAATGATGCATTCAAAAATTGCTATTCAGTTATTGATGAATATAATCTGTCGCTTGTTTTCCTGCTTGCATACCAAAAATGATAATATCGGCTACGGCATTACCTCCGATACGATTGGCGCCATGTACACCACCAACAACTTCACCAGCAGCAAATACCCCACTGATGACATTTTTCTCGGTATCAAGAACCTGAGTTTCAGTATTAATTGTTACCCCACCCATAGTATGATGAATACCTGGAGCAATTTTGATCGCATAAAAAGGAGCTTTATCAATTGGATGACGTAAACCAGTAGTTCGACCAAAATCTTCATCTTGTTTGTTATTAACAAAATGATTATATCGTTCAATGGTTTTATGTAAGGTATTCGCATCAATTGACAGTTTTTGCGCTAACTCATCGATTGAATTAGCTTGCACAGTTAGATCTTGCGATACATATTCCTCAACAGACTTATTTTCATCACGAATTTGTTGATCAAATAAAATATATGAATAATGTTCAGGCAACTTAATGATTTCGGCAGATACTTTGTCACGTGTATTTAATTCATTAACAAAACGTTCACCTTTTTGTGATACTAAAATAGCACCACCACCACGAATTGATTCAGAAATTAAGTAAGATGTAGTCTGCTCAACAGTCGGATGAATTTGAATTTCTTTCATATCCACTGTTCCGGCACCTAATTTTTCTAAAATCATAATACCAGAGCCAGTTGCACCTTTGTGATTGGTGGTGACAAATCCTTTAAGATCGGGACGATATTTTTCAACCATTTCATGATTAGCACTAAAACCGCCGGTAGCAATTATAACTGCTTTAGCTTTTATGGTTTGTATTGAACCGTCTTCTTCAGTCACTTTAACACCAACAACTTTATTATTTTCAGTAATAATTTCAGTAACATTACAATCAAGCATTACTTCAATGCCACGTCGGTTAATGTTTTTAACTAAACCACTAATCAAAAAACCGCCGACTGCAGCACCACTAGCAGGACGATGAGTACGATCAATACTCATACCACCAGTAGTTGTAATACCGCTGAGTTCAATGCCATTATTATCTAACCAATCAATAGCATCAGGCGCATTCTCAACAAAATAGCGTAATAGTTCTGGATTATTTTTGTTTTTGCCACCAATCATGGTTTCTTGATAGAACAGATCTTTACTATCAACAATACCTTTGAGTCTTTGGAATTTGGTTTCCGCAGCATTCATACCTGCTGAAGCTTTATTAGTATTACCGCCAATAACTGACATTTTTTCAATCACAACAACACTAGCACCAAGGTCATGAGCTTGAATCGCTGCAGCAAGACCTGCACCACCACTACCAACAACAACGACGTCATAGGCTTTAGCATTTGGATCGCCACCTTCGGCAATAATCGCTTCTTTGTTTGATTGAGCCATCGCCTTAGTAACTGCTTTTTTAAAGGCTTCACTTTGTGATGTGGCACCAGAAATCGCATCTACATGAGGGCTATTTGATTCAATAATGCGATGCTTAATTTCTGAAAAATTATTTAATACCTCATGATCAAAATTATTGGCATTAACTAATTGCATATCTTTGATAAAATCTTTACCAAGCTCAACATTAATCACAAATTCATAAGACTCATCATTGACTTTTTCTTGATAATTTCCTGGTTTAAACTTTTTAACATTCAAGTTCACATCACGAATTAAACTTTCGACAAGTGAAAAATGCCACAAAGGTTCTGGAATATTAAGTTCTTCTCGTTTGTCACTATTGATGAATAACTCTAACTTTTCACCTTTCATGATGCGATCAGTCCAATCTGGATATGCAATACACGCTCGGCCAACTGCGACAAAGTCAAATCCATTATCTAATGCGGCTCTAACATCACTTTCATTAACAACGTTGCCCACCCCAACAACCGGGATTTTAGCTAAAGTTTCTGAACGCATTGCTATATATTTATTAATTAATGGTGTTGGATCTTGAGTATCAACTATCGAAGGCCTTAAAATTGCCCCCATTGAAAAATGAATATAATCCAAGCCTTTCTCAGCAAGCTTTTCAAGTAAATACATTGAATCATCAAAACGAATCCCGGGCTCTTCTATTTCTTCTGGTGAGAAACGGTAACCAACAATAAAGTCTGAATTTGCATACTGTTTGACCATATTATAGGTAATATCTAGAACCGCTAATGGGAATCGAGCTCGATTATCACGACTACCTCCCCATTTATCATTTCGTTGATTTGAATTTGGTGAATAAAATTGTTGAATCAAATAAGTATTAGCACCATGAATTTCCACGCCATCAAAACCAGCTTGAATAGCTCGACGTACTGCTTGACCAAACTTATCAACCATTTGATCAACTTCATCGGCAGTTAATTCTATCGGTGTAGCTGCTCCCGGTCTTGGTGCCGCAATAGCACTTGGACCAACTGGAGTTTGACCACCAATGAGTTTCGGTTCAACCATTCTACCGCCATGATAAACTTGAATAATCGCTTTTGAACCTTTTTCTTTAATAGCTTGAGCAATTTTTGCCAGACCTTCAATTTTATCATCGCTATCAAGACCGATTGCACCAGGGAAAGCTAATCCTTTATTATCGACAAAACCACATTCAACAATAATTGAGCCTATTTCTCCAGCTCTTGCTCGATAATATTCAATTAAATCACTTGTAACCGAGCCTTCATAAAACCCTGAGCAAGTGGTCATAGGTGCCATCATAATGCGATTTTTTAATGCCACTCCATTGGGTAAGGTTACTGATTTGAAAATATCTTTTTTCATTTATTTATACCTAATATTTAATATTAAAATTTTGGCGTGCATAATACCATCTCAAATTTCTCTTCTCCACTTACATAAGTTTCATTAGTCAAAAAATATCATTTTTTCGACAGGAAAATATCAAATGTTTTTAGTGGTTTAATTACAAAAATTACAAAATCAAATCAAATGACTACTCATTTCTTATCGAATTTGTTGGCTTATACAACTATTTTAGGTCAGACAGTCTAAAAAAAAACACTATAACTATTTCATTTACTTATATATTTTTATCAATATAGCACTTGAACTTTATTTATATTCAGCTAGAATGCTTAGCAATTTTAGAAAAGAGAATTTGATTATGATTGTGGTTCAAACACACAGACCAATAACAAAATTGAATTGTCTTTTTCTTTTAAATATTGATCCTCC
This sequence comes from uncultured Gilliamella sp., assembly GCA_946480175.1. GTDB lineage: Bacteria > Pseudomonadota > Gammaproteobacteria > Enterobacterales > Orbaceae > Gilliamella. The sequence continues at coordinate 6,879 of CAMLIK010000087.1, forward strand.
TTTATGGAGGATTTTTTATGTCTACAACTTTAACTTTTCAAGTTTATACCAAATTTTAAATCAAAACCACATTAAGAATAGCCATAAACAGGAGATAGCATGAAACCTTTGATCCCTTTTTATAATCCAAGTATAAGTTATGAAGATAACTATGCTCAAGGCCCTTTTGGACTTTTTGCTGAATTAGATAAGGCTGAACAGGTCGCAACTAAACCAACAAAATTTTTAAATGTCGATGTTAACCTACCATTTGGTCAGCCAGCAGGTCCGTTACTAAATGCTAATTATATTAAAGCTGCTTTTGCTTATGGATTTGACTTATGTGTTTATAAAACGGTTAGAACCAAGTTTCACAAATGCCATCCATTACCGAATGTTTTATCTGTTCATCCTAATGGCAAGTTATCACCTAACTTAGATACTGTATTGGCTGATACAAATTATAATCAACCTTTATCAATTACCAACTCCTTCGGTGTACCATCTTTTGCACCTGATATTTGGCAACCAGATATGGCTGATGCGGTAAATGCAGCTGGCGCTGGACAATGTGTGATTGGTAGTTTCCAAGGTACTCAAGGTAATGGTGAGATAGAAAAAGATTATGCTTTAGCTGCTAAATTAGTAAGAGAAACTAATGCACCAATATTAGAAGCTAATTTGAGTTGTCCAAACGAAGGTGCAAGTAAACTACTTTGTTTTGATGTCGATAAAGTAGAACGAATTGTGAATGAAATTAAGAATGCGGTGCCAGATCGCCCTCTTATTTTAAAATTAGCTTATTTCCCAGATGATGAACGCATCATATCTCTATTAACTCGAGTCGGAAAAATCATTGACGGATTAAGTACTATTAATACCCTTTCAGCCAAACCGGTAGATGCAAGTGGACATCCGGCATTAGGCGAAAACCGTAAGGAAGGTGGTATATGTGGTGATGCAATCCGTTGGGCTGGTTTAGATATGGTTAGTCGACTTAATAAATATCGTAAACAAATGGATTTAAAATTTGCCATTATTGGTGTTGGTGGTGTTAGTAATAGTGAACATTATCATCAATTTATTCAAAATGGCGCTGATGCGGTAATGAGTGCTACAGGAGCAATGTGGAACCCATTATTAGCTATTGAGATTAAAAAAAGTCTTAAATAGTTATCAGTTAACTCGCTTTATTACCGATTAATTGTTACAGGGTAACTTATTTACCCTGTAATTTTATTCTTACCAAAAACTATATCATCACTTCTTGAGAAAATAATAACCGCCAAAAATAACATGTGCAAAGAAGACTATTGCTAAAATAATCCTTACATGCAAAGAATCAAATAAAATAAATGGAATTAATAAAATGATAAATACCATGGTTAACATTTTTACTAATCCTGTTTTTGAAATCTTTTTCTCGATAAGCATTTTTTGCACATAAGTTTGATAATAACGAGTTTGAGTAAAATAGTTATACAGGCGATCAGAACTATTTAACCATAGATATGCAGTAAGCAGATAAAAAGACACTGTCGGCAAAAGAGGAACAAAAATGCCCACAGTTCCTAATACAAAGGAAAGCCCGCCTAGAA
>CAMLIK010000088.1 GCA_946480175.1 uncultured Gilliamella sp.
AAAGAATTAGCTGAAAAAACTAAAGAGTATGCAAAAGACAAAGTTAATGCTCATCAAGATACAATCGATGCATTAAAAGCTAAATTAAATGATGCCGAAAAAGAGTTAACTGAAGCCAAAAATAATTTAGCTGATTATTATAACAAACTTAAAGCGAAATAATTGAGATTTTTGTCCTTATCTTATTAGATAGTTATTGATTATTAACCATAATAAGATTAAATTTTTCAAATTAATGATGGTCTCATGTAGATAAATTTCAAATCTGCATGAGACCTTTTTTATAGATTATAAAATATTTCTCTTTATAAAAGAGTTACAATTCTTTAAGATAATTAATTGCTAATATAATAACGCTATAATTTATATATAAATATAAATATAAAGAAATATAATGGAAAACATCACTAAAATTCGCGAATGTATTAAAGTTGCCACCCAAGGTTTTATTGGTCGTCAGCAACTCGCTGAACTCATCATACTCGCAGCTATCGCCAAAGAACATTTATTAGTTATCGGGCCGCCAGGTACAGCTAAAAGTGCTGTAGTTAGGCGTATGGCTAAAATGATGGATGGTAACTATTTTGAATATCTTTTAGGTCGTTTTACCGAACCATCAGAATTGTTTGGCACCGTAAACCTTAAAAAACTTCGAGAAGGGAGCGTTGAGACCGATACCCAAGGAATGTTACCGGAAGCTGAAATCGCATTTTTAGATGAAGTTTTTTTAGGTTCAACGGCAATTTTAAATACCTTGCTAGGTATATTAAATGAACGAAAATTTAGACGTGGACATACGCAAATAGACTGTCCATTGAAAATTTGTATTGGAGCATCAAATTCGCTTCCAGAAGACGAAGGCCTAGCTGCTTTCGCCGATCGTTTTTTAATCCATCTTTTTATTGAACCAATTACTGATAATTTTATTGAAGACTTATTAGTCGGAGGTTGGCAAGCTGAGTTTACCCATGTTGATTCAGTTTTTTCATTAAATGAACTATCAGAAATGAGTGAACATTTAAAAAATGTTAAATTAGATCGCATTATTCCTTTTTTTGCTGATGCAATCCGTTTACTAAGACAAAATGGCATTATTTTGACTGATAGACGAGTGGTAAAAACATTAAAACTTATTGCAGCAGCAGCTTTAGTAAATGGTCGCCTTGAAGCTCAAAAACAAGACATTTGGCCTTTATTTTACGTTTTACCGACCAAAGATCTGCAACAGCGTGGTCAAGAGATTTTAAAGGAATTTTTTACACTATCAAATAATTCTCAATTGTTTTACGCTACGGAATTAGCGTCGCAACAACCTAACGCCCGTTTACAAAGGTTGGTTGAACTGGCTAATCGTTGCCTAAATCAAGGCGATATTCAAGTAGAAAGTGTGTTACGTGAAATTGATGCCAATTACACCACTGAAACTATACCAGATGAATTAAACCGGTTAAGAACACAATTAATTAAATTGATAGCGTAATATGAACAACAAAAGATTGATCAACTGGCATTGGCAACTCAATAATGAGGCAGTAATCCCTGTTGCTGTAGTTGCATGGCATGAAACAGTGCCACGTTTACTACTTTACCTTTTGAAAAATCAAGATAAATACGATTTGCAAAAATTTAAATTTGTGAAAGGTGAAGATTTTATAATCATCATTGGTCCTGAAGCTCAATTGCCGTGGGTAGATGGAGTTCAGTATGCAATGGTTGACAGTCAAGTTCCCCAACTTTGGTTACCATGTCATGCTAAACCATCAATTTCCACCTTGCTTTTAGCTAATGCTATCGCGAATAAATTTACTCATAAACATGTATTATTATGGGATCATCCTAAAATGGTTATTCCTTTAGGTGTTAGTTGGCCATTAACCAAAGAGTTTCTTGAATATGCCATATAATCAATTAACTAAACCAATTCAAACTTGGCAATCTTGGTTATCATGGTTTGATGAAGACTTACAACCCGTTATTGCTGATTTGCTTTGGCAATTAAGCAATTCTCTTGGTCCTGTCAAGGAAAGTAAATGGTGTGACCAAATGTTATCATCTGGTTTAGGTGACATTCACAATCGAGGAGATTACCAACACTTATTGACGACAGAATGGTTAATAGGGGAAGAAGAGCCAGATGAGTTTATCCGTCGTGCAGTTAGTAATGAGCATCTTTTCGTAACGCCAATATATGAAAAATCAAAAGCGAATGGTGTGATTATCGCTTTGTTTGATTGTGGATTATTACAATTAGGTGTTCCGCGGCTTGCCCATCTGATTTTGATGATATTATTCGATATCCGAGCTCATCAACACAAGAGTCAATTTTACTGGGGCATCATACAATCAAGATCAAAATTAAAATTGTTTTCAGGTATCGAGGATCTAAAGCTGTTATTGAATAGCCGTACAATTACATGTATTGATGATAACCAATTAGATTATTGGCATAATTATTTACAAAAATCTGAATTTTTTTATGATGAGTGTTGGTTAATTGGTAATAACATTTCACAAATTGATTTTGCAACTCATAAAGTATCAATTAGCAGATTGATTAATCACTTTAGTAAAATAGCAGTTAATATAGTGAGTAATAAAGTAGCAAAGCGTTTTGAACTCACATTACCTAACCAAGTTATTTGCGCAAAATTATTGTCGGGACAATTCGAGTCAGGTAGTAATTACGGTGTAATTAATCAACAATTCATTGAACCTATAAATATTAACTTCAAGCCTAAAATTTCAAAAAATGGAGATTATGTTTTAATGTTTAACAATGAAAACAATAATATTCATTTTATTGGAATTAGTGATGCCTTATCTCAGAGACAGAAATGCCGTATCAAATTTTATCAATTGAAGTTAAAGTCTAAGGTATTGGCAATTGATATTCAAGGTAAATACATATTCGCTTTATATCAAGAAGATCAAAAAATTTTTTTATGGGGAACTAAAGGTCCACGAAAAGCGCTATCTGAAGCTATTCAAATCAATGCAAACCAAACTTTGTCGCATTTTTTATCGATATCTAGACAATCGATGTATGGATATGATGTAACGAATATTTTATATATTGACGATCAAAAAGTACTTTATTCAATATTTTGCGTACCAAAAAATAGCGAGGAAATTAAACAAGTTGAGAAAATTGCTCAAAACGTTATTGCATTGTTTAAATTAAGTGATAGACATGCATGTTATATTTATCATAATCAAGATCAGTTTTGGATAGAAAGTGAACATTTGTATCATTTACCATATTGTTTAAAGATAAAATCAATTCATGATAATCTACAGTATTTTATTTCCGCCGAAAACTTATGGTTGACAGGTTTTGGTCGACTAGCCATTGGATTCGAGCAACAATGGCAAGTATTTGATAATGAAAATAGTTATGTTGAAGTAAAAACGCCTTTAAACTGGCAGGTTTTTGGGCTTTTTCATGATTATCATGAAGATAAAATTAATTTTCTAATAATCAATCATGATAAAAAACAAGTGGCAACATTTGATTATCTCAATAATAACATTGATATCTGTTTGAGTTCATCAAATAAAATTGTCAATTATAGTTATCACTCATTAGCTCAATGCTTCACAATTATCACTGATATCGGTGAATTAATTTTGTATTCCTTTTTGACGCGATCAATAAGATTAAAATTATATCAAGATGATTTACACAATGAACAATAACACCTATTTTATTGGCTATCCAACGCTGAAAGGCGTACAAAAGGTATTTGGAATATGGTTTCCTAAGCAATGGTTTGAGAGTGAGCAGCGTCGAGGTTTGTTGATAAAATCGTGGTTTATAGGATGTTCAATTTATCGATTTGAACAAGGTGACTTACTCAAGTTTGCAACCCCAAAAACGCTCAATTGTAATAATTTAGATGGTTGGCCATTAGTTTTAGAAAATGGAATCCTCACCTCAACACAATTTGTAAAAAAACCAGATGCTGAAATCATGAATTATGATTTGGTTATTGTAATGGGGAACGATATCAATTGTTATCGTTATGAAGATGCGGATAATATCGATCCTGCCGATTGGATTGATCTAACAGAATATCAATTAAGCGAGACGGACAGTTATAATATTAATATTGTTTATGATGAGTTATCTGAAGATATTGAAGAGAGTAAATCCATCGAACAAATATTGGCAGGAAAAATACCTCGCCCTAATCGGCGAATGTTGGCGTTCATTAATAGCCAACATAATGGTATTCAACAGGAAAAAGATAAACAATATAATAAATACGATCAAGAACCATCAATAACAAAAAGGAATTTGATCTTACCCATTTTTATTCTATTAATCTTGCTGATGGCAATATTGATTTATTTTAATTTTAAATTATTTTCACTTGAAACGCGACTTAGTCAAAATTTATCTAAAATTTGCTCTTTTATCCTTTTGACCTCATTTTATGTCGTGACTATTTTGCTAGGTATAAAAATTATAAAATTTCTATACAATCTCCCATCTAAGGTTAAACAAGCTAATTTTCCTCCCAACATTGTAGCAAAAAATTTTTCTTATAATGTTAAAGCGGATGATTTACAAGCAACTCCTAACCTTAATTACTCAACGCTACCATCGCGTGCTAATCGAAAAAAATCGGTATTAAGTCAGTGGCGTCATTACGCAACATTATTTGCCTTAGTTTCGAAATTGAGCCATTTAGTTGCTTTTCGACAAGGTAAATATATTGACACAATGATTAAAAAACTTGAGAAAGGTAATTTGATGGATGCTTTGCGTTATGCTATTCCGATCAATGGTGATCAACCTCCAATAGGACAATCATTTGGTGTACCCAAGCCGCGTGAAAAATTGTCATTAAGTGAATCGGTTTATGGAAATTCGCTCGCTATTAATCTTGACCAACAATTGAAAAACTATTTGCAACAGTTATATCGACAAAGTGCTACTAAGTTAATCCAACAAAAAAAAATTGAAGCAGCGGTTTATGTTTTAGTTGAATTACTCAATAATTTAAAAGAAGGGATAGAATGTCTAGAACAGCATAAAATGTACAAACAGGCTATGGAGCTCGCTATTGCTAGGAATGCAAATACTGCGTGGATAGTTAAACTATGCTGTTTAGCTAATGATTGGCATACAGCAATAATGATAGCAAGACGAGATCATGCATTTGCTAGTGCGATTATAATGCTTGAAGAAGAACAACGTGAAATTGCAAAGAAGTTAAGAGTAGAGTGGGCCAACACCTTAGCGGAAAAAGCAGAGTGGTTAGCGGCGATTGATGTTATTTGGCCACTAACAGAATATCGCTATCTAGCTGAACAGTGGCTTTGTAACGTTGATAAATTTAATGCCAAAGCGATCGTAAAACGCTTTATTCTAATGCCAGATTCCATTAATAAACTTGAAGAATGCTTAATGGAAATCAAAACTAATGTTAGTTATTATCAAACAAGACTAGAAATAGCTTATGAAATTCTAGAACAACAAATATATATTGATAAATTGCGCGGTTTGTTGCGGATAATGATCAATCATATTCTTGTTGATGCCATCACTTATCCTAATAAATTTACTAAATCTGATATAGTAGCATTAATTAAACTAACTCAAGATAAAGCATTGCAGGTGGATCTGCCGTTATCAAGTTTAAATCGTGTTAAACAAAAATCGTTATTAGAGACGAGTAATGTAATACGATATCATTGTCCCGATAAGGGGCAGAAAGCAATTTTTGCTATGATACCGTTAACCAATAATAACTTTTTATTAGCATTAGGTGAACTAGGCATTATTCAAGTTAATAAGCAAGGTAAGCAACTAGCCCATTTTATGATTGTTGCTGATAGCTTTGTAGTATCTGCAAACCGATTACAGGTTTTAGCATTGATTAAACGAGATAATTATTATCGTATTCATAAACTCGATTTGAGTACCGGTAGCATCGTCGATCTTGGGGTGATCAAATTTGATTTATGTTGCTGGGAGTTTGATGGCATCAATTGGACTATTATTAAAGATAATTGTTTAGAAATTATTGATATAAGTGATAAGTTATCTGTGGTTTGGCGTGTGGATTTTTCCCCGAATAGTGTCAAACAAATAGCCATGAATATTAATTACAAAACTATTTTGACGCTCAGTAATGAAAATAAATATGAAGCTTTTTGTTATAGTTTGCCGGAACATTGTTTAATAAAACGAATTGATATAAATGAAGAAAATAATAAAATATTTATTTCTCATGATTCTGACATAATGAAAATGGAATATAATCGATTTAATCAGAAGTTGCGATTTAGATTTAGTGACATTCGTTATTGCTCCGAATTTCCATTAAAAATAGTCCAAAAACAATTCGATAACCTACTTATCTACTCAACCGGTCAACTTATGGCATTTATGGCACTTATCATTCAAAGAATAGATGAATCTGGTTATGATATTCATCTCTTTTATCCTTTTAATAAGAAAATATGCATGACAATTGAGTGGAATGCATCGACCAAGGTGTCGTGTTCGTATATTGGTGATGAATATTGTTTTTTTGATGATCAGGGTAGAGCATTGCATGTCAATGTTACGGAAAATAAGGTAACGTCGTTTTCGGTATAGAATTAAATTAAACATGTCATTTTTAGTTAAAATGCGCGATTTTTTTAATAAATTAATTCTAGCATTGCGCTACCAATAAACACTTAAACTAGCGGGTTTTTAATCAATATTCTAGACTTTTAGCCCTAAAAAGAGTAAGGTGTGCGCCTTATTACGTGGTTCGTGAACCTCCCACGCTAAAAAACTAAGGAAAATTATGAGTAACCTAACACTACTTGGCGATCAATCCGTTCGCTATCCAACTGACTATTGTCCAGAAATTTTAGAAACATTCGATAATAAACATCCCGGCAATGATTATTTTGTTAAATTCAACTGTCCGGAATTTACCAGTCTTTGTCCAATTACTGGCCAACCCGATTTTGCTACTATTTATATTTCGTATGTGCCAAATATAAAAATGGTAGAAAGTAAATCACTCAAGCTATATCTATTCAGTTTCCGTAATCATGGTGATTATCATGAAGATTGCATCAACATCATTATGAAAGATCTAATTAAGTTAATGGATCCTAAATATATTGAGGTTTGGGGCAAATTCACGCCGCGCGGTGGAATCTCAATCGATCCATATGCTAATTATGGTAAAGCTGGCACCAATTGGCAGCAAATAGCGATGAATCGTTTAGCTAATCACGATCTTTATCCTGAAAAAGTTGATAATCGTTAATCTTTTCAACGCAACCGTATTACGAAATAGTTAAATCGGAATAAAGAAACATGCAAAATCGTAAAGCACTAGTGATATTTTCTGGTGGGCAAGACTCTACCACCTGTTTACTGCAAGCCATTGCTGATTATGGACGTGAAAATGTGGAAACCATTAGCTTTCAATATGGGCAACGGCATGTTATTGAGCTTGAAAAAGCCAAATGGATTGCAGAAGATCTTGGCGTTAAACAAACCGTCATTGATACTTCAGTTATTAAACAGACCACTAATAATGCTTTGATTGATGACTCGCAAGAAATCAAAGCAGCCAAAGATGGGGATTACCCGAATACTTTTGTTGACGGTCGTAATATGCTGTTCTTACTTCTAGCAGGTTGTTATGCCAAGCAACAAAGTATACGTAATATTATTATTGGTGTCTGTGAAACCGATTTTAGTGGCTATCCTGATTGTCGAGATGTCTTTATTAAATCAATGAATGTATCGATGAATCTGGCTATGGATTACAATTTTAATCTTATTACTCCACTTATGTATCTAACGAAGGCCCAAACATGGGAAATAGCAGATAAACTTGGCTATTTGGAGTATGTCCGAAGCCACACCCATACTTGTTATTATGGAGTAGATGGTGGATGTAACCAATGTCCTAGCTGTATTCTTCGCGAAAAAGGTTTAAACGAATATCTTAATCATTCAAATTAATTGTAACACTGGGCTGACTTACCCCATTAAAAAAGGAAAAATTTATGTATCTGAACACTAATTCAGAACAAACAAGCGCGTTTACTTATGCTCAACAAATGAAGGCCCTTGGTTGGCTTTCGTTTTTTCATATTTTGGTTATTGCTTCAAGCAATTATCTGGTACAAATCCCTTTTGATATTTTTGGTTTCCATACCACGTGGGGAGCGTTTACCTTTCCATTTATCTTTTTGACTACTGATTTAACTATTCGGGTCTTTGGCGCGAGTTTAGCGAGAAAAATTATTTTTGTGGTGATGATTCCCGCTTTACTATTTTCTTATTCTATCTCAGTACTGTTTTTTGAAAGCCACTGGATGGGATTTTCCGCGTTAGCCG
>CAMLIK010000089.1 GCA_946480175.1 uncultured Gilliamella sp.
AGATGACCTGCATAATCAGCATCATCAAAGCTAATCGTAAATAATTTTTGTTTTGGATTTATTCTTTGATTCAATGAGATTAATTGCATTGCCGTAAAGTCATTACCACAAACTACATGTTTAATGTTCAATTTTGCTAATTGATTAATTACTTTTTCATCAATTTGTGGCACTTGAATTATCCAATCGTTAATTTTTGTAATTCCTGCATCATATAGTGCTTGTTTATACCCAATTGTTCTTAAAGCAACGGTATTAGCTGAATCACTTTTTGATACAAATGCTATTCGAGTATTTTTCTTTTCAATAAAATAATTTGTGACAACGTAACCTGCAGCAATGTTATCAATACTAACTAAGTCAGCTTTACCTCGAGAAGGGAAAACACAATAGTCTCTCTCTAACAATATACAAGGGATATTGTAGAGTGTCAGATAATCTATAATTCTTTTGTTTATGATATTCGCGTAAGGATGAAACTCTAAAGGTGTGAAAAATATTCCGTTAATATTATTCTTTGTATAATTAATGATGACTCTTTCTACGTCATCTAAAATAGATTGTATATCCTGACTTTTGGTTAGCATCCCTGCCCATAAAAGAGAAAACTGATAATTATTGGCTAAACTTGCTATCTCAGAATATAAACTATCAAGAATCATTCTACTTTCATCTTGTTCTAAACGAGGAGCCAGTATTCCAAAAATATATTTGCTTACTTGTTGATCTTTGGGTTGTCTAACATAAAACTTACTACCTTGTTTACCTTCGATATAACCTTCCGCTTTTAATCTTGAAAATACTTTACTTATTGTTGGTCGGGAAGTCTTATATATAGTGCTTAAATCAGATGAAGACGGAAGGGCGCTATTACAATCTAAAATTCCACTTTTAATCTGCAATAATATTTCCTGATAAATCTGCTCACATTTATTTGCCATTATATTACCTATATAACTTTAATTGAATATAACTAGTATGACATAACCATTAAACTTGATAAATTAAATTTTACAAGTTCTTAAAAAAAGTGACTTTGATATCATAAATAATAAAAAGAAATAGATTAATATTGTTAACCTTGTTGCAGATAATTAGACTGAATTTACTCAAAATATATTGCGAAATATTTTTGAGTTTTACTATTTAAGGAAATTATTATTATAAATCATTTGATTATCTGAGGTGGGTTTATGAAAAAATTCATAACATCGTTTTTAACAGTTACATTATTTCTTTTTACAAGTTGTTTTCAGCTTGTAAATGCTGATGATAAAAAACCTATAAAGTTTGCTTTTATCACTTCAACTTTAAACAATTCATTTTTTACTGCAATATCCGATACATTTTCTGAAATTGCCAAGCAAAATGGTGATCAATACATTCTTGTCGATCCTCAATATGATCAAGCTAAACAAATTTCAATGATGGAAGATGTCATTAATCAAAAAGTTGATATTATTTACTTAATCGCCGTTGATTCTGAAGGTATCCGCCAAGGATTATTGGCTGCAAAACAAAAACAGATCCCGGTAGTGGTGATTGATAATCCTATTAGTGATGATGATTTAGTGGTTAGTACTGTGGCTTCAGATAATTTCTTGGCCGGTAAAATTAATGGTGAACAAATGGCTAAAGATTATCCTAATGGCGCTAAAATTGCTGTTATTGATTGTCCTTTCAACCGTGCTAGCGTTTTAAGAGCTGATGGCTTTTATGCCGGATTAGGCGAAAACAGAAGTAAATTTGAAGTCCTTTCTCAACAAAATGGCAAATGTGCTTTAGAGGTCACCATGCCAATTGCCGAAGATATTATTCAAGCTCATCCTGATTTACAAGCATTTTTTGCCGTAAATGATCCTTCTGCTTTAGGTGTTGTTGTTGCATTAAAAGCATCAAATAAACTTAAAAATGTTAAAGTCTATACTGTTGATGGTTCTCCTGACGGTAAAAAAGCATTTAGCGATGGAGATATAACGTTAACAGTTGCCCAAGCACCAATTCAATTAGCTAAAGAAACCTATAAAGTTGGTAGAAAGGTTTTAGCTGGAGAAAGCGTTGCTAAAGAAATATTAGTACCAACTTTTCCAATTACCAAAGAAATGATTGATCAATATGGAGTAAAAGTCTGGCAGTAATCATTGACTTTAATCAAGTTATATCTATTGAAATCAATAAGGTGATATTTATATGGAACAAGTTGCATTACAACTATCTCATATAGAAAAAAAATTTGCTGGTGTCCATGCGTTAAAAGATATGCACTTTAACCTTAAACAATGTGAAGTTCATGGATTGTTGGGCGAAAATGGCGCTGGCAAATCAACCTTAATCAAAATTATTGGCGGCATCTATAAACCAGATGCCGGTGAAATTAAGATTAATGGTAAAACTGAGATAATTAATGGTATTAAAGATGCACAAGCAAGAGGAATTAATGTTATTCATCAGGAGATTGTCTTAGTTCCTTATATTAGTGTATATGAAAATATTTTCTTAGGCCGAGAACCAAGAACACGCATGGGTTTTAAAGATCATCGTCAAATGATCACCAAAGCCAAAATAATGATGGAAAGCATGGGATTAACGATCGATGTGTTACGTCCTGTACATGAGTTAACCATTGCACAACAACAACTTATCGAAATTGTCAAAGCTATTTCATTTAACGTTCGTATCTTGATCATGGATGAGCCTACTTCTTCTTTAACTGATAAAGAAGTTGAGCAGCTTTTTATTATGATTAAAAAACTAACCGAACATAACGTAAGTATCATTTATATTTCTCACCGTATGGATGAGTTATTTACTATCACAGACAGAATAACTGTAATTAGGGATGGTAGTTATATAGATACCGTCAATACTAAACAAACCAATATTGATGAATTAGTCAAATTGATGGTTGGGCGTAACTTAAATAATTATTATCAACGTCACTATCAACAAAACGGAGAACGTTTATTAGAAGTTAAAAATCTTTCGAAAAAAGGAGTATTTAATAACGTTAATTTTCATTTAAAGAAAGGAGAGATTTTAGGTTTTGCCGGTCTTATGGGGGCAGGTAGGAGTGAAATCATGCAAGCAGTTTTTGGCGCAGACCGATATGATAGTGGTGAAATTTATTTTGACAATCAGCTTGTTAAGCTCAAATCGCCGCAAGATGCTATTGATATAGGAATAGCTTTAGTTCCTGAAGATAGAAAAAAACAAGGTCTTATTTTAGGTAATAGTATCGCATTCAATTTAACATTAACAGTATTGAAACAATTTATGCATGGTTGTTTTGTTAATCAACAAAAACAGAAAGATATCATTCAATACTATATTAATAAGCTCAATATAAAAACCCCAGATGCTGACAAAATTGTTGGTCAGCTTAGTGGCGGAAATCAACAAAAAGTTGTGATAGCTAAGTGGCTAGCAACTAAACCGAAAATCATCATTTTAGATGAACCTACTCGAGGAATTGATATTGGTGCTAAAGCCGAAATTTATCAAATCATTGATGAACTTTGTGCAAGTGGCATGGCTATTATTATGATTTCCTCAGAATTACCAGAAATTATCAATATGTGTGATCGTGTTTGTGTTGTTGCGAATGGACAAATTCAAGGTGAATTATCGCAATCAGAATTAACACAGGAAAAAATTATGAAATTAGCAACAGGGAGAGCTTAAAATGGCTAGCCAATCTATGAAACAATCAGATGATATGAGCTATCATCACTCTACAATAACCAATAATATCATTATTAGAAGTTTCAAAAATTTTATTACTAATAATATAGGGATTTTAATTGCGCTTCTATTAATTAGTATCATTTTAAGTTTTGCTAGTCCGGTATTTCTTTCCCAAGAAAATATGCTCTCAGTGTTAAGACAAGTATCCACTAATATGTGTTTAGCGTTAGGAATGACATTGATCATCATATTGGGTGGTATTGATTTATCGGTAGGTTCGATCGTCGCTATGGCGGGTACACTCACAGTTGGATTTATTTCAATCGGTGAAATGAGCATTGTTCCAGCTATTATGCTAGGTTTATTTATTGGTACTTTATGTGGTGCGGCAAATGGTGTCGCTATTGCTTATACAGGTATTCCTCCATTCATCGTTACATTAGCAATGATGATGATCGCTCGTGGCGTAGGTTATATTTATAGTGGTGGTCAATCAATTCGTATTTTTGATGAGGGGTTTACCAGCATAGGTACAGGTTACTTAGGCATGATTCCATATCCAGTTATCTATATGTTGGTATTTATAGTAGTCATGTTGGTGGTTGTTAATCGAACGCGTTTAGGTACTTATATTTATGCTCTCGGTGGTAATCGTGAGGCTGCGAGATTATCAGGTATAGCCATTAAACGTGTTGAAATCATTGTATATACCATTGCCGGTTTTTTAGCTGCTTTCGCAGGAATAGTGCTTGCAGCAAGAATGTATTCAGGACAACCATCAGTTGCACAAGGTTATGAAATGGATGCTATAGCAGCTTGTGTACTTGGGGGTATTTCAATGTCAGGTGGAATAGGTCGCATTAGTGGCACTATTTTAGGTGTGATAGTTATCGGCATTATTAACAATGGTTTGAATTTATTGGGGGTTAATTCATTTTGGCAATTAGTTGCAAAAGGCGTAATTATCTTTTTAGCCGTCTATGTCGATATGCTAAAACGCAAGAAAGCAAACTAATTTAGACTAATTTGTTTTTAAATGTATGAATAATAGCAAATTTAATTAATAGGACAATAAAATGAAAAAATGTACTTTGATGTTAAATAACCCAGATGGTATTACTCGACATAATGAACCGGTAATCGCGCGTCTTTTTTTCAAAGAACAGCCAATAGATCCGTCTAAATTAAAACTAGTTAATGAACAAGAGAAAGTTATACCACATCAATTGTTTGATATAGTTTATGATGATACCACCGATACACTAATCTCTGCTTGCTCAATCGCCTTTATAGTAACTAATTTAGAGCAGTTAGTTGAAAATTATACTTTGTATCTTGATGAGAAAACGCCTGTAGATAATGCAAATGGCATAAAACAACTAGTGCCTACTTTGAATGATGGTGTAAAAAGACTTGATACAGGCCACTATATTTTAGAATTATGTCGTGGTACTGCAGACGGGACATCATATGGGAAATGGGGTATTCGTTACTTTTCTGCTAAAGCGGAAGGTCGTAATTTGATTAAAGATTGCTCTAATGCTATAGGTGGTTTTTATGGACCCTTTTTTACTCCTGCCAATGGATTAATTAATCCGCCTGAGCATACCATCGTAGAGTGTGAAACAGAGGTTGAAGGTCCAATTTATTGTCGTTATCGTTTTAATGGTAAAATCCCTAATGGCTTAGATCCAGCTTTGCATGATAAATCATTTTCAATTGTTTGGGAGTTTTTCTATCAATCACCATGGTTTAGGCGTACTTATCATGTTGATGATTTTGAAACTTCTGTTGATGGTATGCCGGTCATAAATAAGATCACCGTTGGTGATGAGTATGAAAGTGGTAAAAATAATGTGGTATTTTCTCGTTTTGCTAGCTATGGCGGTACATTTTATCGTCAAGGTGATCTTTATGCCAATATTCTAGCTGATGAAGTTAATCGAATTTTATCGCAACCACTAGATCAACTTCCACCAAATGCAAGACTCTATCGAGAGTCCATTGGTGATAATATTAATGCAGTTTCTTGGGATTTCTTCTGGCGCCTATTTTGTGTTAAAGAAGGTATTTTAAGTGATGAAGAAATAAAATCACACGTTAAAACTATTCTGCGTAAAGCTCATCATGTTGTGCATAATAGCGCTCGAAACAAAGAAGTATTATTTGCTAAAGATGTAGATGTTAATAGTGTGCCAGAACAAACGATTTTTCCACTTGCTGCAAATAAAACGGCTGAAATAAATCCCGAATCAGGTTATGCTATGGTTTGGTATACGAGTAATATTGTCGGACGTTATCAAATTGTTCAACGTAAAGATTCCGGTTGGGTTAATTGGGGTACTAATGGTGAAAATGAGTATCCAGAATTACCTACCGGTTCAACGATTTATACTGCATATGGTCAATTTGATGATTGGCAGAAGCAAGCCGATAGTATGGAAAAAAATATTGATGTCAAACAAGGGTTAATCGAAGATGAATGACATAAAGATTGTTGCAATAGGTGAATTTTTATGGGATTGTTTACCTAATGGGAAAAAGATTGGCGGAGCTGCCGCCAACTTTTGTTATCATGCCAAATCAGCTGGAGCAAATGCAATATTAGTTTCAGCAATTGGCGATGACGACAATGGTAGAGAATTACGTGAACAGATTGAAAAACTGCAAATCCCACAACAAATTCAAATATCTGCAAATTATCCAACTGGAACGGTATTAGTTAAATTAGATTCAGCCGGTAAACCCACTTATGATATTGTTAATCCTGTTGCTTGGGATGATATTCAATTAACAGATCAATTATTAGAACTTATTCAGCAAGATGATTTAGATGCAATCTATTTCGGCAGTTTAATTCAACGTAATATGCATAATCACGAATTATTGCAAAAGATTGTTAATCATCGATCACAACGAAGCAAAATTATTGTTGATATTAATTTACGTCAAAATCATTATAATAACGCGACTTTACTTTTGTGTATTGAACATGCCAATATCTTAAAGTTAAATGATGAAGAATTACCAATTGTTGCTGATTTATTGAAGATAAAAGCTGATCCGCAAGCGCTTTTCAATTATCTAAATGAACATTATCAACTTGAGTTGTTAATTTATACCTGTGGTAGTGAAGGTAGTCATCTTATTACTAAAAATGAACAGAATCATTGTTCTGCTGAAAAAATCACCCCAATTGATACTGTTGGTGCTGGTGATTCATTTATGGCAATAAGCAGCGTGCTATATTTAAAAGGCAAACAATTACAAGAAATTAATAGTAAAGCCAATCACATCGCTGCATATGTTTGTACTCAAAGCGGCCCGATGCCTATTATACCGCAAACATATTTAACCGAATTATAATCTGTTTTGAGACCTAGCTTTTTAATTAGTGAATAATAGCTAGGTCATAACTATTATTTTCATATTCGATTACAACATCGTTTTATTGATTCCTAATCAAAAATAATCACTAAAAAGGCTATTAATAATTAAAAATAGGCTAATGTCTGTTTTTATTCGTTATGAAATCAGGATGTATTTAATCACTAGAGATAAATCTATTTTTAAATCAAGTTCAAGCCTATTTAAAATCCTCATGATAAGTGATAGTATACTCCGTCTATTTATTTATGTACGCATGTGCGCTTTCGTGTGGCGCACCACTGTTATAAGGATTTATTATGCCAATTATTACTCTTCCTGATGGTAGTCAACGTCAATTTGATAAACCTGTTACTGTATTAGAAGTTGCACAAAGTATTGGTGCAGGGCTTGCTAAAGCCTGTATCGCAGGCCGTGTTAATGGTGAACGTAAAGATGCGTGTGATGTTATTGAGCATGACGCAACCTTATCTATTATTACCGCTAAAGATGAAGATGGACTTGAAATTATCCGTCATTCTTGTGCACATTTATTAGGACATGCCATAAAACAATTATGGCCTAATACTCAAATGGCTATCGGGCCTACCATTGATAATGGCTTTTATTATGATGTCGATTTAGATCACTCTTTAACTCAGGAAGATCTTGATGCTTTAGAAAAACGCATGCATGAATTGGCCAAAAAAGATTACCCAGTTAAAAAAGAAGTAGTGAGTTGGGAACGTGCAAGAGAAGTCTTTTGGGAACGTCACGAACCTTATAAAATTGCTATTTTAGATGAAAACATTCCTAAAGATTCTACTCCAGCACTTTATCATCATGAAGAATATATTGATATGTGTCGTGGACCACATGTGCCTAATATGCGTTTTTGTCACCATTTTAAATTACAAAAAGTTGCTGGCGCTTATTGGCGTGGTAATAGTGATAACAAAATGTTACAACGCATCTATGGAACTGCATGGGCAGATAAAAAACAACTCGACAGTTATTTACAATTTTTAGAAGAAGCGGCAAAACGCGATCATCGTAAAATTGGTAAACAACTTGATCTTTATCATATGCAAGAAGAAGCACCAGGTATGGTATTTTGGCATAATGATGGTTGGATTATTTTCCGTGAATTGGAAGTTTTTGTTCGTACCAAACT
>CAMLIK010000090.1 GCA_946480175.1 uncultured Gilliamella sp.
TATCTGTACTCGGTTTTTTATTGCCATTGACAGTCATGGCAGTAGAAGTCAATGATGTAACTGGAATGACACCAGTTCAAGTTGCTGCAGTTGTGCAACCAGAATCTACTCAACAAGTTGTTGATATAGTTAAAAAGGCTACCGGACCAATTAGTATCGCTGGTGGTAAATATAGTATGGGAGGACAAACAGCAATCCAGGGGGCGGTGCAAATTGATACTCGCAAATTAAATCATGTCATTGATTTTAAACCTGAACAAAAGTTGCTAACTATCGAGACCGGTGCCACATGGCATCAAGTTCAAGAGCTTATAGACCCTTATGATTTATCTGTAAAAATAATGCAAAGTTATGCTGATTTTAGTATTGGTGGATCATTAAGTGTTAATGTTCATGGCCGTTATATAGGTGAAGGACCTATAATTCTTTCGGTAAAACAATTCAAAATTGTGTTAGCTGATGGCAAAGTAGTAATAGCTAGTCCTGAGCAAAATCAAGATATATTCTATGGTGCTATTGGTGGTTATGGTGGCTTAGGTATAATCACCGAAGTGACTTTACAACTTGCAGATAATGTTAAAGTCAAACGTTTTAGTAAAGCTATGCCAATAGCAAACTATTATGAATATTTCAAACAGAATATACGTTCTGATAGCAAATCAATCTTCCATAACGCTGTAATTTATCCACCAGATTATAAAAGAGTGAGATCGGTCACTTATAAACAGACTGAAGAACCATTAACGATTTTAGAACGATTGAGATCTGATGATAAAAAGAACCAAAATTTGGAAAAACCAATCAAAATTGTATCTTCATCGTCTATTGGTAAAAATTTACGAAAATTATTTGATGATTTTTATTATATAAAAAAACCAGTAATGTGGCGTAATTATGAGGCTAGTTATGATGTCTCGTATTTACAACCGATAGCGACTAAAAATAAAAGCTTTGTTTTGCAAGAATATTTTATACCGGTTGAACAATTTGATCACTTTTATCCAAAATTAGTCACTATTTTGAAAAAAAATAAAGTTAATGTTATTAATATTTCTATTCGTCATGCCAATCAAGATAGTGGTTCATTACTGGCTTGGGCAAAATCAGAAGTATTTGCTTTCGTGATCTATTATCAGCAAGATACTGATGAACGGAGTAAACAATATGTTGGTAATTGGACTAGAGAATTAATAGATGCAGTTCTGGAAAATCACGGCAGCTACTATCTACCTTATCAACTACATGCAACAACAGAACAATTTCAAAGAGCATATCCACAAGCTGAGCAATTTTTTAAACTTAAAGCTCGATTAGATCCACACAACAAATTCAGTAATATGTTATTAAAGCGTTACCATATCGAAACCGTTCAATAAAATAGCGCCAGTAAGATAATTAGTTATTTTTTATTAAATAACTAATTATTCAAACTGACATTATCCAATATCAATAAAGATCGATACGTTATTTAACATTAGAAAAATTTCATTTTTAACCTTATCTAAGATTTATCATAATGTACTATTTTTCGAATATTAAACGTAAAATTGTTTTCATATTTTAATATTAATATTTTGTGTCATCTTCGTTTAACAATTAGTTGATATTAAATTAGTTTTTTAGGGCCTGTAATACTAGTTTAAATACATTTGAATGCCCCTTGCGACTTGGGTAATAAATATAAAAAGGTTCATATGTAATTGAATATTCAGGTAATAATTCTATAAGTTGTCCTGAAGCTAATTCATTTTTTACATCTGGATAACCAATCCAACTAATACCTAAACCATCAAGAGTCGCTTGTTTTCTTAAATGATTATTGATTGTGAAGTGAGAAATAGGGTGATATTGTATAAGATTTCCTTTATCGGAAAACTCCCATATCGATTCCATTCCATATTGTGTCGAAACTTTTTTGCCAATTAATAAATGTTGATCTAAATCATTAATCTGTTTTGGTTTTGTTCTCTGATGCAAATAATTCGGACTAGCCACTAAAGTCATACGCAAAGGGTCTGATATTTTTACTGCTATCATCTCTTTCGCCAAATCATTACCAATTCGACAACCCATATCGAAACCTTGTTTAACAATATCAACTAAGTTATTGTCACATTGAATTTCAATTTTAATTTGTGGATAGCGTAGTGAAAATTGGCTTAATTTAGGGTATATAAAATTTTCAATAGCAATATTCGATGCATTAATTCTAATGGTACCCGATGGAGTATCAAGGTAATCACCAAGAGCGGCAACTTCTTCATTGATTTGTCGGTATAAAGGGGATATTTGTTTATAAAGTTGTTCTCCTGCCTCTGTTAATGAAAGGCTTCTAGTCGTACGATTAAATAGCCGTAAACTCAAACGTGTTTCTAAGTTTCGCATGCTATGACTTAGTGCAGATGACGAAACACCTAAAGATTTGGCTGCACCAACAAAGCTTTTTGCTTTAGCTATAGTAATAAAATAACTTAGTTCATTATAGTTATACATAGGATATAAATAGACAATTAATGAATTTAATTCATGATACTATAAATGAATAATACGTTTATCTCAATAAAAGTTAACGATAAAATAATCATAATTAAAATTGAATTTTTAACAATTTATTAAATTATTCAATCTATTATTAACTAGTAAGGTAAAAAGTATGGATTATATAAAATTAGGTAATTCTGATATTGAAGTCTCACGATTTTGTTTAGGATGTATGAGTTTTGGCGATCCTGCTAGTAAAATGCATGATTGGACACTTAATCCAGAACAAAGCGAAACAATTATTAAACATGCCTTAGATCTAGGAATTAATTTTATTGATACAGCAAATACATACTCTAGTGGTACCAGCGAAGAATATGTAGGAAGAGCGATTAAACGAAATATAGCTCGAGACAAAGTAATTCTGGCTACTAAAGTCTATTTTAATGAAGGGCATTTATCTAAAACAGCAATTGAACGAGAAATTGAAGGATCCCTGAGACGATTAGGTACCGATTATGTTGATTTATATATTATCCATCGTTTCGATTACAGTACACCGATTGAGGAAACCATGGCTGCGTTACACCATTTAGTTCAGAGTGGTAAAGTACGAGCATTAGGTGCTTCTGCGATGTATGGTTATCAATTTTATAATATGCAATTAGTCGCTAAACAAAATGGTTGGACGCCGTTTGTTTCGATGCAGAATCACTATAATTTATTATATCGTGAAGATGAAAGAGAATTGATTCCTGTCTGTAAGCAATTCAATGTTTCATTAACTCCTTATAGCCCTTTAGCTGCAGGTAGACTTTCCCGATTAGAATGGCAGACCAATACTCTACGTAGTAAGACTGATAAAACTGCAGTTGCTAAATACGATAGTACGCAACAAATCGACATGAATATAGTGAAAAGGGTTAATGAAATTGCGCAAAAATATGCAGTAACCATGACGCAAGTTGCTCTGGCATGGCAATTTGCCAAAGGTGTAGCTTCGCCGATCATTGGGGCAACCAAAACTCTGTATTTGGATGATGCGGTAGGCGCATTAAAGCTTTCATTAACTAAGGATGATATTGCTTATCTTGAAGAACTTTACTTGCCTCATCGTATTGTCGGAGCACTTTAATTAGTCACAATGTATAAAATTAAATTTACTGACAAATATCATTGAGATATTTGTCAGTAACAGTCACTAAATTTTTCCTGAATTTAAATATTTTTGCATCTCTTCTTTCGGTACCATTCCACCGCCAGTTGCCCATACTAAATGAGTTGCATTTTGTAATTGCTGAGGAGTGAATTGCATACGTTCTAAATATTCCGAGTTGTTAGTTACAACTACCGGACCTTGCATACCGGCAAGGGCAGACGGTTCAAGTTGAATGTGCTCAGTTTTATCCAGTAGTACTAACAAATCATACATTTCCTGATCCGACAAGGTATAATATCCATCTAACAGGCGTTCCATAGCTCGTCCAACAAATCCAGAAGCACGACCAACAGCCAATCCATCTGCGGCGGTAATATTATCAATTCCGATGTCTTGTACCGAAATTTTGTCGTGTAGACCAGTATAAACTCCTAGTAACATACACGGTGAATGTGTTGGTTCAGCAAAAATACAGTGTACATTATCACCGAATGCCATTTTTAAACCAAAAGCAACACCGCCAGGTCCACCGCCTACACCACATGGTAAATAGACAAAAAGTGGATGATCTTTATCAACTTTAATTCCTTGTTCATTGAATTGTTGCTTTAAGCGTTCACCGGCGACTGAATATCCTAAAAATAGGGTAGTAGAATTTTCATCATCGATAAAGAAACATTTTGGATCAGACTCTGCCGCTTTACGGCCTTGTTCAACCGCAACACCATAATCTTGCTCATACTCAACAACATTAACACCATGATCACGTAATTTCTGTTTTTTCCATTCTCGAGCATCAGCAGACATATGTACGCTAACTTTAAATCCGAGTTTAGCACTCATTATGCCAATTGATAAACCAAGGTTACCTGTTGAACCTACAGCAATACTATACTGACTAAAAAACTGTTTAAATTTATCAGAATATAATTTGCTGTAATCATCTTGTTCTGATAATAGTCCATTTTCAATGGCTAGTTTTTCAGCGTGAGTTAAGACTTCATAAATACCACCTCGAGCTTTAATTGAGCCAGAAATTGGTAAATGACTATCTTTTTTCAAATAAAGCTTACCTGCGATATCAACATTATATCTGGCTTCAAGGGCATTTTTCATATTAGTAATTTCAACTAATTGTGATTCAATAAAACCCTTGGTTATAGCTGTTTCAGGGAAAGCTAATGATAAATATGGTGCGAAACGTTTTAATCGTTCACTCGCTTTTTTTATATCCGTTTGATCTAGTCCAACGTAAGGAAGACCGATTGCTAAAGTAGTGGTATTAGGGTTAAACCAACAGCTTGGTTGAAGTTTAATTAAATTTTCTACTAACGGTTTATCGGCAATAAGTGTTTTTATCTCTATTTGATTCATATTCGCTCCTTGAAAGATATCTAAATAAAATTAGATAATAAAAAAGTACCCATTAATGCAACTACTGAAGCAATGAATGTTGCGGTGGTATAGTATTTTAAAATTTCACTCATTGTCGCTCCACAATATTGCTTAACAAGCCAAAATAATGAATCGGTAACTATTGTACAACCAATAGCACCCGAACCTATAGCCAATGTAATGATTTCAGGACTGATATTAGGATAAAGAGCTAGCATCGGTGATACGATTGCTGTGGCGCCCATCATTGCAACTGTCGCTGAACCTACTGCAGCATGCAAAATTATTGCTACTAACCACGCCAATAAAATTGGATGCATATCTAAATGGGATAAAATACTTGCTAAACTATCGCTCAAGCCACTCGCTTTTAAAATACCATTAAATGCACCGCCAGCACCGATAATTAATAAAATATTGGCAATTGATGAAAAGCAATCTTCAGTTTTATTGAGTAGGTCAGACATTTTCATATCACGTCTTAGACCTAGCATATAATAGGCAACAAATGCTGCTATAAACATAGCGGTAATAGGATTGCCGATAAATTCTAAAACAGTATAAATTGAAGTGTTTTTATCCATGTTCAACTCAGCAGTTGTTTTTATCAGCATGAGAAAAATGGGTAATAATACTGTAAACAATGTTGCACCTAATGAAGGCAGTTCTTCTTCAGTTCTTACTTTTAGATCTGAAAATTGTTCTGGTACAGCTTTAAATGGAATTCTATTTTTGATCATTCTTAAAAAAATAGGACCTCCAGATAATGATGCGATTATTCCAATAATTAATCCATATAAAATAACGCTACCAATATCAGCACCTAAAGCATTAGTGACATATAATGCAGCTGGATGAGGAGGGACAATACAATGAACGGCCATTAATGCAGTACATAATGGAATCGCTAACATTAATAATGAAGTTTTGGTTTTTTTAGCAATTGAAAATGCTAATGGTATTAAAAGTACAACGCCGACCTCAACAAATAACGTTATACCACAAATCATACCAATCAATACCATAATAACATCTGGTGATAAAAAGCGGCATTTTTGTAAGGTAATACCGATGCGTTCAGCTGCACCTGATATTTCCATCATTTTTCCTAGAATGGTACCTAAACCAATTACTGCCGCTAAAAAGCCAAGTGTACCACCAATACCATCTTCGATTGAGGAAATCATTGCCAATGGCTTCATTCCCATTAATGCACCTACGTAAAAACTGGATAATAATAAGGCTAAAAATGGATGAAGTTTAAATTTGATAATACTTATTACAATTAATAAAATACTCGTTATTAAAACACCTAAAACCCAAATCTGTGAATCCATAATGTTTTCCTATTCTAATTAAAGTAAAAATTACCTTGTATTAGATTTTATGGAGAGATAACTGACAAATGATTATAAATCATGTTCACATGAATAAGATTCGGTTGAATAAGTGTCAGGCTGTAAGAAAGTAACAATCATTAATTTAATTAATTGTATTTGATTTAACATTTTTAGTTAAATGTTAAGAAAATAGGTAAGGAAGGATGTACAATGTTTGATGATGATCGTTTTATTACCACTAACCGATTGATATCAGGATATCAATTAGCTAAATTCCACACTTTTGAAGCAGTTGCACGATATAATTCCTTTATGCGCGCAGCGGAAGAATTATGTATTACTCCAAGTGCCGTTAGCCATCAAATTAATAAGCTTGAAGAAGAATTAAATTTTAAGTTATTTAACCGGTTTCATCGCCGTATTGAGTTGACCCCTGATGGTGAAAATTTATTTAATATTTTAAAAAAGTCTTTGTCGATATTAAATAAAGAAATCCTTGAAATAAAGAGTCAGGAATTAATCGGGCCGTTGACCATTTATTCTCGTCCTTCCTTTGCGCAAGGCTGGCTTGTTCCAAGAATATCAGAATTTAACAAGAAACATCCTTATATTATCTTGAATATATTAACAGGTAATGAAATAATCAATTTTGATCGTCATCGTATTGATTTAGCCATTTATTTTGATGATTTAGAGTATAACGACTTGGATGTTTATCATTTAATGAATGAAACGATTGTACCTGTGTGTAGCCCTCAATATGCGGAATATCATCAACTTACTGAAAATATTGAAAATCTAAAAAATTGCTTAATAATACATGATAATCAAGCTTGGGGATATGATACCAACTTCGACGAATGGCAATCTTGGGTGAAGCATTTTAATATTGATCTAGATTTTGAAGCTTTACCTACAATGTTATTTGATCGATCTGATTTAGCAATCCTCGCGGCGATTAATCATTCAGGTATTGCCATGGGAAGAAAACATATTATCAATAAATATGTTGAATCAAAGGAGTTAGTTACTCCCTTTCCAAATATGACGTTAACATGCAAACAACGTTACTATGTTGTTTCTGCTTCCAAGGGAAGAAATCCAAAAGTTAAAGCTTTTGTAAGATGGTTAAAAGAAAATTTGGCTGAGCAGTCGGTTGAAAGTGTTATCTAAAATTTAGTTAAAACTAAAGATTAATTGTATATATCTAATATGAATATAGATATAATTTTTTCGTATTATCCCAATAGTTAATCACTATCTATAATGTTATCTCTAAAAAATAGAATCAATTGTTCAATTAGATTAATTTACTGATTGAAATAGGGAGCAATAATGAAAAAATATATTTGCATAATTATGCTGTTGGGTTTGACTTTAATTGGCTGTGACAATAAATCAGAATCAGCCCAAAAAAGTCAACAAGATAAAAAAGAGATCATAGTTGGTTTGCCACCAAGTATGCACAATATAATGATGGAAAAAGTTGTTAAGCCCGCTTTAGAACAAAAAGGTTATAAAGTTAAATTGGTAAATTTCAGCTCTCTTAGAGACTCAAATACCGCTTTAGTAGAAGGAAGTATCGATCTTAATGCAGCACAGCATCAAGCTTATCTTGACGTTTATAATAAAGAAACTAAAAGTGATCTTGTATCTTTAGTCCA
>CAMLIK010000091.1 GCA_946480175.1 uncultured Gilliamella sp.
AATTTTATTATGTTCTAAACATATTGGATCATTATCAATTAGCTGACAAAGAAAATTTGTTGGAAGGTAGCTTTAAAAATGTTTTTCAATACTATCAAAGGATAAATAGCTATATACCTTTCGAATAATAATTAAAGAAGTTTTTTAAACAGTTTAAACTGGCTACCAATAGGATAACGTTTTAACTTGATTAAATTTTACAGATAGAATGGTGTTAATATGATTGATTTATCGGCGGTTATTTTTTTAATACAGCAGTACTTTTAATGTGAATTGCTGGTCTTTTGGTTTAGATTGTTTGCTTAGTGTCATTGTTAATAGTCAGATTTAGTTAGTAGCTAATGTTATTAATCTGTAGGTTACCTTGTGTGTATAGGGTTTATTTAATCTTATTTCCACGAATAATTATGATAAATAAACCCTTTATTATGGTTGTTCTTAGGTTGCTTTATAGTACGGTAAAATTTAAGTCATTATCATGACAAGTTCATTTCACTTATGTGATTTGGTCTTGGCAAACTCTATTGATATTTGGGTTGGTAAAAATATCAAATTCATCATAACTGGTTGATGAGAATTCACTTATTACAGCACCTTCAGGTCCAGCTTTAAACCAATGTTTAATATTTGGGTCGATGGTATATTGCTCACCGGGGAGTAATTCAATCTCTTGGCGAGCAGTATAGTATTGTTGATTACCTCCCTGTGGTAAAGTACAAGATATACTGCCCTTATTTTCACCTGCAACATATAAATATACTTTACCCCATCGACAACGAAATGTTTCTTGTTTTCCTCTGCTGTTGTTGATGTCAGGATGTCGATGTTCAGGGCAGGTTTGGTTAGGTAGTAATACCATTTCTTTGGCACAATATCGGTCAGTATTAATATAAATAATTAAATTTAAACCTTCATTTTCAATATTATTTAAACCGAAATCAGCAAACTCAATATTATTTAACTCTTGTTCAGTTAGAATAAGTTGAGATTTTTTATATAACTCTTTGACATTATTCTTATAATCTTCACTAACTAACATAATACACCTCATATAACTAAGTCTATATTTAGTATTTAGATGGTTATGGTTTATTCGATAATGACTTCCATAGCCATCCAATTTTTATAGATTTAACTGATTTTTATTGAATCTAAGTCAATATCTTTCTCGTCATCAATAGTAAGTTCATTGTTATCATCTAGATTGACTCGTTTTTTCAGTACAAATAATATAATTGCAGTAGCAAGTGAGCCAGCCATTAAGGCAATAAACCATTGGATAGGATTGACCATTGTCACCATTGCAAATAGCCCACCAGCAGGTGCTGGTGTAGCACTACCACATGCCATACTAATTGCACCACCAACAGCACCACCAACGCCAGTTGCTATTAAACATCTGAGTAAGTCATTAAAGATAATCGGATAACAACCTTCTGTGATTTGGCAGACCCCCATTGGAAATGCCGCTTTTAATGTTTCAACTTCATTGTTGGTATAAATATTTTTAGAAAATATTTTTTGCATAAAGTAAGCGATTGTCATACCAAAAGGCGTTACCATTGAGGCTAAAATCATAACCGCCATTGGTTCATAACCATTTGGACCTAATGAAAGTAAAAACATGACCACGGTTTTATTGATTGGGCCACCATAATCAATTCCTGAAAGAACACCAATAATTAATCCATATACAATTTTTTCACTCGTATTAAGATTTTTTAAGTAGTCCATAAGTAATTCAGTGAATGCAGCAATTGGGGTGCCGACAACGTAGTACATTATGAGACCCATGGCAAAAGCCGATAATAAAGGAATAATTAAAACCGGTCTTAGCCCTTCCGCCCAATGTGGTACTTTAATTTTCTCTCTGAGAAGTAAAGCAATATAACCAGCAATATAGCCACCGATAAAACCACCGATAAAGCCTGCGCCGATATTAATCGCAATTAGTCCGGTCAAAAAACCGGGAGCAATACCTGGTTTATCAGCGATTGAATAAGATATACCCGTAGATATCACCACCGGTAACATTCCAAGAACCAGAACCCCCATTGTTGAAAGCGCATCAACTAATCGGAAATCATCATGGAAACTATTCATTACTTGCCCACCAAATAAACTACCTATAGCAAGACAAAAACCAGCACTGACAACAATGGGTATTAAATATGATATAGCTGTTAGAGCATGACGCTTTAACTCTATTAATTTGAACATCTTCATGTGCAACCTCACCTGTAAGATTATTGAGAAATAGCTTCTTCGATCTTCTTAATTAATTTATTGGGGGACTTTATGGCAATTTCTGTGGGGACCTCAATGATTTTTTTGTTGGCAAATCGTTCTCTTCCAGATACTTTTACATCAATAGCTAATATAACAATATCAGCACTTTGAATTAACTCATCGGGAATTTCATCTTGTACACCTATCGTACCTTGAGTTTCAATATGTATGTTATGCCCAGCATTTTTGGCGGCAGTGATTAATTTTTCCTTTGCAATATAAGTATGTGCAATTCCTGCGGTACAGGCAGCGATTCCAATAATATTCATAGCCTTTGTCCTATTTTTATTACAATTCCTTGTTGATAAATTTGTTATTAGTAACTAGTGAAAATTTGTTTAATTTCCTGACTATCATTTGCTTCTAACAATCTATCAATAACATCATCATTACCAAGCTTACCGGCTAGTTGTGCTAACAACATGAGATGTTCATTAGCACCGTCATTATTAGCGCTGACCGAAAATAAAAATATTAATTTAACTCCTTTATCATCAAGAGTTTCCCATTCAATTTCTTGGTTGAATTTCCCGATAGCAATACCATTTCGTAGTACGCTATCGCTTTGACCATGAGGAATTGCAATATAATTACCTATACCTGTTGCTCCCAATGATTCTCTATAATAGATATCTTCCAGAAATGAATTAATATCATTAATATAGCCAGCATTAAGTAGTTTCTCTGATAAAATCAGTAATGCTTCATTTTTATTTTTTGCATCAATATTTGTGGCAATGACTTGTTCATCTAAAATTTTATTTAATGACATAAACTCTTCCTCTTATTAAATGTAATAATCCGTTGCTTGTTGCCGGTCGACAATTAACCGGCTTTTAGCTTACATTTATTAATATGAACAAGCATTTAGCTATTTGTTCTTATATAGTCTTCAAACTTATCGATAATATAATGATGCTTTATTATCTGCTTTAAATAATTTAATTTTTTGCTCTGCTACTTTTTGCGTTTCTAGCATGCAAGGTGGGAATAAAACATTAGGCTCTCTAATCTCGTTATTGCCTCCATTTAACATCTCGCGTAATTTATTAGCAAAACAGATTTTTATATCACTAGAGATGTTTATTTTGGCAATTCCTAAATCTAGCGAAGCAGCAAGTTCATCATCAGCATTACTAGATCCCCCATGAAGTACTAATGGGATTGAGACCAGCTTATAAATTCCTTCTAGAATATCTAAACGTAATTTAGGAACTAAGTGTTTTGGATAAATACCATGTGATGTACCAATGGCTACCGCAAGAGAATCAATTTTTGTTTCTTCAACAAATTCTTTGGCTTTTAGTGGATCGGTGTAGATAATTTCACTGGCTCCCCCTTCCACGGTAGAACCGGTGTCACCAATGGTGCCTAACTCTGCTTCCACTGACACGCCAACGCTATGTGCTAATTTTACGACTTCTTTAGTAATTCTAATATTTTCATCAAATGGTTGATGTGAACTGTCTATCATTACTGAGGTGAAACCCAATTGAATGGCATGGGCGACTTGTTGCATGTTGGCGCCATGATCTAAGTGAATACAAATAGGGATTTTACTGTGATTAGCTTCATAAATAACTTGACTGATAAAACTATCTTTTAAGAAAGCAAGTTCATCAGGGTGAATAGCCATTATAAATGGTGCGTTAAGGCGTTCAGCCGTTTCCATGACTGCGGTAAGTAATTGCCCACTACCCGCATTAAAAGCTGGAACAGAAAATTTATTTTTTCTTGCTATATTTAGCATTTGTTTACCAGTGATTAACATAAACTACTCCTTAAATTGCTATTATTAACATTTTTCTTTTTTTCTTTTTCTTCTCTTTCTTTTATTATTTTATTCTTTCTTATCGGTGTAAATTGTTTTTTTTATTTTCTTTTTATGGCTGTTTTGTTTTCTTATGTTTATTGGTTTTTTTTGTTTTATTTTATTTTGTTTTTTGTGTATTATTCAGATAAATCAAAATTTAAGGTAACTAATTATGTTTGCTGAAGAAAGACAACAGATTATTTTGAAAACAGTAATAGAAAATAAATCGATTACTGTTAAAGAGTTAGCCGCGTTATTAGACGTATCAATGCCGACTATACGTAGTGATATTGATATAATTTGTGCAAATTTTCCTGATATAGAGCGAACACATGGCGGGATTGTGTTATCGAATAAATTTATACATCAAACACCTTATGAAGAAAGAAAAGCTCTCAATTTGAAGGAAAAACAGAGCATTGCTAATTTAGCGATATCTTTAATTAAACACAAAGATACAATTCTTATTGATTCTAGTTCAACGAGTAATGAAATCGCCAATAAATTAATAAATATTAATATCAAAATTACGATTATTACTACCGGTATCAATATCGCAATTAAGTTAAAAGAAAATCCGAATTTAACGGTTATTATCATTGGCGGTGTTTTAAAACCAAAATCAAATACCATACAAAACTCTTTTGATGATAGCGTTATTAATGCTTTTAATATTGATAAGTTTTTCTTTTCAGCTTCAGGTGTTTCACTAAAAAACGGGTTCTCTGATTATAATTACAATGAAGTTGTCGACAAAAAAAGGTTTTTAGCTAAATGCCAACAATCTATTGCGCTAATTGATTCAAGTAAATTTAATATTGATTCAAAATCTAGCTTTGCTCAATTGAAAGAGGTCGATTATTTAATAACAACTCAAGCTGTCGATAAAATGGTTATTGACCAATATAAAAAGTATGTAAAAGTTCTAACAGCTTGAAGATAAAGAGAGCTTAAGATGGTTTGGTTTAACAATATGAGGGCTAAAGAGCTGCTCTGCTATATTGGTGATATTAAAAAAATTGTTGGCGTAATGAGATCCATTTTAGTCGAATCAATTTGCTGAAATTAAATATATTCTCGATATTCAACCTGATTTAGGCTGACCAATGAATAAGCAAAAAGGTGGATTGATTTAAGTACCATTAGAGAGCTTTATCTGGTGGCTCTATTTTGATGTAGCTAATATATAATATACAAAAATAATGTAAGGTATTTTGATGATTACTAGGATGAAAAATTTACATTTTAATTTAGTTAGCTGCTAGTTCTAATTGAATGTAATGAATAATATTTAATGGAGATAAATAATGAAACGATATGGTAGTGTTGAGGCGGGAGGCACCAAATTTATTTGTGCTGTTGGTAATGAAAATAATGAGATCATTATTAGTGAGGCTATACCAACCACAACTTATGAAGAAACAATAAAAAAGGTCATTGTGTTTTTTGAAAAAAATCGCGTTGATGCTTTAGCGATAGGTAGTTTTGGGCCAGTAGATCTTGATATTTCTAGTGAGCAGTATGGATGTATATTAAATACCCCAAAACAGGGTTGGACTAATGTAAATATTGTTTTACCAATACAGAAAGAACTCAATATACCTATCTTTTTCACAACGGATGTTAACTCAAGCGCTTATGGTGAAATGTATTTAAACTCATGTAATAATTTGGTTTATTACACAATTGGCACTGGAATTGGAGGAAGCGCTATTCAAAATGGCGTATTTATAGGTGGTGTCGGTCACCCAGAAATGGGGCATCAATTAATAAAAAAACATTCGTTAGATGTCAATTTTAAAGGTGTTTGTCCATTACATGGTGATTGTTTAGAAGGGCTGGCATCAGGACCAAGTATTGAAGCAAGAACGGGTAAAAAAGGCCAAGAATTAGATGCTAGTTCAGATGTTTGGGATATTCAAGCATACTATATTGCTCAAGCTATTTTGAATACGACCTTAGTGATTAGACCTGAGTTAGTCATTGTTGGTGGCGGAGTAATGAGCCAACATCACATGCTAGATCGAATAAAAATGCATTTTAAAAAATTGTTAAATAATTATGTTACCATTGAAAATATTGATAAATATATAAAAACCCCGTCAGTTGAAAATAATGGTAGTGCAACAATAGGTAACTTTTTACTCGCCAAAAACTTATTAATTAAAAATTAAATTATTCGCATTATATATAATTAGGTTGTTATTTCTTCAGGAATAACAACCAACTAAGTAATATTGTCATCTTCTCCTTTAATTATCCACCTTCACTAGGCTACGACTAGCAATGTTATTAGCTAAATTAGCTTTAAATGATTATACTGGTGAATTAAACGCATCCTTAAATTGAGTATTTATAAAATTAGTTTAAATGAAATATTTTATGCTAAAACATAGAGCATTCGAGGAAATTACAGCAACAATCTGATTTATTTATAGGATCTATTACTGTAACTATTATCAACATATCTAAAATTATATCTTTGGATGAAACGAGTTGTATGCCAAACAAAATAATTAATCTCAATAATAAGTTATATAAAGATGAGCAATTGAATCGTGACTATCAGGTTACTGATATTTCAGAAAGCAACATAAGAAAACAATTGCCTGAAATATTCAACATATTATTAATTGATAGAACTACATCTACAGCCGATGAGATAAATAATATTATTTGGGCCAATGATAATTATAGCCAATATAACCATATAGCCTATGCACCATCTGCTCAGATAAGACCTGAGTTAATCACCGGTAACATGGCAAAAATCATCATGCCACGGGCGTTAAAACCGCGAGAGCAGCAAAAAAACGAACGAAATCAAAAGCGGAAGTATTTACACCAATTTGGGTTGTGCAAAAACAAAATGATATTCTTGACAAAGAATACGCTAATGATGATTTGGACACTTATATTAAGCGAAAATAGTTAGAAATATCATGTGGTGAAGCGCCGTATATGGTTACTCACTATGATATGAATTCTGGGCAAATGATACCACTGCAAAAAAGAGTAGGTTTTGTTGATAGGAAACTAAAACGTATCAATGCCGAAATAAATTTGTCTTTAGATATATACACCAGAATTTTTATCAATGACAAAGTAACAA
The DNA here is from genome assembly GCA_946480175.1 of uncultured Gilliamella sp. GTDB lineage: Bacteria > Pseudomonadota > Gammaproteobacteria > Enterobacterales > Orbaceae > Gilliamella. The sequence goes on from CAMLIK010000091.1 coordinate 7,215, forward strand.
CAGATGATGGCAAAAAAGTCTTTATCGGTTATCTATTGGGATATGTTTTAGGGTATCAGTTTTATGAAAATCTTAAAATTATGAACTTTCCTTCTAAAAAATCTAGCAAAGCGATTTATGTCACTTATCCAATCTCAAATACAACAAGTTTTAACCGCTTATTTGATGATAAAAAACTGTGGTAAATACAACAAATTGTAGTCAAAATCCCTGAAACTTTGTTGTATTGTTACTTATGATACCGCTTGAATCCTTAGCTTCTCGACAATGAAAATAGAGCAACAGAAGTAACTTCATATACACCAATATTACCTATTATTTATATCACTACAATCGCATTGGATTTAACTTTTTAGTTAATAGTGTTAAATAATCACTATTGTTGATTATTTAGTCAGTTAGAAACCTCAATGCTTATCGTCAAGATTATAAGCGTCTTGATAAAGTTTTAACGGATTAAATTAGTTAACAATATTTATAGATACACGCCATTATCGAACCAAATGTATCCGGGTTTGTATCCGATTTTACACTTCATATGGAGGGAATCTCAGTTGATGTTTGACAAAGAAAATTCTTTGAAAGGTAGCTTTGAAAAGGAGTTAGACATAAAAAAACAGCTTTAAGCTGGTATCTTTTTTGGAATTGGTGCTAGGACGTGGAATCGAAATAAAACTATAACAAATTAATATTAAATAACTTTAATTTAAATAAAAGCTATCTTGTAACTATCCCCTAAAATAGTACAGCAAAAAAGTAGAAAGTTCTCTATGATAAAAGTAAAGGGGATTTAATTATGAAAAAAATGACTGAACATCA
>CAMLIK010000092.1 GCA_946480175.1 uncultured Gilliamella sp.
GTCACTTTTACTGAACAACCAGCAGTTAAACGCAAAATATCTTGTTCATAATTTGGTAAGTCTTTTTCGATTACCGCTTGGATTGGGTCAAAACAAGATCCATCATACACCGCTAAAAATGAGATACCTGCTTTAGAATCACGGCGAGTTCTTACCCAACCTTGAACTGAAATGGTGCTACCAACAGCAATTTTACCTTGTAGCACGTCAACAATAGGAGCAACTGAATTCATTTTAATTATCCATCTCTATTTATTATTTATATAGTAAGTAATATTAAAAGTAATATATAAGTTGAATCTTAATATTGATTTAAGTGTTATCTAGGATTGATAATACCGATTTTTTATAAGACTATACTACTTTTTCAATTGTTAACATTAATCATCAATATGATTATTAGTGATTGACTTTAAACGTTCTTTTTAATTCATCAATAAAAGCTAAATCTTGCGAAATTGTTTTACCAGGACTATCTGATAATTTCGCAACTGCTTGATTATTGCATTCCGTTAGTTTTAATACAATGTTCAACGATTTGGTATTTACGTCGTTAGACGGAATATCACAAGCAAGAAAACCACCGATACCAAAAGATAATTTGACTCGATGATTAAAGTGTCGATAAATTTTCAGCGCTTTATCAAAGTTTAGGCTATCAGAAAACACTAGTAATTTGGTTTTAGGATCAATGCCTAATTGCTGATAATGACTAATCGCTTTTTCACCCCATTCAATTGGATCGCCCGAATCATGACGTAGACCTTGATAATGAGACGCGAAATAATAGTCAAAATCACGTAAAAAAGCATCCATAGTAATACAATCTGTTAACGCAACACCCAAATCATCTGGATATTCATCTAACCAAACTTGCAATGCCGTTTTTTGACATTCATGTAAATTTGGACTTAAACGTTGATGGGCTTGGAACCATTCATGAGCTTGAGTACCAACTGGCGTCAATCCTAAACGATATGCCAATAAATAATTACTAGTACTATGAAAATTGGCAAAATGATTTTGTAAATAACTCACTACCGCTTCTTGTACTGCAAAAGAGTAGCGTCGTCGTGTGCCAAAATCCAGCAAATTAAAACCAGACATATCAAGATCACTAGTTTGCTCATCAAATCTGGCTAATTTATCTTTAAGTCTTGCTAATGCTTGTTCAACGCCGATATTTGGCGAACGATCTTTATGAACAATTTCGCTAATAACCGCTAGCAATGGCACTTCCCACAAAATAACATCAACCCATTTACCTTCAATTTGAATCACTAGCAAACCATCTTCGTTTTTAATGGTTAATAATTGACTATTAAAACGCCAGTTTTTTAACCATTTTAAATAGTCAGATTTAAAAAAGGTAATACCAGATAAATAGGCGAACTCATCATCGGTAAGTGTTAAAGACTCCATTAATTTAACTTGATGAGCGATTTGATCGGCATATTGACCAAGTAGATCATCACTACGACAGCGAAACTGTGCAACGACAGTCGCGTCAGGATAATGATGAAAAACGGCCTGCTGCATATGCAACTTATAAGCATCAGTATCTAATATTGATGTAATTATTGCGGGTAACATGTCTATCTATTATCAGTTCTTTAAAGAAAATTCTAGAGATTATAGCAGAATAATTATTAAGATATAGCTTAATTATCTAATAAGATTATTTTTAATAGGCTATAATATTTAATGAAAGAATTTTGGTAAATTAATCTAAACCCACTCCAAAATGATTAACAAAGATAATTTATTCACTTTTATCTTAATAATCAATGATAACACGAGTAATTAACACCAATTTAGATTGGTTCAAATACATGAAAAGCACTTCATTTAATAAGGCATAGAAAAATGAGTACATCTGATATCCAACCAACTGCAAAATATCGTCACGACTATAAAACACCCGACTTTACGATTACTGACATTGACCTTGATTTCGATTTAGCGGCAGAAACAACCACAGTTATCGCTCGTAGTCATGTTATTCAAAAAAATCCTCAAGCTAACGATTTAGTATTAGACGGTGAAGAACTTAAATTGGTTTCAATAAATATTGATGAACAACCATGGTCTGATTATCAAATCACAAAAACGGGATTAACGATTAATAATGTCCCTTCTGAATTTACCTTAACTATTGTTAATCAAATTAAGCCTATCGATAATACTGCACTAGAAGGATTATATGTTTCAGGTGATGCATTATGCACTCAATGTGAAGCAGAAGGTTTCCGCCACATTACTTACTACTTTGATAGACCAGATGTTCTAGCACGATTTTCAACTAGAATTACTGCTAATAAACAACAATATCCTTACTTATTATCTAATGGTAATCGCATTGCACAAGGAGAACTTTCCGATGGTAGACACTGGGTGCAATGGCAAGATCCATTTCCTAAACCGGCCTATTTATTCGCATTAGTAGCCGGTGATTTTGATATTTTAAAAGATCACTTTATCACTCGTTCTAATCGAAAAATTGACCTAGAAATTTATGTCGATAAAGGCAATTTAGATCGTTCACAATGGGCAATGACCAGTTTAAAAAATGCCATGCGCTGGGATGAAAGCCGTTTTGATTTAGAATATGATTTAGATATCTTTATGATTGTAGCAGTTGATTTTTTCAACATGGGAGCAATGGAAAATAAAGGTCTCAATATTTTCAATTCTAAATATGTCCTTGCTAAACCCGAAACCGCAACCGATGATGATTATATCGGTATTGAATCGGTAATTGGTCATGAATATTTTCATAATTGGACTGGTAATCGTGTTACTTGTCGCGACTGGTTTCAACTTAGTTTAAAAGAAGGACTAACAGTATTTAGAGATCAAGAATTCACTTCCGACCAAGGTCTGAGATCGGTAAAACGCATTGCCGATGTCAAACTCCTTCGCACCGTACAATTTGCCGAAGATGCAAGTCCGATGTCTCATCCTATTCGTCCCGAACAAGTAATTGAAATGAATAATTTTTATACTGTTACCGTATACGAAAAAGGTGCAGAAGTGATTCGTATGATGCATACATTATTAGGTGAAGCGAACTTTCAGGCTGGTATGAAACTTTATTTCCAACGCCATGATGGTAGTGCAGCAACCTGTGATGATTTTGTTGCAGCTATGCAAGATGCATCGGGAATTGATTTAACTCAGTTTAAATTATGGTATAGTCAATCAGGCACGCCCGTGTTAACAGTAACTGACAGTTACAATCCACAAAATCAACAATATACCTTAACTGTTGAGCAACATACGCCGGCAACGCAAGATCAAAGTCAAAAACAGGCGCTACATATTCCATTAGATATCGAACTTTATCAACAAAATGGTGATGTGATTGCATTGCAATATCAAAATAAACCTATTCATCACGTACTAAATGTAACCCAATCCAAACAAGAATTTGTTTTTGATCATGTTTCAGAAAAACCAATTGTTTCACTATTAAGAGATTTTTCAGCACCGGTAAAACTCAATTACAATTATCAAGATCACGATCTTATATTCTTAATGCAACATGCCAGCAATGCTTTTAGTCGCTACGATGCAGCGCAAATGTTATTAGCCAAATATGTGCATATGAATGTAAATAATTATCATCAGAATTTATCAATGACGATTCCTGAGTCAGTATTAGATGCTTTTAGAGGAATATTACTATCAGATACTGCTGAACCGGCACTTATCGCACAAATACTGACTTTACCTTCGGAAAATGAATTGGCAAATCTATTTGATATCGTTGATCCGATAGCGATTTATCAAGTTCGCCAATTCTTATTAGGTGTCTTTGCTAATGAACTCTATGATGAACTAACCGCGGTTTATCATCATAATCAAACTGCACAATATCAGATTGAACATGCAGATATTGGCAAACGCATGCTGAAAAACTGCTGTTTATCATTATTAGCTTACGCTAATGATAAATCGCTAGCGAATACTTTGGTCGAACAACAATATCAACAAGCCAATAATATGACAGATTCATTAGCGGCGCTTACCGCGGCAGTCAAAGCGCAATTAACTTGTCGACATACGTTACTCTCCGATTTCGACAATAAATGGTATCAAGATGGTTTAGTGATGGATAAGTGGTTGGCTTTAAATGCTACCAGTCCAGAGCAAAATGTATTATCAACAGTGAAAAAACTACTTAATCATCGCTCTTTTTCACTCAATAATCCAAATCGAATAAGAAGTTTAATTGGTGCTTTTGTTAACAATAATCCTGTTGCTTTTCATGCTGAAGATGGCAGTGGCTACCATTTCTTAGTTGAAATATTAATGGAACTAAACCAGAAAAACCCACAAGTAGCATCAAGACTTATTGATCCACTTATTCGATTAAAACGTTATGACGAAAATCGTCAGAAAAAAATGACAGCTGCTTTAGAAAGCTTATTAAAACTAGATAACTTATCTAAAGATCTCTATGAAAAAATCACTAAAGCGTTAGCTGCATAATAAATTAACAGCATTATAAGGAGCAAAATCCCACCTTGTTATTGATCAATAAGATTCAGTTAAGGTGGGATTTTTAATTAAACAACAGTAAATTTGCTGCCAAAAACGCTGTTCCTCAAAATTTTTGCTGAAATTAAAATGAGTTTGAAAAATGACAATGATAAAAGAAATTAGCCCATTACAACTAAAACAAAAAATTGAGAGTAAAGCACCACTCTATTTACTTGATGTCCGAGAAGCAAATGAAGTCGCCATTTGTATGCTTGACGGCGCCAATCATATTCCAATGAATTTAATACCACTTTATTTAGATAAAATTCCTGATGAAGTAGATATTGTGATTTATTGCCATCATGGTGTAAGAAGCCTCAATGTGGCTAACTATCTGGTCGAAAATGGTTTTGATAGTGATTTTCTATATAATTTAACTGGTGGCATTGACGCATGGGCACAACGCATTGATACCAGTATGCCTAAATATTAAATAGCCCGTATTTAAACGGGCAAATTTATTATTCTTGTGGCATAACCCAATAACCATTTTGATTATGTGTTTGCATATAATCTTTAAATTGTTGTGATTGGTAAATACGTTTTATATCTTTTGCCCACTGGCTATTTTCATTACCACCATTAACCACCACCATGATTTCTAAATCAGGGATAATTGTTTCTGATAACAGCGCTTTTTTCGAATCTATATTGGCAGAATAAACGATACTTCCCGGAATTACGGCAAAGTCTAACTCATTTAAGACTCTAGGAATATTGGCAGAATCCATTTCAACAATATCCACACCAGCAATATTTTCGGCAATATCATTTTTGCTAACAATGATTGGATTAGTATTTGGTTTTAACTTAATCCAACCGGCTTTTTCCAATAAATTATATGAGCGAGCCGCATTTGAGGCATCTTGAGGAATACCAATTTTAGCACCAGAAAAGACATTTTTGATTGAAGTATATTTATTCGAAAATATTGCCGCAGGCACTGAAGGTACATGCACTACCGGTTTTAAGTTAGCTTTACGTTGACTATTAAAAACGTCCATATAAGCGGTATGCTGAGCGACAGTTAAATCTATACTTCCTTCACTTAATGCTACATCAGATTCTAATAAATGCGGAAAATTAACTAATTTAACTTTATAACCTTCGGCTTCAAGTATTGGTTTAACAGCATCTTTGAACAGATCATTATACGGCCCGGGTGATACCCCCATACTGATCTCTTTTTTAGTTTGATTATCAACCTTAGATGATGAGTTATCACATGCAGTAATTAAAAAAATAGAACTAAATAATGCTAATAGTGCAACATTGTTAACAAATTTTTGTTTGATAAAACTTATTTTCATTTGAACTATCCTCAGTGAAATGTAAATTTAACAAACACTCTAACATAGAAATAACAATTCATTTATTCCATGTACTTCTATCTTATAACTTTTTGGAATAAGTTATAAAAAACGATTATTAGAGCAAAAAAGTCAGCTGTGCTACCGTAAATGTATCAAAAATTGATAGCTATTGGATATGCCATGACTGACACGATTGCCCCTATTGTTGAGCAACTTTTTCTTGATTTACATAAAAATCCAGAACTTTCCAATCAAGAATTTGAAACAACAAAAAAGTTAAGAACTTGCCTAGAACAAGCTAACATTCGTATTTTAGAACTGGGGGCAAAAACTGGGGTTATCGCCGAAATTGGCTCAGGAAACCCAGTTGTTGCCTTACGAGCAGATATTGACGCCCTACCCATTGAAGAACAATCAGATTGTCAATATCGTTCAACCAAACAAGGTGTTATGCATGCTTGTGGTCATGACTTGCATACATCTGTGTTAATGGGAGCTGCTTATTTATTAAAAGCCAATGAACAGCAACTAAAAGGAACAATTCGGTTACTTTTTCAACCCGCCGAAGAAAATTTTAGTGGCGCGTTACATTTTATCGAAATTGGTGCACTCAATGGGGTTGATGCCATTTTTGGTATGCATAATAATCCTAACTTAACCATTAACCAAATGGCTTCACGAGCAGGCCCATTTTCGGCTAATGTAGATCGTATTGAAATTACGGTAAAGGGAATTGGAGCACACGCTGCAAGACCTGAATCAGGTATTGATCCAATTGTCATTGGTGCACAGATTGTTAATGCGATACAAACAATTTCCAGTCGTACCATAAGTGGACTCGACCCAGTAGTGGTTAGCATTACCAAATTCTTAGGTGGAAACACTTGGAATGTGATCCCTGAAATAGTTGAAATGGAAGGTACCGTAAGGACACTTACCCCCGATATAAGGCTAAAGGTCAAGCAACAACTAACCAGTATTGTCGAAAATATTGCTCTTAGTATGGGTGCTGAAGCCGAGTTGAGATGGTTTGATGGACCACCATCAATCATAAATGTGGCTAAATGGGTCAATTTTTGCCAAAACATTGCTAAACAGGAAGGTTATGAGGTGGTTGACTTTCAACCACAACTCGGCGGTGAAGATTTTGCTCACTACTTACATCATGTTCCCGGTGCATTTATCAATCTTGGCTCGCAAAGCCCCTATGCACTACACCATCCTAAATTTTTAGTTAATCGTAATATGATAATGCCAGCAGCTAATTATCTCGCAAATCTTGCGCAACTAGGATTAATTGAATTAGCCCAACATTGATAGGTATAACATAATGATAAAATTTGAAAATGTATCGAAACAATATGAACGCAATGGAATTACGACTCAAGCATTACAAAACATTAATTTAACCATCCAAAAAGGCGATATTTATGGCATTATTGGCTATAGTGGTGCAGGAAAAAGTACACTAGTACGTCTTATAAATTTTCTTGAAAAACCGACACAAGGCGATGTTATTATTCAAAACCAATCATTAAATCAATTATCAAATCCACAACTACGGCAAGTACGTCGTAAAATTGGTATGATTTTTCAGCATTTCAATTTACTTGAATCTAAAACCGTTTACGAAAATGTAGCAATACCTTTAGTCCTTATCAAAAAAAATAAACAAGCTATTAAACAAAAAGTTTATGAACTGCTTGAATTTGTTGGCTTAAGTGATAAAGCTCATAGCTACCCTAAAGAGCTATCAGGAGGCCAAAAACAACGTATTGGCATTGCCCGGGCTTTGGCCAATGATCCCGATATTTTACTTTGTGATGAAGCAACATCAGCCCTCGATCCGCAAACCACGCAATCGATTTTGGAATTAATCAAAAAAATTAATGATCAATATAAAATTACGGTGGTATTAATTACCCATGAAATGCATGTTATAGAGCAGGTTTGTCATAAAGTCGCGGTGATGGAAAAAGGTAAAATCATCGAACATGGCAATGTGCTTGATGTGTTTGGTCATCCAAAACATAAAACCACACAAAATTTTGTTAGCTCAGTAATTAATGATCA
>CAMLIK010000093.1 GCA_946480175.1 uncultured Gilliamella sp.
TACCTAAAGCTATTGAGGCGGGTCATTTACATTCAATGATCCTTTGGGGACCACCTGGTACAGGCAAAACAACATTAGCAGAAATTATTGCACATCATGCCAACGCCAAAGTTGAACGTATTTCAGCAGTCACGTCTGGTATAAAAGATATTCGTGAAGCGATTGAACGAGCCAAAGTTAATCAACAATCAGGGGTAAGAACAATCTTATTTGTTGACGAAGTTCATCGTTTTAATAAAAGCCAACAAGATGCTTTTTTACCTTATGTTGAAAATGGTACGGTAACCTTTATTGGTGCTACCACTGAAAACCCCTCTTTTGAGTTAAATTCTGCACTATTATCTCGTGCTAGAGTCTATCTGCTCAAATCACTAACCAACGAAGATATTGAGCAAATATTACAACAAGCGATGGATGATCCTGAGCGTGGTTATGGCAATCGAAATATTACCCTACTTGAAGAAACCAAAAAACAGATAGCCGAATTTGTTGGTGGTGATGCCAGACGAGCACTCAATACACTTGAATTATTGGTTGACATGTCAGATGGCAAAATACTTACCTCTGAATTACTAAAAGAAGTCATTGGTGAACGTAGTGCAAGATTTGATAATCAAGGTGACCGTTATTATGATTTAATCTCCGCTGTGCATAAATCAATTAGAGGATCAGCCCCTGATGCCGCACTTTATTGGTATGCAAGAATCATTTCGGCTGGTGGAGATCCGCTCTACGTTGCACGCCGATTATTGGCTATTGCATCAGAAGATGTTGGTAATGCCGATCCAAGAGCAATGCAAGTAGCTCTAGCTGCTTGGGACTGCTTTACTCGAGTCGGGCCTGCAGAAGGGGAACGAGCTATCGCACAAGCAATTATTTACCTTGCTTGCGCACCTAAAAGCAATGCAGTTTATCTTGCATTCAACCAAGCGATGAAAGATGCAACATCAAAACCTGATTATGATGTCCCTGAACACCTACGCAATGCACCAACCAGTTTAATGAAAGATCTAGGTTATGGCGCACAGTATCGTTATGCCCACGATGAACCTAATGCCTACGCAGCTGGTGAAAACTATTTTCCACCAGAAATGGCCAACACTAAATATTACAACCCAACTCAGCGAGGTGCTGAAAAAAATTATGCTGAAAAACTAGCTTGGTTAGAGGAACAAAATAAAACCAGTACTAATCAACGCTACAAAACCAAAAAGAAATAGATTAGATTTAGTACATTAAATAATAAATTACTTGATTCATAGGTAGAGCTTATCATCCACTTTTTATATTTTTTTCTGCTACTACCTACAATTATCATTTTTATAAAAACAAGCCTATATTACTAAATACCACCCGTAGTCATTGATTTTCGCTAATAAATTAAAGATTGTTGTTTATTAAACACACTATATATAGTAACAAAATGATTAATAGGCACTATATATTGTATATTTTGATAAATATCAATTATTATAATCACTATTAAAAAACAGAGAAATGGATAAAAAATGAACAAATCAATGCTAGTCACAAAACGTGATGGGAAAAAAGAACCCATCAACCTAGATAAAATCCATAAAGTGATTACTTGGGCTGCTGAAGGATTAGATAATGTTTCGGTTTCTCAAGTTGAATTACGCTCACATATTCAATTTTATGATGGTATTCGCACTTCGGATATTCATGAAACCATTATTCGTGCAGCGGCGGATCTAATCTCGCAAGATGCTCCAGATTACCAATATTTAGCTGCTCGTTTAGCTATCTTCCATTTACGTAAAAAAGCCTATAACCAATTTACTCCACCACCGCTTTATGAGCATGTAAAAAAACTGGTTGCTAGCGAACGTTACGACAAACATCTTCTTGAAGATTATTGCCAAGAAGAATTTGAGAAAATGGATAAAATTATTGATCACTGGCGCGACATGAACTTCTCTTACGCTGCGGTCAAACAACTTGAAGGTAAATATTTAGTTCAAAACCGTGTAACTGGTGAAATTTATGAAAGCGCCCAATTTCTATATATCTTAGTGGCAGCGTGTTTATTTGCAAATTACCCTAAAGATACTCGACTAGATTACATTAAACGCTTCTATGATGCCGTTTCGACATTTAAAATCTCTTTACCAACCCCAATAATGGCGGGTGTTCGTACTCCAACTCGGCAGTTTAGTTCTTGTGTGCTAATTGAATGTGATGATAGTTTAGATTCTATCAACGCTACCGCTAGTGCTATTGTCAAATATGTATCACAACGCGCAGGAATTGGTATTAATGCTGGTCGAATTCGAGCATTAGGTAGTTCAATTCGTGGTGGTGAAGCATTTCATACCGGTTGTATTCCTTTTTACAAATATTTCCAAACCGCGGTAAAGTCTTGTTCCCAAGGTGGTGTACGCGGTGGCGCGGCAACAGTATTTTATCCAATCTGGCATTTAGAAGTAGAGAGTTTATTAGTGTTACGTAATAACCGTGGCGTTGAGGAAAATCGTGTTCGACATCTGGATTACGGTGTACAAATCAATAAATTAATGTACCAACGCCTGATCAAAAACGAAAACATCACACTATTTAGCCCCTCTGATGTACCGGGACTTTATGATGCCTTTTTCGCTGATCAAGACAAATTTGATGCACTTTATCATCAATATGAACAAGATGTTAATATTCGAAAACGTGTCGTTAAAGCGGTAGAACTTTTTGCATTATTAATGCAAGAACGCGCATCGACTGGTCGAATTTATATACAAAACGTCGATCATTGTAACACTCATAGCCCATTTAATGCACAACTAGCACCAGTACATCAATCCAATTTATGTATGGAAATTGCGTTACCAACCAAACCACTAAATAATGTAAATGATGAGAAAGGTGAAATCGCACTTTGTACTTTGTCGGCTTTCAATTTAGGTAAAATCGAATCGCTTGATGATTTTGAAGAGCTAGCTGACTTAACGGTACGTGCTCTTGATGCATTACTTGATTATCAAGATTACCCTGTCCCAGCGGCTAAAAACGCATCGCTTAATCGCCGTACCCTTGGCATTGGTGTGATTAACTATGCCTATTATTTGGCTAAACATGGCGTTAAATATTCTGACGGCAGTGCTAACAACCTCACTCATCGTACTTTTGAAGCGATGCAATATTATCTATTAAAAGCATCCAATAATTTAGCTAAAGAAAAAGGTGCCTGTCCACTATTTAATGAAACCACTTATTCACAAGGTATTTTACCTATTGATACCTATAAACAAGATCTTGATACCATCACTAAAGAACCGCTACATTACGATTGGGAATCATTACGTGAATCAATAAAAACGCATGGTTTACGTAATTCAACTTTATCAGCATTAATGCCATCGGAAACATCATCGCAAATCTCCAATGCCACCAATGGTATTGAACCACCACGCGGTTATATCAGTATCAAAGCATCAAAAGACGGTATCTTAAAACAAGTTGTGCCTGAATATAAAAAATTAAAAGATCTCTATGAATTACTTTGGGAAATTCCGAATAACACTGGTTATCTGCATTTAGTTGGTATAATGCAAAAATTCATTGATCAATCAATTTCGGCGAATACCAATTATGATCCAACAAAATTCCCGAATGACAAAGTACCAATGAAACAGCTCTTAGCTGATTTATTAACAGCTTATAAATACGGCGTAAAAACTCTTTATTATCATAATACACGCGACGGTGCTGAAGATATCCAAGGTGATATTCAACCCGCATTAAGTGATGATGGCTGTGAAGGCGGAGCATGCAAAATCTGAATTGCCCTGCTTAACGCTAAACTAAACGTAGAGGATAGCTAATTAGTTATCCTTACTATTGCTACTTTTTCTTAATATTTCATGAAAAAGTGACCAAATTTAGGAGTTCAATTATGAGTATGAGTTACAGCACCTTTTCACACGTCCACAATGACCAACTTAAAGAACCAATGTTCCTAGGACAACCGGTAAATGTTGCTCGTTATGATCAACAAAAATATGAAATGTTCGAAAAGTTAATTGAAAAACAACTTTCCTTCTTTTGGCGACCTGAAGAGGTCGATGTATCTCAAGATCGTATCGATTACGCCGCCCTACCCGAACATGAAAAGCATATCTTTATTAGCAATTTAAAATATCAAACATTGCTTGATTCTATACAAGGTCGAAGTCCAAATGTTGCTTTACTTCCTTTAATATCAATTCCCGAACTCGAAACATGGGTAGAAACTTGGTCATTTTCAGAAACTATCCATTCACGCTCTTATACGCATATAATTCGCAACATCGTCAATGATCCATCAGTGGTATTTGACGACATAGTAACTAATAAAGAGATCCAAAAACGGGCTGGTGATATTGCTGGTTACTACGATGATCTAATTAGCTACGCCAGTTACTATAACCTACTTGGTGAGGGCAAATACACTGTCAATAATCGAACCATTACTATCGACTTACGTGAACTAAAAAGGCGACTTTATCTTTGTCTAATGAGCGTTAATGCCCTTGAAGCTATTCGTTTCTATGTGAGCTTTGCTTGCTCATTTGCCTTTGCAGAGCGAGAGTTAATGGAAGGTAACGCCAAGATAATTAAACTGATTGCCCGTGATGAAGCCCTTCATTTAACTGGTACCCAATTTATGATCAACACACTACGAAGTGGTGAAGACGATCCTGAAATGGCTGAAATCGCTAAAGAATGCGAACAAGATTGCTATGACCTCTTCTTACAAGCAGCCAATCAAGAAAAAGAATGGGCTGAATACCTATTTGAAGGCGGTTCAATGATTGGCTTAAATAAAGACATCCTTTGCCAATATGTTGAATACATTACCAATATCCGCATGCAAGCGGTTGGGCTTAAATTACCATTTGAAGTGAAATCCAACCCAATTCCTTGGATCAATAATTGGCTAGTTTCCGACAATGTACAGGTCGCCCCACAAGAAGCGGAAATGAGCTCATATCTTGTTGGACAAATTGATTCAGAAATCAGTGAAGAAGATTTAAGCGATTTTTCATTATAAATATTAGTCACAAATCCCTCCTTTCCTCAACTTTTTTAACAAAGGAGCCTTAATGGTTCCTTTTAGTTTCAAATTTTTAGTTAGATACAATCTTTATTTTAAAATTTATTGGAAGATAAAAATGACTATTTTTTTCTAAAACAGAAAGATAATACAGTATCATCAAAATAGATCCTCTCCTAAAAACCCATTTCCTCACAATTTTTTATAACAGTTCCCCATAATTTTCATATTATATTTGTGATCTAAATCACAGACACTTTCGTTCGAAAGTTATTATCATGTATCAAAGACAAGGGAGCAATGTATGATTTTTAATTTACAACGATATTCCACTCATGATGGACCAGGAATTCGAACAGTTGTCTTCTTAAAAGGTTGTTCTTTAGGGTGTTTTTGGTGTCAAAACCCAGAAAGTCAATCGGCTAAGCAAGAAATTCTGTTTGATGAAAGGCTCTGCTTGAGTGATTGTGATCTTTGTTCAGTATCTTGCCCAAATTTAATCAAAAAAACAAATGGATACATTCAAATTAATCGAAAAGCAGCCGAACAAAATGATTATCAAAAAATACAAAATGTTTGTCCAAGTTTAGCCTTAACTGTATGTGGTGAATCACTATCGGTACAAGAAGTAATGCAAACTATCAATAAAGATAGCCCGTTTTATCAGCGTACCGGTGGTGGAGTAACTTTATCGGGTGGTGAACCTTTTATGCAACCTAAATTGAGTCAAGAAATACTTGCGGCTTGTAAGCTACAAGGCTATCACACCGCCGTTGAAACGTGTATGCATGTACCATGGAAGAATATTGAAACATCATTGCCATATTTAGATCTTTTTTTGGCGGATTTAAAACATACTGACGAATCTATTTTTTATGCATGGACCAAAGGTTCAGCCAAACGGATTTTAAAAAATTTTCAGCACTTAGCTAATGCTAACAAACAGATCACTATCCGAGTGCCATTAATTCAAGGATTTAATGCTGATGAGAAATCGATAAAAGGTATTGTTGATTTTGTCGCTAACGAAATACCGACTGATGAGATCCACTTTTTACCGTATCACACATTAGGTATCAATAAATACAAAATGCTCGATCTGCCTTATCACGCACCTAAAGAGCCACTAAACGACGCAAATATCATCGATTTTGCAACTAACTATGCCAAACAAAAACAGTTAACCGCTGTTTTACGAGGATAACCAAGGAGAACCTTATGTCTACTCTAGATCTGACTACCGTCACACCGAGGATTCAAGCACATAAAAATGCATTGATTCATATTATTAAACCGCCGATTTGTGTAGAACGCGCAGAGCATTATACCGAATCTTATCAAGAATATTTGGCACAACCGGTTGTATTACGCCGCGCTTATGCATTAGCTAACCATCTAAGTAAAAAAACAATTTGGATAAAGCACGATGAATTAATCGTTGGTAACCAAGCTTCTTCACCAAGAGCCGCGCCCATATTTCCTGAATACACTGTTGGCTGGGTTGAAAAAGAAATCGATGTATTAGGTGATCGCCCTGGTGCAGGATTTGAAGTCACTGACCATGACAAAGAAGTTCTTCATCGCATTTGTCCTTGGTGGCATGGTCAAACCGTACTTGATCGCTGTTATGCACTATTTAGCGATGAGCATAAATCATTACTTGATACAGTTATGATCAAAGCTGAAGGTAATATGAATTCTGGTGATGCTCACCTTGCCGTTAATTTCCCATTTATTTTGGAAAAAGGAATTGATGGAATTATTGACAAAATTAAAGAACGTCGTAGTCGAATTAATACCACTGATTTTGACGATTTCCATAAAGATCACTTTTTAAAAGCGTCTGAAATCTCAATGCAAGCCATGAGTAAATATATTGAACGTTATGCCGAATTAGCGCGTGAAATGGCAGCTAAAGAGGAACGTTCATGGCGTAAAGATGAATTATTACAAATTGCTAAAAACTGTGATGTTATCGCTCATAAACCACCGCAAACATTCTGGCAAGCAATCCAGTTATGCTATTTTGTGATGTTATTGTTACAAATCGAATCGAATGGTCACTCTGTATCATTTGGTCGTATGGACCAATATCTCTCTTCATGGTACGAAAAAGATGTTGAACAAAACAAATCTTTATCACGTGAAGCAGCTATTGAGTTATTACATAGCTGTTGGTTAAAACTGTTAGAAGTCAATAAAATCCGTTCGGGTTCACACTCTAAAAGCTCAGCCGGTAGCCCTATGTATCAAAACGTAACAATTGGTGGTCAAAAGCTAGTAGATGATGTTGCGGTTGATGCAGTAAACGCATTATCTTATGCTATTTTAGAGTCTTGTGGACGATTAAAATCCACCCAACCTAACTTAAGTGTCCGCTATCATGCTGGAATGAGCGATGACTTTTTAGATGCTTGTGTGCAAGTTATTCGCTGCGGATTTGGTATGCCGGCGTTTAATAATGATGAAATAGTTATCCCTGAATTTATTAAACTCGGCGTAGAACGTCAAGATGCTTATGAATATTCGGCTATTGGTTGTATTGAAACAGCAGTCCCTGGTAAATGGGGTTATCGTTGTACCGGTATGAGCTTTATCAACTTTGCTCGTGTTGCGCTAGCAACGTTAGAAGGAGGTAAAGATGCAACTAGTGGTGTCGTTTATTTACCGCAAGAACAAGCATTAAGTAAAAATAACTTCAAAAGTTTTGATGAAGTCAAAGCACAATGGGACAAACAAATTCGCTACTACACTCGAAAATCAATCGAAATTGAGTATGTGATTGATACCATTTTAGAGGAAAATGCCCACGATATTATCTGCTCAGTATTAGTTGATGATTGTATTGAACGTGGTAAAACACTTA
>CAMLIK010000094.1 GCA_946480175.1 uncultured Gilliamella sp.
GAGCTTTGGCTCAACAAGGTAAGGTTTTGTTGTTAGATGAGCCATTTACCGGCGTCGATGTTAAAACAGAAAATGCCATTATCGATCTGCTTAAAGATCTACGAGATGAAGGTCATTTGATTTTAGTTTCCACCCATAATTTAGGTAGTGTGCCTGAATTTTGTGATCAAGTGGTATTAATTAACCAAACAGTGTTAGCTTTTGGCGAAACCCAAACCACCTTTACACCACAAAATCTAATGACAACGTTTGGTGGTGCACTACGCTATTTAAGTTTATCTGGCGAACAATTGCACCAAGATGAAGATCCTCGCAAGATGTCAATTTTAACCGATGATGAGCGTGCCGCAGTATTTTATGGTGAAGGTAGTGATAATTCTGCTCATCAGGATTTACTTGTCGAACCAACGGTTATTGAAACTAAAGGGCAACACTAATGGAACTACTTCTTGAACCATTTACCTATGGCTTTATGTTAAAAGCCATTTGGGTAAGTAGTATTGTTGGTGCCGCATGTGCATTTTTATCGGCATTTTTGATGTTAAAAGGTTGGTCATTAATGGGCGATGCCCTTTCGCACTCTGTCGTGCCGGGTGTAGCTGGCGCTTATGCGCTTGGTTTTCCTTATTCGGTCGGCGCTTTTTTTACTGGGTTGTTAGCTGCCTTGTCAATAACGATTGTTCGTGCTTTTACTCGCTTAAAAGAAGATGCCATTATTGGGTTTATCTTTTCAACCTTTTTTGCTATTGGTCTTTTAATCATTTCACTAAATCCAACCTCCATTAATGCTCAAACCATTATTTTTGGTAACATTTTGGGAATTGATGATAATGATATGTGGCAAGTGCAAATCATTATTTTGGTTTCGTTTATTTTGCTACTCTTTTTCTGGAAAGATCTGTTAGTGGTATTTTTTGACGAAACCCATGCACGCTCCATCGGCTTAAGTCCACTAGCGTTAAAGATCCTATTTTTTACCATTCTAAGTGCCTGTACTGTGGCAGCATTGCAAACCGTCGGTGCAATCTTAGTTATTGCGATGGTGGTAACCCCAGGCGCAACCGCTTACCTACTTACCGATAGGTTTTCACGGTTGTTAATTATTTCAGTAATCATTGGCGCACTAACTAGTGCTATTGGCGCTTGGATCAGTTATTTTTTAAATGGCGAAACCGGTGGCGTGATAGTGACATTACAAACATTAGTCTTTTTAACCGCCTTCTTATTTGCACCTAAACAAGGTTTGCTTTCGAACCGTTGCCGAATGAGACAAGCAAAACAAGGGGGAGCTGTATGACCGTATTATGGGAACTTATCTATCATCCCTTAACCATTCCTTTTGTTCAACGGGCTATTTTGGCCGCTTTAGCTACCGGGATTGTTTGTGCACTACTGTCGTGCTTTTTAGTATTGAAAGGCTGGTCATTGATGGGTGATGCTATTTCTCACGCCGTATTACCTGGGATTGTGCTCGCTTATCTAGCAGGTATCCCACTGATAATTGGTGCGTTCACTTCGGGATTATTTTGTTCCGTCGCTACCGGATACATTAAGGAAAATAGTCGAATAAAAGAGGATACCGTAATGGGAATTGTCTTTTCTGGGATGTTTGCCTTTGGTTTGGTACTATTTTCTAAAGTTGAAACATCGCAGCATTTGAACCATATTTTATTTGGTAGCGTATTAGGAACAAGTTATCAAGAATTAATACAAATCATCGCCATTGCGAGCATTGTTTCGATTTTAGTTATTATTAAACGCCGCGATTTGATGTTGTACTGTTTTGATGCTGTGCAAGCGAAAGTTGTTGGTTTACCAGTTAAATTATTACATTATGGCTTATTGGGTATTTTGGCATTAACCATTGTTGGCTCACTAAAAGCTGCGGGTGTTATCTTGGTTATTGCAATGCTAATCGCCCCAGGTATTACTGCATTTTTGTTAACCAAACGTTTTGAGAAGATGTTAGTGATTGCGGTGATTGTATCAGCTTTTTCGACGGTAACCGGTACATTAATCAGTTTTCATTTAGATGCCTCAACCAGTGCTTGTATTGTGATTTTACAGGCGTTTATCTTTGTTATGGCTCAGTTTTATCGAGTCTATGTTAATCATAAAGTAAGGCATTAATTGAGCTAGTGTAAATGCTTTGCATTATTCTACATTTACACTAGTTATTATGGCTTAACTATTCACCATCCAAATATTTGCCCGCATCAGCATAATTATCAAACCGTGAGAATTGACCTTGGAATTTTAAGCGTACTTTGCCTATTGGACCATTACGCTGTTTACCTAAAATGATTTCAGCAATACCTTTATGTTCCGACGCTTCGTTATAGACTTCATCACGATAGATAAACATAATCACGTCAGCATCTTGTTCAATAGATCCTGATTCACGTAAATCTGAGTTAACCGGCCGTTTATCAGCACGCTGCTCTAAGCTACGGTTAAGCTGCGATAGAGCTACGACTGGAATTTGTAACTCTTTTGCTAAGGCTTTTAATGAACGTGAAATTTCCGCAATCTCAAGTGTTCGATTCTCTGATATATTTGGCACACGCATTAGCTGTAAGTAATCGACCATGATCATACTTAAACCTTTATGTTCACGGTAGATACGTCTTGCCCGTGAACGTAACTCCATAGGTGTTAATCCTGATGAATCATCAATGTAGATATTTTTCTTTTCAAGCAGTAGTCCCATAGTGCTCGATATTCTAGCCCAATCATCATCTTGTAATTGACCAGTACGAATACGAGTTTGGTCAACGCGAGACAACGACGCTAACATACGCATCATAATCTGTTCAGATGGCATCTCTAGACTAAAAATAAGAACTGGTTTTTCTTGCATCATGGCGGCATTTTCACAAAGATTCATAGCAAAGGTGGTTTTACCCATTGATGGACGAGCCGCAATAATAATTAAATCTGAACGTTGTAAACCTGCTGTTTTCTTGTCTAGGTCAAGGAAGCCTGTCGATACGCCAGTCACCCCATCATGTGGGCGCTGGAATAGTTCTTCAATTTTTGCTACTGTAGCTTCAAGCACGTCAGTAATATTTTTAGGCCCTTCACCTTGCTTAGTTCGACTTTCGGCAATTTGGAAGATTTTACTTTCGGCTAAGTCTAAAATTTCAGTACTATCTCGGCCTTCGGTTGAGTAACAGTTGTCAGCTATTTCATTTGAAGCACTAATCAGTTCTCGCAATATCGCCTGTTGGCGAATAATGTCGGTATAGGCCACTACGTTAATTGCACTAGGGGTGTTTTTTGATAGCTCAGCTAAATAAGCAAATCCGCCCACATCGACTAGTAGGTCTTTACTTTCTAAGCTTTCGGAAAGTGTGATCAAATCAATCGGGGTACCACGACTGACTAGAGTATGCATTTCTGAAAAGATAAGTTGATGATGACGAGAATAAAAATCACGGTCAGTAATCATTTCGGCAACAACATCCCAACGCTGATTATCTAGCATTAGGCTGCCTAGTACAGCCTGCTCGGCCTCGATAGAGTGAGGCGGCAATTTGATATTTTGTACTTTTGACTTTTTTGCGTCTTGATTTTTCAGTTCTTTATTTGAATCATCAGTATTCATTGCATTCATCTTTTTATTTAAATTAATTTAATCGTTAGCTAATTGGCTTACTGTATAAATAATGGTCCTAAAGCACATTTAGGAAGTTGATATTCTAATGGATAATCCACCTGAACCAAATATAAACCTTCTGGTTTTGCTGTTGCTGCCGCTTGAGTACGGTCTTTAGCTTTTAATAGCTTATCAATCCATTGTGGAGATTGATTACCTGCACCAATCTCCAGCAAACTCCCAACAATATTACGTACCATATGGTGAACAAAGGCATTCGCTTTGATATCGACAATAACATATTCACCCTGTCTTGTAACTGCAATATGATGAACATTACGCCATGGTGTTCGTGATTGACACTGCGCCGCTCTAAACGATGAAAAGTCATTTTCACCTAATAAATATTGCGCCGCTTGATGCATGAGTTGTTCATTTAATGGCAGATAATAATGTGACACACCTTTAGCTAAAATAGCCGGACGATAACGATGATTATAAATGATATATCGATAACGGCGAGCTGTTGCGCTAAATCTAGCATGAAAACTATCATCAACACTTTTTGCCCAGCGTACAGCGATATTGTCAGGAAGATGGGAATTGACTCCCATTGTCCACGCGCCTTGAGCGCGCTGAGCTGTGGTTTCGAAATGAATTACTTGCCCAGTAGCATGGACGCCGGCATCGGTTCTTCCGGCGCAAAAAACCGTTATGGTTTCATTGGCGATAACTGATAAAGCGGACTCTAATCTTTGTTGGATTGAGTCAACGTGCTGTTGTCGTTGCCAACCAAAATAGCCACTGCCATCATACTCGATACCTAACGCAATCTTAGAGATAGTCATTAATCAGGATCTCAAGCGTCTCGATTAACATTAGTCCTCCTAAATAACGGATATTATCCGCCACTGACCAAAATTGAATTTGCTCATAGTTGCCATAGCTGTGTCGTAAATTAGCCAGCTTAATAGTTAAGTTATTTTCAGAGTTTACTTCAGTAACTGGGGTTGGTAAATCTTCACTTTTTACTTCTACCCCAAATTCACTAAAACGAGCCATGTCTAATTCAATAGGTAAGCTACTAGAAACATTCACCGCTTGAGCCAATCCATAAAATACCGGCACAATAACTGATTCAATAGAAATTGGTAAATCATAATTACTTAACACTTTACGAATTTGGTTAATTTGAGAATGCTCACCTAAGCTTTGATGGTTAGACTCGTGGGAAATCGGTAATAAGTTGAAAGCAAGTTGATTGTCAAACAGTTCGTTATCAACTGGCATACCATTAAGTAACCGAGCACTTTGACCGGCAAGCTCATCAACCCCTGGTTTGCCATATAGTGATGAAGGAATAAAGCTGCTCACATGTAGATTAGTCAGTAACTGAATATCGGTTAATGACGCAACACAGCGTAAAAGTTGAGATACAGTTGGACTGGCGACTGCAATGATGTTTTCATTGCGATATTCGGTCAATACACTATTATTTACTCTAGGCACAATTAATGGAATATGATCTTGATCAGCAAAAAAGCCACTAGCATCGATAACTATACAACCTGCTTGTGCGGCTGTTTGAGCATATTTTTCGCTAATTTTACTGTCGGCAACAAAAAAGGCATAATGGCATTGACTCCAGTCCATTTGCTCACTATCAATCACAGTCAAATTTTTACCCGCAAAGCGCACAACTTCGCCAGCGCTATTGTCGCTACCGACTAAATAGAGATTTTCAATTTCAATAGTTTTTGAGTTATTTAATAACTCAATTAACGCAGAACCCACTTGTCCTGTCGCACCAACAATGGCGATATTCCATGCAGACATATGATAAACCCGAATTAAAAAATTTAGTGGCAATTATACCACTTTATTATTAAAGATTTTGGAAAAAAGATATTTTCTAAAATTTGGAATTTTGCTCGAAAAATTGAATTTTTGTTAATTACAACCTCAATAATCCTCGCTAAAGTAACTTAATTAATTTTTCAATTATATTTATGATTATGACAAAAACTTCATTATCAATCATTGCTAAAAAAGCGAAGGTGTCAATCGCTTCAGTATCTAGAGTATTAAGAACGCCAAACTTAACTTCACCACAAACTCAGTTTCTTGTTTATCAAGCTATCAAGGCTTTAAATGTTGATATGTCGAAAAATCTAAAAGACTATCAACCCGTTCATAAAAGCAATAAAATATTAATTATTGATAATCAGCTTATCTCTAAAAGCCTAATCAATTTTGGTATTGAGCAAGTTTTACATGAAGCTGGATTAGAATTATTTTATTGGCAATTTCCTTATCATGTTAACAACGATATTTATTATTTAATCCAATATATTAAGCAAAATTGTTTTATTGGCATTATTATTATCAATCAAGCGCCCTATTTAAGCCAATTATATAATTATAAAAAATCATTACCACCTATAGTATTTGTTAATCATTTTAAAAATAACTTTTCATGTGTTCATTTCGATCATCTGACAATCGGTTTTCAAACCACTCAATATCTGATTGATAAGGGGCATAATAAGATCGCCATTTTTATTAATAGCGATAAAAATACCAGCTCCTCACTTTTTTTACAGGGCTATCAACTAGCTTTGCAACGAATTAATATGCCCGTTGATATTGATTATGTTATTCAAGGTTGCCTAACCTATGAACATGGACGAGATGCCGTTAAGACATTACTGCAAAGCAACAAACCACCAACAGCAATTATTTTTGAGGATTTGAGTAGCCTCTCTTGTTTTGATTCAAACAGCAATCATGCACAAAATTATTTATCAAACTATCGCTCGCTTTTTGGTGCATTAAACCAAGCAAAAGAGAGCCAATCACAACAATTACATCCACTTTCGATTACTTATATAAGCCATTGTAATGAACTTCAATATAATGAGTTAGATCGGCTTAGTAGAGTCAATAAACCTTTATACCAAATGGGTTGTAAATCAGCACAGTTGTTATGTGATATTCTTAAACAAGATATAGCATCATTACCACAATGTCATATTATCGATACCGAAACGTTTTTTATTAACTAACCGCTTATTTTTATATTAGATAACCTATTAGTTAGGAGACTGAAATCAATCTTTTTGGCGATAATTTATTAAAAATTTGAGTACCTGCACCTATAAATTGTTGCTCTTTATAAATTCTCACTAAGGTTTCAACGGTCACATTGCTTTCGACAGTAACGGTTCTACCTAATAAGATATCTTTGCCTTGGCTTTCACTCAATACCACTTTTCCGTTCGCTTGTAATGGGCTATCAACAGGCATAAGTAATGGTTCTTTTTCGCCGATATTTTGTAACTCATCTAGGCTAATCATTTTATCGATGGGATAATTTGATACTTGCAAGCGCCTTAAATAGATCACATGTGCACCACAGCCAAGTAATTTACCTAAATCATCAATGATAGTACGGATATAGGTTCCCTTTGAGCAATGGACCTCTAAAGTTAATTCATGCTTAGCTAAATCGTATTGGATAAACTGATTTTCATAAACGGTAATCGGTCTTGCTTCGCGCTCTATAACAATGCCTTGGCGGGCATATTCATAAAGTGGTTTACCTTGATATTTTAAAGCTGAAAACATAGTTGGCACTTGTAAAATATCACCTCGAAAATGAGTTAAGACCTCATCGATTTGTGACTGAGTGATATTGACAGGTTTAGTGCAAATTACTTGACCATCAGCATCAGATGTATCAGTTCGTTGACCCAATTTAGCGATCACGCGATAACGTTTGTCAGAATCTAATAAGTACTGTGAAAACTTGGTTGCTTCACCAAAACAAATAGGCAACATTCCGGTTGCTAATGGATCGAGCGCACCAGTATGACCTGCTTTTCTGGCGTTAAACAATCTTTTTACTTTTTGTAAGGCATCATTTGATGTTATGCCTTGAGGTTTATCTAATAACAGAACGCCGTGAACATCACGGCGAGTTTTTTTTATATTCATCATCAATATTTAATCTGAAACGGATCACACTTCTCAATATTTTTTACAACATTAAGCAGTTTTTAGTTATTAATCTTTATGACGCTCGTTATCTTGTTTGATAACATCAGAGACTAAACTTGACATCTGCATACCTTTAACTAGCGACTCATCATAGAAGAATTTAATTTCAGGAATAATACGCAAACGCATTGCTTTACCAATTAGTGTACGAATATACCCTTTTGCATCATTTAAGACATTCAATCCTTGTTCAATAACTTGCG
>CAMLIK010000095.1 GCA_946480175.1 uncultured Gilliamella sp.
CACCTGAAGCCAAAAGAGCCATCCAATTATTATTAGATGATGAAAATCAGTTTATCGATCACTCACAATCGCTAATCTGGTATGCAACAGAACGAACGATTATTTAAATGCACATGCTTTACTATAATTCGTTGTTATCATTTTAAATTATAATAATTTTATTCTAAGTAAAAAAGCCATTCTGAAATGAATGGCTTTTATATAGATTAACAGAAATTAATAACTATAATATCTTTACTCTCACTCTATAGTCGCCGCAGGTGGTTTTCCGTTTATGTCGTATACTACTCGTGATATGCCATATACTGAATCACGGTACCAGCAACTAAGTGACCTTGGATTGCTGATTGTGAAGGATTCTGATCACTTAAACGCGCAACTAAATTACCGGCACTAAATGAATCTCCTGCCGCAGTAATATCAATGACATATTCTTTGGCAATTTTGTTAACGGGTACATCATAACGTCCATCCAAAGAGTCAATAATGCAACTGTCACTGCCACGTTTAATCACAATTTTGTTAACACCAAATTTCTTAGTGCGCTCAATAATTTGTTCATAAGGTAATTTACCCCATAATAAGTCTTCATCATCAAGAGTTAAAAATGCAATATCAGTAAAAGATAAAATATCAGAATAGACGCTACGTGCTAAATTTAAGCTACTCCATAAAAGTGGACGGAAGTTATTATCAAAAATTACTTTACCGCCATTGGCTTTAACTTGTTTTAATAAATCTAATAATTTAATAATACTTTCTGCTTCTAAAATCGCGATACTAATGCCACTTAAATAGACATAATCACATTTAGCAATTTGCTCAGTAACTTGGACTGTTTCAGTTGTTTTTAACCAAAATTTAGCTGCCGCATCATTACGCCAATAATAAAAAGAGCGCTCACATTGATCATCAGTCACAATCGAATAAAGACCTAACATTTTATCAGACATTCGTTGTACTAAATCAGTTGAAATATGCTCTTTTTGCCAACTATCAAGCATCTCTTGACTAAAAGGATCAGTTCCTAAACCAGCTACATAGTGAATCGAAAGATCTTTATTTTTTATCAAAAATAATAAAAATAAAAATTTCATAAAACAACCTTGTTTTTTATCGAGTTAGCGATCACGTGCCAACACAGAAGGGAATATAGTTATTGATCCTTTGAAAAGAATATAAGAGATTCAGGCAAGTACCAACAACCTTCATGATTAAGTTGGATTGGTATTCTAGTAACACCAAACTCTTTTATAGTCACAAAGTTAATTATTTATTTTTAGCGGGTAATTTTTTCGTTTTAATCTCGGAAACCAGCTGACAAGCATCGGTTAAATCATTTTTGCAAGCTTGATTAAGCCACAATAATGCTTGCTGGTAATTTGATTGAGCCATTTGAATAATACCTAAGTTAAGTTGAGCAAACGCATTATTTTTTTGCGCTGCTTTTTCATACCAATACCCCCCCTTTTTTGTAGCTATCTAAATGTGAACCCAAATCGAAAGTTGTTAAATATAAATTACCTAATTCAACTTGGGCGGGTATATAATCTTGTTGAGCCGATTTTTCTAAAAGATATAATGCTTTTGAACTGTCTGCTTCAACACCAAATCCAAATCTATAATTTATGCTTAATTTATATTGAGCTTTTGCACGATTTTGTTTTGCGGTTTTTTCTAACCAAATCAACAATTGTGGAAAGTTACTGCGCTCTGAATAAATAACAGATAAAGCAAATTCAGCTTCTGCATATCCTTGTTCTGCTGATTGCTGATACCAATAAAAAATTTTATCATTATATTTTTCATCAACGTTTTTCGATAACAACAAATTTGCTAAATAATACTGAGCAACCTTATCTCCATTTTCTGCTTTAATAATTAAATTATTTTCGTTATCGATATCAGCCTTTACAAGATTTATTGCCCACAAAATGCAAGTTAACACCCTACCATTCTTATCATAAGTTATAATAATCTTATAATCTTTGCCAAAGTCATCAGGATGATAATAATTCGTGCGAACAGTCATACCTAATAAATTATATTCACACCAATTATCTACAGAAATACCAGCCGCATTATAATGACCTTGGTAACCCTGTTCTTTAATTTAACCATTTGGATAATAATCAATGCGTAAAGAGTAACAAAAAAGGACCACCATAATTAGCTTCTGACCATACCGCATTAATATCAATATGTTCCTTTTTATTATTGGCAACAACATTATTAACCAGAAATAGTGGAATGAGCGATAAAAAAATTATTCTTTTCATTATGTAATATCCTCATAATCTTCCTTATAAAATATTTTAATATTTTGGGATACAACTATCATCAGGCGGTGTTAAATTACCAACTTTAAATAGCTAATTTTATTTGATACCCGTTCATGTCCATTTATCGAGAATGCATTTATCCACACTGAGATGATTAGTCAGCTGACGGATGGATAGGTAATCATTTTATAAAACATAATCAATAGATTATTATTTAACTTAAATAATAGCTTTTATTAAAAATAATCATAATAAACAATCTGTTATTTACGATATCGATATCAAATTTGTACTATATAATATAACTGTTAATCCAATTTGTTAGCAATTAATACCATAAACTTTGTAAATACTTTTGATATCAAAATGGAAACAATTAGTGAAAATCTCCTTAGCGATTTAGTCTAAAAATTTTTCTAATATTACTTTTTTCTGGAAGTAATAATGCTTTTTTAACAAGATAATATTCACCTTCAGGAGCATTAATTAAATCCCAGCTTAAATTATTACCTTGAATTGTTATAACCGCTAAACCATTTATACCGCCAAAAGTACTATTAAAATGAACTTCAATTTTATTGTCACTTAAGGTAGAAGAAAAAAGAATAGGACAATCAATTTTTTTACCATATTGGATAATTGAACATACTTCGCCATTAACTTTGTCATTATCCTCAAATTTTAACTCTATTGAGAAAATACTATAGGGTATTTCATTACTATCTGTATAGATTTCTTCAGTCCAACTTCCTTCTTTAGGTAATGCATGTAAATAATTAAAATTAAACAATAAAATAACAAATATTTTGAATATACAATTAAAGAACTTTTTCATTACTATAACCCCTTTTCGAAAAATTTAGCTTCATCTTCTCTTCTTTTCACTAATCCATCTAGATTTTTACCTACAATAATACTTTTATAGAGTTAAATAACTCAGAAATATCTTTGAACTCTTTACATGGTAATTATCCTAATAATATTATTATCATCATAGCGGCTTAATATTATCTCGAAACGATCTCCACCATCCTCATCAGAAGTTCGAATTTTTGTGATTAATTTATTATTTTGATAAAGTTCAATAATATCTCTTTAATTTTCAGAATAAAATTTGGCGTGGTTAGTGACATTATAATAGATATTAAATGTCTTTTTCTCAGCGTATGAATTTCTAAAAAAAATCATCAAAAAAGTAGTTAATATTAATTTCATTATTATTTTTGACTTTAATTAAGGTATTTATCAATTTTACTGGTTAAATATTTGCATAGCTTATTTATTTTAAAATTCACTATGTAAATAATATTTTTAATATTCATCATTCAAACAATTCTATATAATATTATTTTTATCGACTAAACAATATTTATCAATCAATTGTGGTTTTGAGAACTGTTACTTATTAAAGCCATTGAGCAAGATTCCTTTAATAGATTTGATACTAATAATATTACAGGATTTCTCTGTTCTCATCACTCAAATTATAACCAAAGCGGAAATCAATTTCTGGGTACCAGAATAATACAATTTAAACGCTTTTGGATTATCAATTGTGAATACCCTATTGTTAGTGTAGATAAACCAAAAAGAAAATCATGTTATTTGTTTCATATTTCTGTATTCAATTGGTGTCATATTATTTAATGCCTCATACGGTCTTCATGTGTTATATATCTCTAACTCCTCTTTGGTTATTTTTCTTACTTATTCCAAATTTTCAAATAAATACAAATCTAACACCTCCTTTCAATATGTCCGGTTAAATCGTTCTATATAGCCGTTTTGATAAGAATTACCAGGTTTAATATAATCTAGGGTTATTCCATGTGATTTTGCCCAGCTTGTTAATCTATTTGAGGTAAATTCCGCACCATTATCAATCCGTATTTTTAATGGATAACCATGGTATTGAGCTAATCTGTCTGACTTAAGTAACGAAATAATCATACCGTCATCTGCCGATTTAAGTAGTAAGCACAGCAACTTAAATTCACAATAGTGCAACTCATTTTAATTGTTATACTGTATTGTGACTATAGTGCTTGTGCCCAACTCTCACAAACGTCGGCACTATAGCTTTTTTATTATTTCTTGTTGAAGCTGAGGGGTTAAATTTAATTAAACATACATCTGTATGATGTTTACGATTACAAGTTGTGTTGGCAAGCGCTGTATAGATTTTACTGAACATCGGGATCATATTGGTGGCACCTTAGGGACTTTAATACTGCAATCAATGCTACAACAAGGATGGTTTAAACAAGAAGATAATAAACGTGAATTAACAATTACCTCAAAAGGAAGAAAAAATTTAAATTTCTTATTAATTGATAAATAGGAAACTTGCAATAAATATTAATTAGTAAAACCGTTAAAAAAATCCTCGATGTTATACTAAAATCCTGATTAACATCAGCTTAAAAATCGTTGTTAGAGTAAATAGAAGTGATAATTTTAGCAACTGATACTCTACTCTAGCTCTATTAATCTTCGCAAGTTTCCATCTTAACCATAAACTACTCAATCAATAGCCTGTTTCAATAATGAACTGAAGATAGTTTTAAATATTTATCAATAAACGGCACCCATAAAATCTTAAAGGGAATTGGCAAAAGCATGAGTGAATTAAGGCTTAATTTATCCAACTCAGTTCTGTTATTGCGTAATATAAAAATCAAAGCAACAGACAAAAAACTTATGCCAATAAACTGCGTGCAATATAAACTAAAAAATAAAAAAGTATCCATCGCTATTAGGTAAGGATAGATTATCCGTGAAGCAATACATACTGGTATGTACAAACTGATCCTAATACAGCCCCAAAATTGGTAATAGACGATAGATGACCCCACCTGAAATAATATCCGTCATAACAGTACCTAATGATTATTAGGAAATGTAATTATTTTCTTTGTACCAAGTGACAACATCTCTAAACGTTTCATCTAACGGTCTAAATTTACAGCCTAATTCCTTTGCGCTCTTTTCATGACTAAAATGTGTGCGCTTGTATTCATTTCCGATCAACTTCACGGACGAATAACTTAATAAAATAGGTTTACGTGTAAATACGTGATAAATTTCCTGCCCCATTGCAATACCCTTTAATAACCATAAAGGGATACGCTTAGTTGGCATTTTTACACCAGTGCTTTTTTCAAGTAATTTAAAAATATCCTTCATTTCCATATAACGCCCTGCTGCAAGATACTTTTCACCACTTCTACCTTTTTCTAAAGAAGCAATATGATGTTCTGCAACATCCCTAGCATCAACGACTGAAAAACTTGCAGGTAATATACCTGGCATTTTTCCAGCAACATAATCTAATACTAATTGCCCAGATGAAGTTGGCCCCATATCAAAAGGACCGTACATCCAACCAGGTAATACAATGGTTATAAACATATCAGGATGATTACTTAAAAACTCTTTAACTTTTTCTTCTGCTAAAATTTTGCTTTTATAATAATTATCACTACCTTCTATAGGGCGTCGCATGGTTTCATTAATTAATTC
Organism: uncultured Gilliamella sp.; assembly: GCA_946480175.1. Classification (GTDB taxonomy): domain Bacteria; phylum Pseudomonadota; class Gammaproteobacteria; order Enterobacterales; family Orbaceae; genus Gilliamella. Next base: position 5,805 of record CAMLIK010000095.1, read on the forward strand.
CCCTTTTTTACCACATAAAGTTGCAATGGATGAGGTATATACTGCCTTACGGATTCCTGCTGCATAGGCAGCTTTTAATATTTGTTCTGTACCCTTTACGTTCGTATTAATAAGTTCATCCCAATGCTTACCACCATTATAATTATCTCTAAAAAAAGCCGCACAATTAAATAATGCATCACATCCTTTTAAATGCGAACTGAAGCCTTTTATATTTAATATATCGCCCTCAATTATCTCAACCAAAGGACTATGAAATTGCTTTTTAGCTTTTTCTACCGACCTTGCTAACACTTTTACTTTAATGTTGCGATCAATCAAAATTCTTACAATACTACTGCCTAATAATCCTGTTGCACCTGTTACAAACACTACGTTCATTGCTAAAATCCTCCATTAAATAGCCCTATTTTGGCATAAAATACCAATCGGTATTCGAATACCTTTTGGTATTTCAACAAACATATGTTATTCTCAACTTTTATAATTGGCAATATTTTTTAGTCATAAATTTATCGTTTTTAAAACGTTTTTTAAAATACGTAAATATTTGGAATCTGTGAAGTAACTAAGTACATAAAGTATGCAAAGGAAAACGAGAACACAACAACAGCAAGAAACCAAAGAAATGTTATTTGCAGCTGCAATAGAACAAATTATGAAATTTGGTTTTGACAAAACAAGTATCAACTCGATAAGTGAAGGAGCAGGTTTCTCAAAAGGTGCTTTCTTCTCAAATTTTAAAAATAAATACGATTTGTTACTACAACTCACAGACAAACTTAAATCAGAAGAAAGATTCAACTTAAAATCAGCGCTTGCTATTAATAATGAAAATAACACCATCTCGATAAATGGATTAAACAGCTATGTTGATCAAATAAAAAACAATACTATTTGTGTTATTTTAGACATAGAAATGCAGCTTATTGCTAGCAGAGATCAAAACTTCAAACAGTACTACGACCAACTGCAACGAGAAAACAATGAATCGCTAGGTGAAATCATATGTTCTGTTTTCAAATCAGAAGGAGTACAACCCTCTTTACCCAATGAATCTTTGGCTCAAATATTTATAGCCCTCACGGAGGGACTCATCTTACAAAATGCTAGCAATCCTGGTGAGCAGATTAAGCATGTACTTTACGCACTAATCGAAAAAGAAAAAAATCCTATTCAAACACTTTAATATAGATACTAAAAGGGTAACAATATTCCGTTGATATTTCTCTAAAGGCTCACTTAGGGACGTTTCGGGTACCTGAGTTGGTGAGCAATGAAGAGAGTATGTACAATATGATTGTTGTACTTACTGACCATGCCCCAACATGCTTCCCATAACAACTTACCGGTTATGTACCGTTTTATGAGCTCCAGACTGTTTACACTTCGTAACTCGCTATGGGTAACAGCACATTAATGCCACAGATGAGTTTAATTTTGCTGAAGATGCCAAAACTCATTATAAATCCCATTTTGTTGCAATAACTGCTGGTGAGTACCACTTTCCACTATTTCGCCTTTATCAATTACTACAATTTGCTCAGCACCGATGATAGTAGAAAGTCGATGAGCGATAACTAATACTGTTTTCCCTTGCACTAGCTTATTAATCACCTTTTGCACTGCCAGTTCATTCTCAGTATCGAGAGCGGCAG
>CAMLIK010000096.1 GCA_946480175.1 uncultured Gilliamella sp.
TTGTATCAAAATGGTCTATGATACTTATAGTACATTTGGCTTTAAAGATATCACGGTTAAATTATCGACTCGTCCAGAAAAACGTATTGGTAAGGATGAAACTTGGGATTTAGCAGAAAAAGATTTAGCTGAATGTTTGCAAGAAAATGGCATTGAATTTGAATATTTACCTGGTGAAGGGGCATTCTATGGTCCAAAAATTGAATTTACTTTACATGATTGCTTAGGTCGAGCATGGCAATGTGGCACAGTTCAACTTGACTTTATGTTACCAGAACGATTAGATGCAACTTATGTTGGTGAAGATAATGAACGCCATGTTCCTGTTATGATTCACCGAGCTATACTTGGTTCAATGGAACGCTTCATGGGTATATTGACCGAAGATTGTGCTGGATTCTTCCCAACTTGGTTGGCACCATTACAAGTAGCGGTGATTAATATCACTGATAATCAAGCCGATTATGCCAAACAATTAACCGAGCAACTACAAAAAGTTGGCATTAGAGCAAAAGCAGACTTGAGAAATGAGAAAATAGGGTTTAAAATTCGTGAGCATACTCTAAAACGCGTTCCTTATATGTTTGTCTGTGGAGACAAAGAGATGGAATCAGGAACAATTTCAGTTCGAACTCGCCAAGGTAAAGATCTTGGTAGCTTTGAAGTGAAACATGTTATAGAATTATTGCTTAATGAAATTCATAGTCGTTCATTAGAACAAATGAATTAATGATAAATTAATTTGGAGGAATGAGATATTAAAGTCAGTAAACGAATTCAGTCAACACGCGCGCACAAAATCAATGATGAGATTACTGCTCGCGAGGTGAGGTTAACCGGCGTCGATGGTGAACAGCTCGGCATTGTTAGCTTAGACGAAGCTTTAAAACAAGCTGAGGAAGCAACATTAGATTTAGTTGAAATAAGTCCTAATGCAGAGCCACCTGTTTGTCGAATTATGGATTATGGCAAGTTCCTCTATGAAAAGAGTAAAGCAACAAAAGAACAGAAGAAGAAGCAAAAGGTTGTTCAGGTTAAGGAAATTAAATTCCGACCTGGTACAGACGAAGGCGACTATCAGGTAAAACTCCGCAGCCTGATACGCTTTCTTGAAGATGGCGATAAAGCTAAAGTCACGTTGCGTTTTCGTGGACGTGAAATGGCTCACCAACAGTTAGGTACTGAAATGCTTGATCGCATTAAAGAAGACTTAGCTGATTTGGCGGTAATTGAATCTTATCCAACTAAGATTGAAGGCCGTCAAATGATTATGGTGTTAGCGCCGAAGAAGAAGTAATGGTTTTGCAAGTTAATCTTTAGTTTTCTAAAAATTACACCATTATTTTATTTTTATTAACAATGCGAAGTAGGAATTATAAAATGCCTAAAATTAAAACTGTAAGAGGCGCAGCAAAGCGCTTTAAAAAAACAGCTTCTGGTGGCTTTAAGCATAAACAAGCTAACAAGAGCCATATCCTAACTAAAAAATCAACTAAACGTAAACGTCATTTACGTGGTTTGACTACTGTGTCAAAAGGCGATTTAGGTTTAGTAGTGGCGTGTGTTCCATACGCTTAAATATTGATTAATTATTTAGAGGATATAGTTTATGGCTCGTGTTAAACGTGGTGTTATTGCTCGTGCACGTCACAAGAAAATTTTAAAACAAGCAAAAGGGTATTATGGTGCTCGTTCACGCGTATATCGTGTTGCTTTCCAAGCAGTAATTAAAGCTGGACAATATGCTTACCGTGACCGTCGTCAACGTAAACGTCAATTCCGTCAATTATGGATTGTACGTATCAATGCTGCTGCTCGTCAATGTGGTCTTTCTTATAGCCGTTTTATTAATGGTTTAAAGAAAGCTTCAATTGAAATCGATCGTAAGATCCTTGCAGATATCGCAGTATTCGATAAAAATGCATTCGCTGCATTAGTTGAAAAAGCAAAAGCTGCACTTTAATAGCTTTATAAGAGCCGGGTTATCTCGGCTTTTATTGTTTTAACGATATTTAAGAGTTGATTGATTATGAATTTAGTTATTTTTCATTTCTTTTTTAGCTTCGATAATCTCATTCGTTTATGAGGCAAATGAGAAACGAAAAATAATTATAAAAGCCTCAGAAGAGGCTTTTTTTATGTAATAAACAATAAGCAGGAGAACTGTATGTCTCAATTAGTTGAACTGGTAAGCAATGCCAAATCCGCTATTGAAAGTGCTAATGATATTAATACTATCGAACAGATTCGAGTGGAATATTTTGGTAAAAAGGGCTATTTTACCATGCAAATGGCGTCTTTACGTGATGTTCCAGCTGAACAACGGCCAGCCGTAGGTCAGAAAATTAATGATGCAAAGCAAGAAGTTGTTGAGTTATTAAATCAAAAACGTCACTTTTTAGAGCGTCAGGCTCTTAATGCAAAATTAGCAAATGAAACCATTGATATTACTCTTCCTGGTAAATCACTTGAATTAGGGGGATTGCATCCAGTAACTAAAACGATTAACCGTTTGGTTGAGTTTTTTGGGGAATTAGGCTTTGCTGTTGAAACAGGACCCGAAATAGAAGATGATTATCATAACTTCGATGCTTTAAATATTCCTGCACATCATCCTGCTCGTGCTGATCATGATACATTCTGGTTTGATGCAAAACGTTTATTACGAACCCAAACTTCTACTGTTCAAATTCGAACTATGGAAAATCAAAAACCACCAATTCGAATTATTGCTCCAGGTAGAACCTACCGTAACGATTATGATCAAACTCATACCCCGATGTTCCATCAAATGGAAGGGTTATTAGTAGATAAAGATATCAGTTTTACGCATTTGAAAGGCTTGTTACATGATTTCCTTCATTGTTTCTTTGAAGATAATATGGAAATAAGATTTAGACCTGCATATTTTCCATTTACCGAACCTTCAGCAGAAGTTGATATTAAAGCTAAAAATGGTAAATGGCTAGAAGTGTTAGGCTGTGGTATGGTTCATCCAAATGTACTACGTAACGTAGGTATTGATCCTGAAGAGTATTGTGGTTTTGCATTTGGAATGGGAATCGAAAGATTAACCATGTTACGTTACGGTGTCACAGATTTACGTTCTTTCTTTGAAAATGATTTACGTTTTTTAAAGCAATTTAATTAGTTCTGGAGATCAAAACATGAAATTTAGTGAAAGTTGGCTACGTGAATGGATCAATCCAGAAATAAGTAGCGATAAATTATCAGATCAGTTAACTATGGCTGGTTTAGAAGTAGATGATATTGAAAAAGTTGCTGGTGATTTTACCGGTGTAGTGGTGGGTAAAGTTGTTGAATGTAAACAACATCCTAATGCTGACAAATTACGAGTAACCAAAGTAGATATTGGTAAACCTGAATTATTGGATATTGTTTGCGGTGCACCTAATTGTCGTCAAGGTTTAACCGTAGCTTGTGCCACAATTGGCGCTGTATTACCTGGTGATTTTAAAATCAAAGCAGCAAAACTTCGCGGTGAACCATCGGAAGGGATGTTGTGTTCTTATTCTGAGTTAGGCATTTCTGACGATCATAATGGAATTATTGAATTACCAGAGGACGCCCCTTTAGGACAAGATATAAGACAATATTTAAATTTAGATGATGTAATGATTGATATTAGCGTTACACCAAATCGTGCCGATTGTTTTGGTATCATTGGTGTCGCGAGAGATATTTCTGCTGTAAACAATATCCCAATGAAAGAACTAAAAGTTGAAAATATCACTCATACAATAAATGATACTTTACCTATTCAGGTTGATGCAGCTAAAGCAGCCCCTCGTTATTTAGGTCGCATTATCAAAAATGTTAAAGTTGATGCTTCAACTCCACTATGGATGAAAGAGAAGTTACGTAGAGGCGGTATTCGTTCTGTTGATGCCATTGTCGATGTTACTAACTATGTTTTATTAGAACTCGGTCATCCAATGCACGCTTTTGACTTAGCTGAGATTGACAAAGGCATTGTTGTGCGTTATGCCAATAAAGATGAAAAGCTTGTGTTACTCAATGGTAATGAGGTTAAGCTTGATGAAAAAACATTAGTCATAGCTGATCAGCAAAAAGCATTAGCAATCGCCGGTATTATGGGTGGTGAAAAATCAGGTGTAACTGCATCAACGAAAGATATTTTTCTTGAATCAGCATTCTTTTCTCCATTAGCGATAACAGGTAAAGCACGTGAATATGGTTTACATACTGAAGCTTCTCATCGCTATGAAAGAGGTGTTGATCCTTATTTACAATCAGCTGCAATCGAAAGAGCAACTCAATTGATTGTTGATATCTGTGGCGGTGAAGTAGGGCCTATTACTGAAGTTGTGAATGAAAATGAGCTTCCAGTTCAAGCAACAATTGAATTACGTCGAAACAGAATTGATCGCATTATTGGTTATCATATCGAAACTCAAAAGATTACCGATATTCTAGTAAGATTAGGTTGTGAAGTTGCCTATAATGATGATAGTTGGACGGTTAAATCACCTAGCTGGCGATTTGATTTACAACTTGAAGAAGATCTAGTTGAAGAAGTCGCACGGATTTATGGCTATAACAATATTCCTAATGTGAATATGAAAATTGAATCGGTGATGAAACCAAAACCGGAAAATAAAATTTCCTTATCTAGAGTAAAAAATCTACTAGTGGACAAAGGCTATCAAGAAGCCGTAACTTATAGTTTTGTTGACCCTAAAATTCAGCAAACATTACATCCACAACAACCACAAATTACATTACCAAACCCAATTTCGAGTGAAATGTCGGTTATGCGTTTGTCTTTATGGTCTGGCTTATTAGATGCAGTGTTATACAACCAAAATCGCCAACAATCTCGCATGCGATTATTTGAGACTGGATTACGATTTATACCAGATGAAAGCTGTGAGTTTGGTGTTCGCCAAGAATTAATGTTATCTGGTGTTGTTACTGGAAGTTTATATGAAGAACATTGGACATTACCTAAACAAAATATCGATTTTTATGATGTAAAAGGGGATTTAGAACAGTTATTTATTCTTTTAGGCTGTTTTGATGATATTGAATATAAACGTTCGGAACTTGATGCATTACATCCAGGGCAAAGCGCTGCAATCTTGTTGAATGGCGAAGTTATCGGCAATTTTGGTGTTTTACACCCTGAAATTGAAAAAAAATTATCTTTAAATAGTAAAACGCTTGTTTTTGAAATAAATTTAGCTAAAATTAATGATAAAAAAGTTCCTGTTGCTCATGAGTTATCAAAATATCCATCAAATAAACGTGATATAGCTGTCGTCGTATCAAATACAATTCCAGCGGCGGATATTATCTCTGAGTGTAAGCGTGCTGGTGGTGAGCAACTTGTAAAAGTTAACTTGTTTGATGTTTATCAAGGTGATAAAATTGACAATAATCAAAAAAGCCTTGCTATCAGTTTGATTTTACAAGACAAATCACGTACACTGGAAGAAGAAGATATAACAAACATTGTAAGCAATTGTGTTATTGCTTTACAGAATCGTTTCAATGCCCTATTAAGAGAATGATAATTATGACATTAACTAAAGCTGATATTGCAGATCGTCTTGCCGATAAATTTGATATCGATCGTCAAGAAGCTAAAGTCCTTGTTGAACTTTTTTTTGAAGAAATTCGCGTTGCTTTAGAAAAAGGTGAGCCAGTTAAACTTTCTGGATTCGGCAATTTTGCTGTTCGTGATAAAAATTCACGTCCAGGTCGTAATCCTAAAACTGGTGAGAGTGTAGATATCTCAGCTCGACGAGTTGTCACATTTAGACCAGGTATTAAATTTAGAGAAAGAATTGAGAAAAATTTAACTTTATAATTAAATTTTTTAAAAATTGTTTTGTAAGTAATAGCCTTTTTGTTGTTATTACAACAAAAAGGTTGTTTACTTTTTTGTTAAAAAATTATTGTAATTAATTGCTGAATCAAGCATAATACACCTCCTCTATGGAGGCTCTATGGGTCCTCTTGCAACATTTTTTTGCTCATCAGGTCAGGTCCGGAAGGAAGCAGCCAAAGTAAAAAGTATGTGTGTGGGATGTGGCTGATAGGGTCTCCTCCAAAGAACTAAAACTTAAATCCTACATTAGTTTACTGCCTCCAATTATAGAGTCGATTATTCAATAGCCAGTTAAATTATCCTTTCAAAATTTCATATCAAAGAGGTTGTAGTAATGAAACATTTTTGCGATCATATTTTAAATTTTATTTATCTTGTTAAGTAAAATTATTTATTTTAGAAAAAATAGTAATGAGGAATTATTTATGATGCGAGTTGGATTATTTATCCTAACTAACTTAGCTGTTATGTTTGTATTTGGTATAATTTTAAGTATCTTTGGCGTCAATGCTCATAGTACATTAGGATTACTCATATTTGCAGCAATTTTTGGTTTTGGTGGCTCTTTTATTTCTCTTCTTTTGTCTAAAAGAATGGCTCTAAGTTCTGTAGGTGGGAAAATAATCACAAATCCTCGCAACGCCCAAGAACAATGGTTAGTGGATATTGTTAGTCGCCAAGCAAATGAACTTAAAATAAAAACACCGGAAGTTGCTATTTATCAAGCAGAAGATATTAATGCATTTGCAACCGGTGCGACTAAAAATAATTCTTTAGTAGCTGTTAGTTCAGGTTTATTGGCCGCCATGACTCAAGACGAAGCAGAAGCTGTAATTGGACATGAAATGAGTCATGTAGCTAATGGTGATATGGTGACAATGACACTTTTACAAAGTGTTCTTAATACTTTTGTTATTTTCATTTCACGAATTTTTGCTTCAATCATAACAAAAGCATTGGAAGACAAAAGTGAAGGATTATCAACTTTCGCATATTATTTTATCGCAATGATTTTTGAGACTGTATTTGGTATTTTGGCAAGTTTAATTGCCATGTGGTTTTCTCGTTATCGAGAATTTCATGCCGATGCAGGATCCGCTAAATTAGTAGGTTCTACTAAAATGATTGCAGCATTAGAAAAGTTAAAATTAAGTCATGAACCAAATGAAGAAGCATCAATTTTAGCGTTTTGTATTAATGGTGAAAAGAAAGCTAAGTTGTCTCAACTATTCTTATCACATCCACCTTTAGAAAAACGTATTGAAGCATTACGTAATCAATCTTATATTACTTAAAAAGTAATTTAAAAACATCTATGGCAAATATTAACAGTATTTGCCCCTTTAATTGAAATTATAATACCATCCTATTCTATTTTTAGAGAACTACTACTAGGGAAAAACATTATTGATTAGATGCTGTTCAGTGCATCTCAAAAAAATAATATTTTTATGTCATTTAGTCTGACATTCAATCCGAATATAACAATA
>CAMLIK010000097.1 GCA_946480175.1 uncultured Gilliamella sp.
TTTTCAGTTAATGAAAAACCAATAGCGAAATAATTAAGATCCTTAGGTGTTGCCATCATGACAACGTGAGAAATACCGTTATAAATTAATGCAACCGGCCTTTCAATTGCGACAGTGTCTTCTTGTAATGGTTGTAATTGACCATGTTTAAATTTATTCATATTAATTTTTTCAATGCCTATTGTCATGGTTTATCTCATAATTAATAGCCGAGCAAATTTTAATTATAATAACTGAGGTTAAAATTAATAAAAAGGCTAACATGCCAGCTTTTTGTTAGTTTATACCTATAATTAGGCATGTTAGAACTATCTAGCATTTGTTGTGTTAGAATGGGGCATTCTAAAAAGATAACAGCAAGCTAATTTATGTCATTAAATGAAATCACGCATACTATTATGCAATTTATTGAACATCATCAAGTGTGGGCATTGCCAATTATTTTTTTATTAGCATTTGGCGAATCATTGGCGATCATCTCATTATTGGTTCCTGCAACCGCAATTATATTGGCGGCTGGGGCATTGGTGGGAACAGGAGTGATCTCGTTTATTCCAGTTTTGATTGCCGCATCGATAGGTGCAATTATCGGTGATTTTCTCTCATATTGGTTAGGTAAACATTATCACCAACAGGTAATCTCTTCGTGGCCTTTAAATAAATATCCTAAGATGATATTTCGTGCAGAACAATTCTTCCAGCGATATGGTACATTCGGCGTGTTTATTGGCCGATTCTTTGGACCTTTGCGAGCAGTTGTGCCATTAATTGCTGGTGCGATGCATATGCCGACAACAAAATTCAATATTGCTAATATTGCTTCGGCACCAATCTGGGCATTTGTATTATTGGCACCCGGCGCATTTGGGGTGCCATGGTTAGAAACCTTATTTGGTTAAATGGTACCAATAGTATAACTACGGCGCCCACTTTTACGCCCCAGTGCTTCTAAATTGGTTTGTAAAGGTGGGAATGGCAATGTTAAATCATGTTGACGATAAGCTTCAAGAATCAATTTATGTATTGAACTGCGTAGTTTCATACGATGTCCCATTTCGGCAGCAAATACCCGCAGTTCAAATAGTTGAATACCTTCTTGAATATCAACTAAATAGACTTGTGGTTCTGGATCACTAAGAACGTACTCACATTCCTGTGACACCTGTTGTAATAGTTTCATCACCAGCTCACTATCAGCATCAATTGTTGCAGGTATAGTTAGCACAATACGGGTAATTGAGTCTGATAAAGACCAGTTGACCAATTGTTCAGTAATAAACGCTTTATTCGGCATGACAATTTCTTTTCGATCCCAATCAACAATTGTTATTGCTCGCGTATTAATTTTGGTAATGTTACCTGTTAAGTCACGAATAGTTACGGTATCGCCAATTCTAACTGGTTTTTCAAATAAGATGATTAATCCTGAAATAAAGTTAGCAAAAATCTCCTGCAAACCAAATCCCAAACCAACACCTAATGCCGCGATTAACCATTGAATTTTAGACCAATCTATCCCAATAAATGAAAAAGCAATCATACAACCTATCATCAAAATAATGTATTTTGATACCGTTGAAATGGCATACCCTGTACCGGGTGCTAAATCCAAATGTTGTAAAATGCCTAACTCGAGTAGCGCAGGCAAGTTTTTTACCAACTGCACAGTAATGGTCATAACCAAAATAGCAATACATACTGCGCCTAATGTAATATGTTGCTCAATTTCATTACCATTAATGATAGTGCTTGTCCCCCAAAGCCTAATATTGTTCATAAAGGCAAAAGCCGAATGGAGTTCAGACCAAAGTAAAATCATACTAATTAATGCAATTAGCATAATAATCGATCTGACTAACTGCAATGATTGTGCACTAATTGCATCTAAATCGATAATAGGCTCATCAACATTATCATTGATTGAGTTCAGATCTTCTTCAATTCCTTTAGCGCGTTGCATACGTTCTAATCGGCGTTGTTTGGTTCGTTCAAATTCAATTCGACGTTTTTGTATCCACATCCAACGGCGAATCATAAAATAAACCACTAGTAAGCCAAACCATATAATAACCGAAGCCTCTAATCTTCCTAATAGCACTTCTGCTGTCGATAAATAACCTAAACAAGCGGCAATAATCGCTAGCCATGGCGCACTTAATAATACAAACCATAAAATATGACTTAATAAATTATCGCCCGATCCCTTTTTATCAATGTAAAGCGGAACACCAGCACGATGAATAGAATTAGTCATAAATACCAATGCAAAACAGAGAATAATAAATGCCGTTCTGCCGATACTGGCTGCAAATTGACGATTATTAAACTGATCAAAGCTCATCACTACCATCACTAGAGGGATTACCACCCAAACAGATAATTGATAATATTTCATGGCTTGACGAACATTTTGCTTTGACCAGCCAAAATGAGTAATAAACAATCCGTTTTGTGAAGCAAAATGTGCAGTGATAATAAATACCCATAAAATAGGTGCAGCTGCATTGACACCATAGCCTAAAGCAACGGCTACAGGATAATCCCAATTAATTTGCAGTGCATATCCTAACGCTGCCCATAAAATAGGGACGGGTAACGCCATAATTAATGAGAAAATAATCACTTTCAAGGTGAGTGAATAACTATCTTGGGTGACTTTACCGACACGAGTCGCTGATTTATTCAAGAAGGCGTTATATTTTCCGCGCATTTTGAAATGCACAAAGACAAACAATAATGATAGTACTAGGAAAAACAGTGGCTTTGGTGCACTGAGGACTTCAACGCCAGCATTATAAAGTTGCGATAACGTATCAATTGAGACCGTGACATAAACGACATCCTTGGCTAAATCTAATGGGAAACTTAGTGAAATCGGATTGACATCTGCCACCCAAAAAAAGTAACGGTGCGCGGCATCATTAACTTCATCAATCGCATTGGTTAATTGCTTATTAGATATTTTTAATTTAGTCAGCTCCAAAATGGTGGTATCAGTGCCAGAAATCAATGTTTTCAGTAGCTCACTTTGCTCTCTTAATAAACGTCGATATTGGCTCGCCGATTTCAGATTATTGACATTACCTGATAATACCGGATAATTATCTATTCCTGCTAAGGTATTTGAGTAATTTAGTTGTTGAACTTTAGCTTCGGCAATTTCTGCATCAAGTGGTTGTGATTTAGGTTTTTCAGGTAAGCGTAATAACTGTTGACGAAGGGTTTCACCTAAGGCAGTTGAAAAACTCAACCACTCGCCTTGCTCAGCAAGGGAAGCGAGTGTATTTTGAACATGTGAAATTTGAGTATTAATATTGTTTTGTTCATTAATGATACTGGTTAAATGAGATTTTTGATATTCCATATTGAGACGAAGATCTTCATTTTTCACATTAAGCTTAGTAATAACTTCTGAAAGCTGCTCTTCGTTATCAATATTGAGTATGGATTCTTCAGCAAAAGCAAAACAAGAAAAAAGAAGAAGTAATATTCCACCCAAAAAACCGCGTATCAACATAAAGTTAGATCCTTTCAGCTAGTTTTTGACCTACTCGAATAACGTCACCAAGTTTAATGTTACTATCAAATTCAACCGTATTTGAAGCAAACAACGTAATAACAGTTGATCCTAATTTGAAGCAACCCATATCTTCACCCTTGGTTAATTTAATCTCACCAGCATAAGTCCAACGCTTCATCACACCATCACGGGGAGGAGTAATAACACCTTCCCATTTTAATTCAATACTACCAACAATCGTTGCCCCAACCATAATTTGCACCATTGGACCAAATTCCGTTTCAAATAAACAAATTACCCGTTCATTTCGAGCGAAAATATTAGGAATACTTTCAGTTGTTGCTTTATTAACTGAAAATAATGAACCTGGTACATAAATCATTTCACGCAAAATACCATCGCAAGGCATATGAAAACGATGGTAGTTTTTCGGTGATAAATAGGTGGTCGCAAAAGATCCATTTCTAAAAAACTTGATCATATCTGGATGACAAGCAAGCAGTGCTTCTAATGAGTAAAAATGTCCTTTAGCTTGTAAAAGTAGATTATCTTGAATATTACCAAATTGACTAATCACACCATCTGCTGGCATTACGATACTATTTGCAACGTTATCAATTGGACGAGCATCGTCTTTTAGCTCACGAGCAAAAAAGTCATTGAATGTCTTATACTCTTTTGCGTTGGTTAATTTAGCTTCGCCTAAATCAATTTTATACAGTTTACAAAAGCCAATAATCATCCATGTTGTGACTCTGCCTAAACGTTTATTCGCCAACCAACCAAATAGGGTAGTTAATAGTTGTTTTGGAAGAAGATATTGAATAATTGCTTTTAACTGATTTAACATAGAGAACTCTCAATTGATTTTCTAAATTAGACATTATATCAACATTTATTCTGAAAGTATAAACACCCCAACCTTATTCACATTTTGTGGACAAGATCACAAGCATTTTAAAAATTTTGCCAAACTTACTTAACATTGGCAGGCAATTAAAAGTGTAAATCAAAATTGTTAACTAGACTATCTTCATTAGCAAAAGTGAGGATATTTATAATGGCAGATAGATATATTGCTGCAATCGATTTAGGTGCATCAAGTGGCCGTGTCATGTTGTCGAATTATCAATCTCAAACGGCAAAAATAACATTAACTGAGATACATCGGTTTAGCAATGGATTTAAAAATAGTAATAAAAACTATTGTTGGGATTTGGACTACTTAGAACAAGAAATCTTAACAGGATTAAACAAAATTAGCCAACAAGGTATCAAGCTCGACAGTATTGGTATTGATACTTGGGGTGTTGATTATGTGTTGCTTGATGAGCAAGGTCAAATCGTCGGTCCTACTTACTCTTATCGTGATCATCGTACTGACAATATAATGTCTAAAGTACAAAATGACATTGGCCTAGAGAATATTTATCAAAAAACTGGCATTCAATTTTTAACTTTCAATACACTTTATCAACTCAAAGCCATGATGCTTGAATCACCCGAATGGTTATCACAAGTAACCGATTTTGTTATGATTCCTGATTATTTAATTTACCGCTTAACAGGTGTATTAAATCGTGAATACACCAACGCAACCACCACTCAACTGGTCAATGTTATTACTCAAAATTGGGATAAAGATCTGCTTGATTATCTCGGTATACCGCGTAAATGGTTTGGTGATATCACAATGCCCGGAAACCGAGTTGGCTATTGGCAAAGTGCCAAGGGCGATCGTATTCCAGTAATTGCAATTGCCAGCCATGATACCGCTAGTGCAGTTATTGCTGCCCCATTAATGAATGAGCACAGTGCTTATTTATGTTCAGGTACATGGTCATTGATGGGATTGGAAGCGAAACAGCCACTGACTGGCAAACAGGCATTAAAAGCCAATATTACTAATGAAGGCGGAGTAGAGGGTAATTATCGAGTATTAAAAAACATAATGGGATTATGGTTATTCCAACGGGTTTGTGCCGAAAATAACATCAAAGATATTACCAATTTAATCGCATCAGCAAAACAAGAACAACCTTCTGCTTTTCTTATCAATCCTAATGACTCAAGGTTTTTAAATCCAGATGTCATGACAGAAACCATCAAACAGGTCTGTTTAGAAAACAGTGGTCAGGTTCCTAAAAACCTCGCTCAATTAGTCAGGTGTATTTTTGACAGTCTAGCTTACTTATATCGAGACGTATTACAAGAATTATCGACACTCATTGGCAAACCAATCAACACATTACATATTGTCGGCGGTGGTTGTCAAAATGCTTTTTTAAACCAGTTATGTGCTGACTTATGTAATGTCAATGTTACCGCCGGACCGATTGAATCATCAGCATTAGGCAATGTGGGTTATCAGTTAATTTCCTTAGGTGAAATTGTGGATGTTTACGCATTGAGAAAGCTAATTTCACAGAATTTTGACACCAAATATTATCAACCAAATCAAATAAATAATTGAAATTTTTATATTTATCAAGGAGTATTTTATGAGCGCAATTGAAAATGCCTATCAAATCGCGAAAGCAAGATTTGCTGAAATTGGGGTAGATACCGATGCTGCAATAGTCGCAATGGCAAAATTACCGATTTCAGTACACTGCTGGCAAGGGGATGATGTTGCCGGTTTTGAAAAGCAAGAAGGCGAACTAACTGGTGGTATTCAGGCAACCGGTAATTATCCTGGTAAAGCTCGAACTGCCAATGAATTAAGAGAGGATTTAGATAAATCCTTTAGTCTTATTCCCGGTCCAAAACGATTAAACCTGCATGCTTCATATTTAGAATCTGACCAAAAAGTTGATCGTAATGAAGTTAAACCTGAACACTTTGCTAATTGGGTTAAATGGGCTAAAAAACACCAAATTGGCTTAGATTTTAATCCAACTTATTTTTCACATCCTTTAAGCAATGAGGGAACATTAACCCATAATAATTTGGAAATTCGGCAATTTTGGATAGATCACGGTAAAGCGTGTCGTAAAGTATCAGAATATTTTGGTAAAGAATTAGGAACGCCATCGGTCATGAATATTTGGTTGCCGGATGGCATGAAAGATATTACTGTCGACAAATTTAGACCAAGACAACATTTAGTTGAGTCATTGGATCAAATTATTCACGAAAAAATCGATCCTAAATATCACATTGATGCGGTTGAAAGTAAATTATTTGGCATCGGTCTGGAATCTTATACCGCAGGTTCAAATGAATTCTATCTTGCCTATGCGACATCACGTAAAACGGCATTATGTCTAGATGCTGGGCATTTCCATCCAACGGAAGTAATTTCTGACAAAATTTCTGCCGTTATGCCATTTGTTCAGCATTTATTACTCCATGTCAGTCGCCCGGTACGTTGGGATAGTGATCACGTAGTGCTCTTTGATGATGAAACACAAAATATTGCCAGTGAAATCGTTCGAAACAAACTATTTGACCGTGTACATATTGGTCTAGACTTTTTTGATGCTTCTATTAACCGTATTGCTGCATGGGTAATTGGTACTCGCAACATGAAAAAATGTCTATTAAAAGCATTGTTAGAACCAACCGAGAAATTAAAAAAATATGAACATGATCGTGACTTTACCTCACGACTAGCATTATTAGAAGAACAAAAATCATTACCTTGGCAAGCTGTTTGGGATCAGTATTGTTTATCGAATGAAGTCCCAGTTGGTAGTCGATGGTTAGATGAAGTTCGTCAATATGAAACAACAGTCTTAACTAAACGATCATAAGGAACACAAAATGCAACAGATTCTTTCTTCTTGGTTTGTAAAAGG
>CAMLIK010000098.1 GCA_946480175.1 uncultured Gilliamella sp.
TCTGATTTTGACTTACGAACGTCATCGTAAGGGTAAACCAATAATTTATCGTCAAACCATTCTGCACAAAAGATCTCGTTGATATCTTTATATCCTTGTTTTTTAATTTCATGCTTAAGCCAAGTTTCACTTTTATGTAATTGTTCAAGATTGTCTTGGCTAATAGCTCCATTTTCAATCACCAATACCGCGATATCTTTGTCACCTTTTTTGATAATGGTTAGTGATCCATTTAATTCGTACCAAACTTGTTTTAATTCACTAAAAGCACAAATTCCTTGAATATTAACCAACGTTTCGAAATCTCTAACCGGTAGATTTGCTTTAATAAAATTTTCAGAGAGTAGATGACCATTTTTAACTAGTTGTATTGGCTCACCGTCGATGGCATCGCGTAATTTTGAGTTTTTAGATTTGATGAATCGAACTAAAATAAGCAGTCCTGCCCAAATTGCCACAGCGCCAGCTGATTCCCACGCTGAAACATTAGCATTGAGTAACGTTCCCCCTACTAATGCACCTATAACCATACTCCCTACTTGATCCAATTGCGACATCGGCGCTATTTGGCTTTTACCAGATAATTTGACATAAATAAGTAAAATAATAAGTGCAACTAAAAATTTTGGTGCCATTTCGAGTAAATACATTACTAACCTCCTAGTGTCGATCCAATTTAAACGACCAATGTTTTTGGCGTAATTGGATAAATAATAGTTAACAAGATGTATCAGGAACTAAATTTTTATTTATTTGAAATTAACGACTAATTGTTTTTTAATAGAGAGATATATGTGAGAGCAGTGCTATTCTACTCTAAAAAGGAATTTAAAAAAATGATACTTGCAATAGATGTTTACTATTTAGATGATAAAGCGAAAACCGTCGGTATTTTGTTTGAGCAATTTACTGATAGTACCAAGGAGATAAAATCCGTTATCACTGATTACCAATCGAATGTTGCCCCATATCAATCTGGTCAATTCTATCAACGTGAATTACCTTGTATATTAGCGTTATTGTCTCAGGTCGATCTCAATACAATTGATGTGATTATTGTTGACGGTTATGTCCATTTAAATGACGGTAAGCTTGGTTTAGGTGGTCATCTATATCAAACTCTTGATAAAAAGATACCGATTATTGGTGTTGCTAAAAAGTCCTTTGCTGATAATAGCCAATATGTGATAGAAGTGACTCGCGGCCAAAGTAATAAGCCTTTA
Source organism: uncultured Gilliamella sp. (assembly GCA_946480175.1). Taxonomy (GTDB): domain Bacteria; phylum Pseudomonadota; class Gammaproteobacteria; order Enterobacterales; family Orbaceae; genus Gilliamella. Next base: position 1,224 of record CAMLIK010000098.1, read on the forward strand.
TATGTCACGTCATTAGGAATAGAGTTAACTAAAGCCGCACAGGACATTAAATCTATGGCAGGCAAACATCGCATGCCAGATTTACTTACCTACTTAGATCAACAAACTAAGTTGTTTAAATTTGAGTAGTCTTCTGTTCACTAACAATAGATTAAGACTCTTTTTTACTACTGAACAGTGCCAACCAATAAATTGGCCAATGAGTTTTGTTGAAAAGATTATTAATTATATAAGCAATAGCAACTAATATTACTGCGCCAGACAACACCGGAAATAAAAGAAAAGTAAAATCATAATCTATTTTATCCGCTGTTAGTAAAATAACTAATGGGTTAGCCCCCGCTGGTGGATGCACAGAACGAAAATATTGCATTGTGACAATTGCAACCCCCACGGCTGACGCAGCAACAATCATATCGTTACCGAATAGTTTAAGAAAAACTAGCCCAACAAAAGCCGATATCAAATGGCCAAAGATAACATTTCTTGGTTGCGCTAATGGCGACTGAGATACGGCAAACAATATCACACAACTAGCCCCAAATGGCGCCATGATATAAGTGTAACCAGTTAAATGGCTTAAGCCAATAAGACACAATATAGAAACAAAACCACCTATCAAGCTTTGCAATAATTCAATATTTTTAGGCTTTGTCGGTAACTTTTCCTTGCTGAAAAAAAATGATTTCATTATTCTTTTATCCTATTAAATGAGTAAAATATATGTACAACACCAAAAATGAACAACTCTGTACACATTCATGTTAGTACAGATCTGTTTATACGTCAAACTCTTTGGATCAAAAATGAAAAAAACACCTAAATTAATAGCAGATACCGCCGAACAACTCTTTTATCAAAAAGGGTTTGCTAATGTCGGAGTTGATGAGATACGAGACCAATCAGGTTGCTCTAAAACAACGCTATATAAACACTTTGGTAATAAAGATAATTTAATTTTTCAAGTTTTAAAGATAAGGAATTTACGTTTTCAACAAGAACTCATCACTGCAATTAAAGACCTCGATCATTCTGATGCAATTATTCAAATATTCAAATGGCATTTAGCTTGGTTCAACCAAGAAGACTTTAATGGATGTTTATTTGTTAGAGCAAAAGAGGAAATTCAAGGTGATCAGGCAATACAACAGTTAGTGATTGAACATAAGGAATTTATTCGAAAACTCATCAGTGAACAATTAGCGCAAAAACCACAACATATAACTAACCAACTAATGGTTATATTAGAAGGATTACTTAATATCAGTGTTGTCTATAAAGATGATAAAACACTCTATGATAAAATGATCAAAGATAGCTTTGCCTTGATTACTAATCTGCTTTCAATTTAATAAGTAGGTTGTCATGGATATCTATTAATAATAAATATGGATAATGAACCAGAATTTGCTGAAAATAATATCAAAAATTAAGTCAAATCATATGAAATAATCGGTTTTATAAATTAGTATTGATAAAATCCTAAAACGTTTTTGATGAACTGAGTGTCGTTATTTCAAATTTATATTTTTCAGCTTTAAATTGATAAAAAGATTATCGTAATCAAAAAAATAAGATTTAATAAAAAATCAGCAATAATTGAAAACTAGATATCCTAAAAATCTAAAAAAGTCATAGCATATCCATAATTATTGAACAATATTAGTTTATTTCTGATTCTACTTTATTTTCAAGCTCTTGCTGAAAAGTATGAGCAATTTTTAATGAAATTTCGTCCATAATCCAGTTGGGACGCACATCTATCATCACATTTTTATAAATCCACACAAATCCCATATGTGTGGTTTTAACTGAAAAGGTTCCAAGATTATCCATCTTTTTAACGCATGGTATAGGAAGTGAACAGCTAAACTCAAGATACTCAAGCAGTTTTTGTTCTGTTTGTAAATAAGCTTGTTTTATATTTTTCGACTCATTTATCGTAACAAATATTTCGGTTTCTCCCAGTATGTTATTATTATCATCAGTTGAAATAATCTTATAATGGTGAATAATAGCATCATTTCGGTTTTCAATTACTTCTGGTTCTGTTCCGAGAATTCCAATTAGTACTGGTTTTAATCGCCTAGAGCCCTCAAATTCGAGCTTTAGATGTACATCAGTTTTAGCCAATGCCTTTTTTAATAATTGCATTACTTGTTCTTGGCGAAAAGAGTAGTTAGCCAACTTATTTCCTTGCTCAAATGGAGTTATAAACTGTAAATACTCATCGACTTCAATATAATGCTTAATTTTCCAATCTTCATAATTTAGATCTTTTTTTTCAAAACCTACTGTAACAATTTCTTTTAGTATTTTCTTTTTATTTTCTTTTTCAACATCACGACCAATATCGGCAGCTACAAGAGATGAGCATACAATTGCAATTGATAATATGAATATTTTTGATAAATTAATATAAGTCATCCGTTTCAGTTTTATCCTTTTAATTAAATACCATTAGCACATTCATTAATGTACACAGCATAGCATTTTGAATATCTAAGTCAAAGCTTGCAACTTATTTAATCTTAATCGTGCAATAATGAGTGACAAAATGAGTTGATGAATAACTATCGATTTTGATTTTTAAAATACAGATGACTTAGAAAGTGTGTATAATTATCTATAATTTAATGTTTGAATAAAATACAAATAACCTCAAAATATTACTTAATTTAAAGTAAAGCTATATACTAATTTATCGCTATAAAAGTTGTTTATATTTAATAAACTAATTGTAATTAATTGTTAATTATAAATTTTTCATACTCTTCTTTAAAATCAATAAGATCAACAATTCTGTATTTTCTATTTTCATGATTATATAACAACGCCCACCAAAACGAATTCGAATTGTTATTTTGTATTTGTCGTATTTCACCATTTTTTTGTTTATAAAAAAAAGTTGTATCATCATGCTTAATTAAATAGGGTTGATGTATGTCTGATAAATAATCGTAAATTAACGATCTATAATAATTGACATCATCGGCCATAACATAAAAATCGTCTCCGTCTCCCATGGAATTTTTTAAATGTTCTATAGTGTTTTCGCTTGGACTAATCAAAATGACCATATCTTTATCTAAAATGAATTTTGGTTCTGTCGGTAATAACTTATTTTGTTCGGCAATGCTAATTTCAAAAGGCAAAATTATTAAAAATAAAAACATAGATATAACTTTTTTCATTTTACTGTAAACCTTATTATTAATTAGATTATTTATGTATTAACACTTTTAATCACCAATCATGATTTAATTCAAATGTTTTATAGGTTATTTGTAGCTAAAATATATATTAATTAGACCTTGTATAATAACAATGCAATTAGAAGCAAAAATGTTATTTTTTTTTCCTTAATTTTTTTATTTCAACTTCAAAGCTATTTAACTTAAGTATATTATAAATAATAGTTTAGAATTTTTTATTATTTTTTTTCGATTATTGATTATATTGAAAATATGTAAATCCAAAATTTTATTTGAGTATCAAACACTCGATTTAGGTTATACGTTTATTAATAATGATCCTGATGGTCCGCGTCTAAGAGTTTATGCCACTGATACGTCAAAATTTGAGTGAGGTTTACTATTAGATTACATAGGAGGGAACTCATTACTGGTTCCCTTTTAATGATTATTCTATTGAAGAATAAATAAGCTAGAAGCTTTTATAGTCACATAGCTTACTTAGATAATATAGTTAGATAACTTAACTAGATAGCATAGTTAACATCTACACCACGAATATTATGTGCTCGACTTCTTTCTATAGATTGAATAGCAGCGATAACATCACGACCTTCTCGCATTCCATCAATTAATTTTCTTGCTTGTTTGCAATCACCAATTTGTTGGAATTGATAGTGGTTTTTATCTGCATGTTGCCGGAATTGTTCAGTAAATTCTGACACTGGAGTTAAACCTAAACAAACAAAACCATAGTCGAAATTGAGTTCTTCAATTTGACCATTTCGAGAAACAATAAAGGAGTCTTCTTTAACTTCTTGTAATGTAGTATTTAACATTACGTTGACGTGATTATCATCAATCATTCTCATCATTGACAAACGACCAATCATATCTAAGTCTTTTGCTAAGGCAGACTGCATTTCAACAATAGTGGTGCTTTTAGCTTTATTTTCAGAGAAATATTCAACTACATCTAAACCGACTGCTCCGCCACCAATCACAACAATTTTTTTATCAGGAATATCTGTAAAATATTCAAAATTGTCCATTAGATCAAAAATTGAGAAGACTTTGCGATTATCTTTTACTAATTGGTCATGTAATCCTTTAATAGGAGGTAATAAAGCCTTAGCACCTGTCGCTGCAACAACGAGATCTGGATGATGACTTGCCACCAAATCAGGCGTTGCTTTGGTATTTAGATGGATAGTGACATTATCTAATTTATTGATACGATTGATCAAAAATTGAGGGAGATCTGCAATACGACGTTTATAAGGGAAACGTGAAATAATAGAAGATAATCCTCCAAGAAATGGTTTTTCTTCATATAAGGTTACCATGCATCCTACCTCAGCCGCTGTTGCTGCTGCTTCAAGTCCAGCGGTTCCTCCACCTATCACGACAACATTAAGTGGTTCAGTAATTTGATAACGTTTATAATCTTCATAACTAATGATATCAGGATTTACTGTACAGCGTATAGGTTTAGACTTAGCAATTCGATGATCTGCACATCCAATGTTACATGAGATACATCGTCTTAATGTATCAATCTCATTATTTTTAACTTTTTCAACCCAATAAGGTTCTGCAATTAAACCTCGACCCATTACAACAAAATCAGAAATACCATTTGCTATTGTGTCAGCAATAATTTTTGGATCACGGAAATTTCCTGAAGCAATGGTTGGTTTGTTGAATTTGTCTTTTACCGCTTTAGCCATGTATGATCGCCAACCATCAGGTAAGTTCATTTGGTCAATTTGCATAAATAAGGTATCGTTTTGAGCCGCTGATACGTCAAAAATATCAACACCTTCATTTAAGTATTCTAAAATTTCTAGCGTATCTTCTAGGGTATTACCACCGTCAATAAAGTCATCAGCACTAAAACGTAACATGATTAGAAAATTTGGACCAACATGTTTACGAATTTCATCAATGACCATACGAACAATTCTGGCACGATTTTCTACGCTACCACCAAATTCATCAGTACGTTTGTTAAATAATGGCGATAAGAATTGACTCAATAAGTAGGAATGCCCTGCATGAATTTCTACAGCATCAAAACCAGCTCGTTGTACTCTTGATGCTGCTAAACCATATTGTTTTACGACGTAGTATATTTCATCCACTGACATTGGCCTAGGGGCATTACCCCCAGTTTTAGATGGAATATTTGATGCTGAAATAGGCTGCAAACCATTTAGTCGACCAAAATAAGCAGATGCACCAGCATGATTAATTTGTACTGCAACGGTTGCTCCGTGTTTATGCATCCGTTCAGTAAATCGAAACAATCCCGGTATATACTGATCATTATCAATGCGCAGTTGTGTCGTACCATTAGTGCCATATGGATAATCAATACAGACGTTTTCAAGAATAATTAATCCAGTACCACCCTTAGCTCGTTGTTCATAATACTGTATATGGTCATCAACAAATTCACCACTTAGGGTTGCAAAGTTAGTACCAATCGGCGGCATTACAATTCGATTTTTAATTGTGGTTCGTTTAATTGTGATTGGTTGAAAAATTGAAGAGAAATCGCTCATGTTACTCCCTCATATCATCACACAACTATAAAGTTGTGCTTACTTTTAATTTTAAATTGATATTCGATTAACTCTATTATACACAATTTATCAATAAATATATTTTTTATTTTCTTATTTATTCATTTATTTTTTCTATAAATTTTT
>CAMLIK010000099.1 GCA_946480175.1 uncultured Gilliamella sp.
AACGGATTAAAGCCAAATTAAAAGGCCTGACTCCGGTTGAATATCGAAATCAGGCTTTACAAGCCGCTTAATAAAAGTGTCCAACTTTATGGGGTCACTTCAGCCGGCAATCACAACTAAGGTTAATGCAATACCAAAGGTTGCCCCCATAACTAAAGGTCTAACCGATGGATCAAGCAAATTACCTAGTGTAAAAATTAATATAATTCCTAAACCAACGTAAGCTCCTGCCATTGCAGAACTTAACCAAAATCCAATTGGGTTGGTTTTAGCTAGTCGAACGATACGTGCAGCATTAGCCGCACATTTGTTAATTGTTTCTGTATACATTTTCTATTTCTTAAGTAATTAATTAGATTTTATTTGTACAAAATCTTCGTTATCTACTTTGACCTCATAATGAGCAACAGAATAATTTTCATTTTCAAGGCAATAACCATCCTTCAAACGAAAACGTTGTTTTTTCAAAGGACTAACGACCCACAACTCATTTTCATGTTCAGCAATAATACCTCGAGAAAAAACGCTAGCATTAGCAAAAGGGTCAATATTACTAATGGCATAAAGCTCATTAGTATCATAAGGACGAAAAACCGCAACATGCTCTTTACCGATTAGCGCACAAATACCTGTTCCCGGCAAAATATCTTCTAATTTACAGATAGTAATCCATTGGCTCATGATCTATTCTCCTAACATAGCTTGACGTTCTTCAAAAGTAGCGGGGCGATGTTGATCGCGCTCAGGCACAAATTGAACATTATCATCACGTTTAGAACTATTAACAAAATGGGCAAAACGGATTTGTGCTTCAGGGGTATCCACGGTTTCTTTCCATTCACAGACAACTAATTTGCGAATCCGTGCCATCTCTTTTTCTAGTTCGGCATTAATACCTAACTTGTCATCAATAATCACGCTACGTAAATAATCGATTCCTCCTTCAAGATTCTCAAACCAAACGGAAGTTCGTTGTAATTTATCAGCAGTGCGAATATAGAACATGATAAAACGATCCAAATAACGTATAAGCGTCTCTTTATCTAAATCCGCAGCAAGTAAATCAGCATGACGAGGCTTCATACCACCATTACCACAAACATATAGATTCCAACCTTTTTCGGTAGCAATAACACCAATATCTTTACCTTGTGCCTCCGCACACTCCCGAGTACAACCTGAAACACCCAGTTTAAATTTATGAGGTGCTCGAATACCTTTATAACGATTTTCTAATTCAACACCTAAACCAACACTATCGCCAACACCAAAACGGCACCACGTACTACCCACACACGTTTTAGCCATACGTAACGCCTTCGCATAGGCATGACCACTTTCAAAACCAGCGGCAATGAGCTCTTTCCAAATCGCCGGAAGATCGTCTTTTTGCGCACCAAATAAACCAATCCGTTGAGACCCGGTAATTTTCGAATACAGATTGTATTTCCTAGCAATTTGCCCTATGGCAATTAAGCCTTCAGGGGTAATTTCCCCACCAGCACTTCGCGGAATAACTGAATAAGTACCATTTTTTTGGATATTACCTAAAAAGATATCATTACTATCTTGTAACGGCACAAGATCAGGTTTAAGAATATAATTATTCCAACATGACGCTAATATGGAACCGACTGTTGGTTTACAAACTTCACAGCCATAACCGCTACCATGTTTTTTTATCACTTGATCAAAAGATGTTAATCCTTCCACCCGAACTAAATGGAAAAGTTCTTGGCGAGAATAGTTAAAATGTTCACAAAGCGCATGACTTACTTCGATACCTTGTTTGGCTAACTCCAAATTGAGGATTTGTGTTACTAATGGAATACAACCACCACAGCCAGTACCTGCTTTGGTTTCAGCTTTAATTGCAGCGACTGTATGACAACCAGCATGAATAGCCTGAACAATTTTCGCTTTCGTCACATCAAAACAAGAACAAATTTGTGCGCTATCCGGTAATGCATCTGCGCCTAATGCAGGTTTAGCGCCGACGTGAGAAGGTAAAATTAAGCTATCTGGATGTTCTGGCAAATCCATATTATTAAGCATTAATTGTAATAAATTACTATAGTCTGATGTATCACCGACCAAGACAGCGCCAAGCAATTTACTATTATCATTTGAAACCACTAATTTTTTATAGACCGGAATATTTTCGTCTAAGTAAACATAACTCCGGCAACCGAGCGTCTTCGCTTTGGCATCACCAATACTGCCAACATCGACGCCCAATAATTTAAGTTTAGCGCTCATATCAGCACCTTCAAATTTAGCATTTTCGCCGTTCAAATGGGCTAAAGCGACCTGTGCCATTTTGTATCCTGGGGCTACAAGGCCATAAACTTTACCTTGCCAACAAGCGCATTCGCCAAAAGCATAAATATCCGGATCGGATGTTTGGCAATAATCATTAACAACAATCCCGCCACGCGGGCCAATATCGAGCTCACATGCTTTAGCTAATTGATCGCTAGGTCGAATACCGGTAGAAAAAACAATAAAATAAATTTCAAGTGATGAACCATCAGCAAATTGCATAATTTTACCTGATGGAGTATGAATAATTTCTTGGGTATTTTTACTGGTATGAACACCAACCCCCATCGCCTCAATTTTTCGACGTAATTGCTCACCGCCCATCGCATCAAGTTGTTCCGCCATGAGTACTGGTGCAAATTCAACAACATGCGTCTCAATACCTAAATTCTTAAGCGCTCCGGCAGCTTCCAGCCCTAGCAACCCACCACCAACAACAGCGCCGGTTTTACAATTGCTAGCACAATCACGAATAGCATCAAGATCTTCAATAGTACGATAAACAAAACAATTCGCACCATCGGCACCTTTAATTGGTGGTACCCATGGATAAGATCCAGTTGCAATAATCAACTTATCATAAGGAACTATACGCCCTGTTTGTGAATGCACTTCTTTACATTGTCGGTTAATTAAAGTAACCGGCTCATTAAGTAAGATATTTATATCATTTTCTTGATATAAACCTTCTCGAACTAAAGATAATGCTTCTGCGCTATGGCCTGAGAAATAGGAAGAGAGATGAACACGATCGTAAGCAACTCTTGGTTCTTGGCAAAAAATAGTGATGTTGAACTTATCTGCCTGCATTTTATCGATAATTTCTTCGACAAAACGATGTCCAACCATCCCATTGCCAATAATGACGAGATTGGTTTTACTCATAAAAAGCTCCAAATATATTTTTAATTCAATTATTTAATTTTTATCTATTTGATATTTTAAGGAACTTTAAACAGAATATAATTACCCTCAAGAATTACCACTTTAGTGGTAGTCAAAATTATAATTTTGAAATCAATAAGTTATCCATTTTTACCATTTTGATATCAAAAATATATTAGTAGATTAGTGTGATAAACATCTCAAATCCCTAATAAAAAAAGATTGCCAATTAGGGTTAAACTAGTATAATTAGCCGACTAAATAAATTAGGTAATAACAATTGAACTACAATTCAAGAATACTTCCTTCACGCGAAACTTTAGCAAAAGCGCAAAGATTTAATGATGAAATTATCGAGGTTTCAGGCGTTGATCTGGTCTTAAGTTTAATCACCACCGCCGATTTAATTCGATCAAATATCTATGCGCAACTGGCAAAAGATTATGATGTATCAGAAGGAAAATTTGCGTTACTCATGTCACTGTATAGTGAAGGTGAAACCTGCGCTAGCGAGCTAGCATTGAGAGTGGGGGTGACGCCTGCAACCGTTTCGGTAATGGTAAAACGAATGTTAGCCGCACCAGATCCCTTGATATCCATGACCAAAAGTGGAGAAGATGGCCGTTCTCGACTAATCACGCTTACCGCAACCGGTGTAACGCTTATCCAAAAAGCATTACCTAATCACTTAAAATCGATTCGTGCTTTTGCTCAGGTTTTAAATCCACAAGAGCAGGAATCCTTAATTGCAATGTTACGCAAGCTATTGCGCAAATAATTGCCATTAATCACCAATCATCATAGTGTTTTAACCATATACTTAGCTGACTAAATAAATGAAAAATAAACTAAACTTAATTTCAAATTTACCCAAAAACATTAAAATTCCTGCTATATTCTTGTTACTACTTTTAGTTGGATCAACGTTAATTTGTCTTGGTTCAAGAAACGATGCGGTAACTGTGGCTAAAAGTATCAAATCAGGGGTATTAACTGCTGATGAAATCAATGTTGCCTTCCAAAATGTAGGCGGCAAAGTTGTTAAACGCTTTGTTCAAGAATCACAATTTGTCAAAAAAGGTGATCCACTAATGCAACTTGAAGACATTGATACTCAGCTATCAATAGATCGTTTACAAGCGCTAGTTGATAGTCAAACCGCCGCAGTTAATCAAGAACAAGCGGCTATTGAAATCACTGAAAATGAAACGAATCTCAATGAATTATCTACATGGCGCAAAATAGAAGAAGTCAAAGCTAATTTAGAAGCAGCAATCTCTTCTCGGGATTTAGCTAATACTGAATTTCAACGCCATACTCAATTAAGAAAAACTGGTGGAACCTCACAATCACAACTTGATGCAGCCCGTAATGCCTACATTAGTTCCAAAATGCTCGTCGTACAAATTGAAAGTCAACTTTCAACGTTGATGATTGGAGCAACACCTGAACAAATCGCGCAGTTTGAACAAACTAGAAATGCGACAGGTATGACATTGCAGTCCATCACAATTGCTAGACAAAAACTGCAAAATCGCCAAAATCAGCTTGCTCAAATTCGTGCTCAACTAGCACAAGCCGAAGCAGATTTAAAACAACTAAAAGTAAACTACAGTCGGCTTACCTTAGTTGCACCCGAAGATGGCAAAGTGTTAAAACTCATGTTTGAAGATGGAGAAATGGTTCCAGCTGGTGCACCTGCAGTACTGTTAGAAACCGATCGTAAATATGTTGATATCTATGTTAATGAAAAAATGGTTAATGATTATCAACCGGGTACAAAAGTAAAAGCTAATGTTATTGCTCTGGACGAAACCGTAAAAGGTACAGTTCGATTTGCTACAGCTGCGCCTTCATTTGCTGACTTACGCATGACACGTGAACGAGGGCAAGCTGATTTAACATCTTACCAAGTCAGAATTTATGTTGAATCTATCCCACATCTATTAACTGGTATGACAATTGAGGTTGATCAATGATGCGACAAAACATCATTAAATCTATGCTTGAAGAGCTTGATGCTATGTTATCAGGCCACTTCATCCCTTATTATAAAGTGTGCTTGGGTTTAGCCGCTATCGTATCGCTTGTGTTTTCAATAGTACTAAGCCATGGTTCGGTTTTCGAAGGAAAGATCGCGGTTATTGATCTTGATGGTTCTAATTATTCAACTGAATTAATCAGCAAGGTGAATACCTCACCATTTATCGAAATAACAGAAGTAATTCGTTCACCAGTTAATCCAATTACATTAGTTTCGCACGATCGTAATTTAGGCGTGCTATATATTCCCAAAGGACTGGAAAAATCTTTAAAGAAAGGTGATCAATCTGTTAAATTGGGTTATTTTGCTGATGATTCAAACGACGCACAAAATGCCAAAGTAATGCAAAGCCTTAATGAAATTATCCCTGAATCAGGTGCAGAGCTGAGCGTTGGTAAAGTTGCGGCATTAGGACTTGGAAGGGAAGCAACCGAAGCAACCCTATCACCAATGCAACTAAAAACAAGAACTATGTTTAATCCGTCTAGTTCATCAACAATATCCACTATTATCTATTTCGTTTACTTTTTTTCGTCATTAACGTATGGATTAACCTCATTGATGATCATTGGTCGATTAAAAACTATGGGTATGTGGAATACAGTAATAGAGCGAGGTTTCCTACCGCTATTAGCTAGAACGGTGCCTTATGCTCTATTTTATACCACAGCTTTAACTTTAATTACCGCAATACTGGTTTTATTTGGACAATTACGCTTTGATGGTAACTACTTCACTTTCGTGCCAAGCGTATTTATGACAGGACTTGCTTTTGGTTGGTTGGGTTTCCTATTATCTTGGAATACCCATCATCCAGGTGAAGGTGCCAGCAGAATGATTTTCCTTGTTCCTCCAGGATTTATTATGGGGGGCTCAACCATGGCGGTAGGCATTATGCCAATTTGGGCATTTTATGCCAGCCACGCCTTTCCATTAGTTTGGCTATTTCGCTTCTTCCGAGATATCGGTATACGGGGGCGTTCATTTGTAGATATGCTATCAACATATGGGATCTTTATTATCTATTTAACCGTTATTGCATTTATCGTAATGCTATTTGTTAATCGAATTAAAAATAGCCAGTCAGAATAAATAATAACCTCATAAATTATTGAAACACCAATCGGTGTTTCAATATCAGTATCAAACGCTGTATTCTCTTAATTATAATTTTCGATTAACAATCTTATAATCATTGAAATTTACAAATTTGTGACATAGATCACTCTAAACAGTGAAAGCGGATATTTTTTTATTGTTTAGTTATCTTTCTTTTATATGATTTCTCTTTTAAGTTAAAAATTTGAATAATAACATTAATATTCTTTTTACTGCTTATCTTTCACATTGAAAGCTTTCGTTTTATTTTAAATGGAAATAATATTTCAATTTTTTCTTACCTAACCAATTTTGTGACCTATCTATCATTTTTCGATCTCTTATCTATGTTTAAATTTAATAAAGAAACGAAAGTCAAATGAGTGGCAGAAAATGAATAAAGAAATAATCAATACTTTACAACGTAGAGAAAAAATTATTCATTTACTTGATACAGAGAATACCGTATCAGTTAACAAATTAAGTAAATTATTTAAAGTATCAAGCGTTACCATCCGAAACGATTTAAGACACCTTGAAGAAAAAGGTTGTATATTGCGCTGTTATGGTGGCGCAATGTTAAATAAATCCTTTGCTTTAGATAAACCATTATTAGACAAAAGCCGTATCAACTCAAACATTAAAAATAAAATTGCCCAGCGAGCAGCTGAAATGGTTAATGATGGAGACCGAATCATTCTCGATTCAGGATCGACAACAGCAGCTATGGTTCCCTATTTACGTA
>CAMLIK010000100.1 GCA_946480175.1 uncultured Gilliamella sp.
CCTGAATATGGTCATGTATCGATGATTTTAGGTGATGATGGTCAAAAACTCTCGAAACGTCATGGCGCAGTGAGCGTGATGCAATATCGTGATGATGGCTATTTGCCAGAAGCCTTGCTTAATTATTTAGTTCGTCTTGGTTGGTCTCATGGGGATCAGGAGATATTTTCAGTACAAGAAATGATAGATTTCTTCTCGTTAGATGCAGTAAGCAAATCAGCGAGTGCATTTAATACTGAAAAATTACTCTGGTTAAATCATCATTATATTAACCATTTAGATGCTGATTATGTCGCTCAACATTTAGTTTGGCATATGAATCAGCAAGGTTATGATTTAACCCACGGTCCAGATTTGATTACTATCGTTAAACTATTTGGTGAACGCTGTAAGACATTAAAAGAAATGGCTGAATCATGTAATTATTGCTATCAAGATTTTGATGAGTTTGATGCTGACGCCGCTAAAAAGCATTTGCGACCGGTTGCCAAAGAACCTTTAGAAGCAATCAAAGCCAAAATTGAATCGATTTCCGATTTTGATTGGCAAATTGATAAAATTCATCAGGCTATTGAGGTAACAGCCACCGAACTTGAAGTAGGTATGGGAAAAGTTGGTATGCCACTTCGTGTTGCCGTAACAGGAATCGGTCAATCTCCTTCTGTTGATGCAACGGTTTACGCCGTTGGAAAAAAACGGACATTAGCTAGAATTGACAAAGCATTGGATTATATTGCTAACAGAGAACAAGTCCAAGCATAATATCATTCAATCGCCGATATTATTCGGCGATTCATTTATAGAGAGTTTATAATGACTCGCTTAAAGAAACGTTATTGGATTCCAGCCATTATATTACTTATTATAGTGATAGTGAGCTTATATGGTTGGCGATATTGGATAGCATTTAAGGATGAATATAATCTTTCGATAGACTGGCAAGGTATTAACATCAGCTGGGATGGTTTATCTTTTGCTGAACTAAATATTGCTCAGCAATCACAATTATCAGTAACGGCCAGCGATGTGAAAATATCATGGTCACAGCTAAGCGCTGAAAATATCGATATCTATTGGCAAAAAGCCGATTTAACCAATACACAAGCAGTAGTGAAGGTTGCTGATCATCAATTACAACAACTTGATCAATCTACTTTTGAACCTTCATTGATCTCGACTATCATTGCTTGGTTACCAACAAATATTAAAATTGAACATTTAACATTACACCAGCAAGATAGTGAATTATTTAATCTGAAAGTTGCAGTGGTTAAAAATCAAAATACTTTGCAACTCAATCTAGCCAGTAATTCTCAGGATATGGCAACGCTTGCTGCTGATATCTCATTTAATCAATTAAATTCATCAATTGAAATTGAAAATGGTGTTTTGACCACATCCTTATCGTATTTTGGTATTGAAAAAGGTAGTTTAACTTTACCATTCAGCGGTGTTTTAACCGATAAGCTATTTACTTTAAAGAGTACCGATAAAGCACAAGTTAATATTGAAAAAGCGAACTTCTCTGATGATTTAATTATTAAACCATTGATCGGAAAATTAACTCTTGATGCAGCATTGCCTATCCCATTTAAAACAAATCAAGTTAATGTCAAATCAACATTAACAATTAATAAATTTGACGGCATATATAAAGCTAGCGAATTTAAATCCGCCTTGGGGGATATAAATCTTTTATTTAACAATAATCAATTTACTGTTACAACTTCAGCATTAACCATTCAACAAGTGAATATTGGTGTTATTTTTGAAAAAATAAAATTAGCTGGAAGTTATTCAGCATCTTTAGCTGCGCCAAATAAAGGAGTTGTAAAATGGCAATTAGCACAAGCCGCTATTTTTTCTGGCTCTGTTTCTCTTGATAAAGGGCAATTGAATTTAGCAAAATTACCCCAAAAATTTAATTTAAGGTTAAAAAAGATACAATTAAAGGATATCTTTGATAAATACCCAGCTGAAGGTCTGGCTGGATATGGCGCTATTGATGGAATTTTGCCGATAACAGTATTACCATCAAGTAAAAAAGGGACCGCTTTAACTGAAATCATTATAAAGAACGGTCAATTAGTGACTGTTAACGAAGGATATTTGCAGTTTGAGAACTCAGCGCTAAAAAATTATGCGCAAGCCAACCCTAATATGAAAATTCTCACTGATATTATCAAGAATTTTCATTATACTAAATTATCTGGTACCGTTAATTATGCTAATGAAATTGCTAAATTAGGACTAAACATCCAAGGTAGTAACCGTGATGTTGAGAATGGTAAAGCAGTGAATTTAAATATTAATCTTGAAGAAAATATTGCAAAATTATTAATGAGTTTACAACTTTCCGATCAAATTAACGAACCTATTCGAAAACGTATTGAAGCGTATTTAAAAAGGAAATCTTGATAGATAAGAGGTTATTCTATGCTTAAAAATATTATTACCATTATAGTGTGTAGTGCTGTATTAATGGGGTGTACGCCAACGGTTAAGGTACAAGCGCCTAATGAACCAATCAATATCAATTTGAATGTTAAGATTGATCATGAAATTAATATCAAAGTAGATAAAGCGCTAGATAATATTATCAATAAATCAGGTTTATATTAAATTGCTGATATTATTAGTATGAGCGCATAAAAATGACTTTTACAGCAAAAGATTTAATTTTTAACCGTTTTTACACATATTCAATTCATCTTAATATGATGCATTTAATAAGGAGTCTGTCATGAATATCTATAAAAAAGCAACAGTAGCATTATTGTCAATCTTATTAGCTTTGCCTGTATTTGCTTTAAATTTAGATCAAGCGATTAATTCATTAGGTCAAGCCAAAGCCAATGGTTTAGTGGGAGAACAAGCCGATGGTTATTTAGGTGTTGTAAAAAATGAAGGTAATGCTAGCGAAATTGCTCAGTTAATTAATCAGGCTCGTAAACAAGAGTATCAAAAAGTATCAGCTCAAAGTAATGTGCCACTAGTTGAAGTTCAAAACAGAGCAGGAACTAAAGCACAAGAAAAAACACCTGCTGGGCAGTATATAAAACAGCAAGGACAATGGATAAAAAAATAAAAGCTATCTTTTACAGGATAACCGATATTGTACTTTAATTGTTAATCAATAATGTGTATCCTGTTATTTTTGTGATTTGCTTGCAATAATATTTAAAATAAATTTTATTAGTAAATAGTTTCGTTTTAGCGAATTTAAATGGAGAAATTCAATGTGTTCGATTTTAGGTATTCTTGATATTAAATCAGATCCGGAACAGCTACGAACAAAAGCGTTAGAGCTATCAAGCCTGCAACGTCATCGTGGCCCTGATTGGTCTGGCATTTTTGCTTCTGATAAAGCTATTTTAGCTCATGAACGTCTATCAATTGTAGATGTTAATACAGGATCTCAGCCGCTTTATAATAAAGACAAAACGCTAGTTTTAGCGGTTAATGGCGAAATCTATAATCATCAAGAACTCCGAAATCAGTATAAAGATCGTTATGAATTTCAGACCGGATCTGACTGTGAAGTGATCTTAGCTTTATACCAAGAAAAAGGTATTCACTGTCTTGATGACTTACAAGGTATGTTCGCGTTTATCCTTTATGATATTAATAAAGGTACTTATTTTATTGGTCGTGATCATATCGGTATTATTCCGATGTATATGGGATATGATGAAAATGGCACATTTTATGTTGCCTCTGAAATGAAAGCACTAGTTCCAGTTTGTAAAACAATTGAGGCTTTCCCTCCTGGTTGTTATTTATCTAGCACTGAAGGTGAAATTAAAACCTATTACAAACGCGATTGGATGCAGTACGATAATGTTAAAGATAACAAAACTGATATCAATGAACTTCGTGTTGCATTAGAAGAGTCTGTTAAAAGCCACCTTATGTCGGATGTGCCTTATGGGGTTTTATTATCAGGTGGACTTGATTCTTCAGTCATTTCAGCGATTACAAAAAAATTCTCAGCTCGTCGTGTTGAAGATCATGAAAAATCAGCAGCATGGTGGCCACAATTGCACTCTTTTGCGGTTGGTCTAAAAGGAGCGCCGGATCTTAAAGCAGCACAAGCCGTTGCTGACCATTTAGGTACCGTTCATCACGAAATTAACTTCACCATTCAGGAAGGTATTGATGCGATTCGTGATGTTATTTATTATATCGAAACTTACGATGTAACAACCATTCGTGCTTCAACTCCAATGTATTTAATGGCAAGAAAAATTAAAGCAATGGGAATCAAAATGGTGTTATCGGGTGAAGGTGCGGATGAAGTATTTGGTGGTTATCTCTATTTCCACAAAGCACCAAATGCCAAAGAGTTTCATGAAGAAACCGTACGTAAATTAGCTGCGCTTCATATGTATGATTGTGCTCGTGCTAATAAAGCTATGGCTGCTTGGGGTGTAGAAGCACGCGTACCATTCTTAGATAAAAAATTCTTAGATGTTGCTATGCGCATTAATCCTAAGGATAAAATGTGTGGCAGTAACGGTAAAATGGAAAAACACATTGTTCGTGAAGCATTTGAATCTTACTTACCAGCCTCAGTAGTATGGCGTCAAAAAGAGCAATTCTCTGACGGTGTAGGTTATAGTTGGATCGATACTTTAAAAGAGATTGCTGAAAGCAAAATTACTGATCAACAGCTAGAAAACGCAAAATTCCGCTTCCCATACAATACACCAACCTCAAAAGAAGCGTATATGTATCGCGAGATTTTTGACGAATTATTCCCAGTTGAAAGTGCGGCACATTGCGTACCTGGTGGTCCAACAGTAGCTTGTTCAACAGCTAAAGCGATCGAATGGGATGAGTCATTTAAAAATCTAAATGATCCTTCTGGTCGTGCAGCAGTTGGTGTCCATAATGATGCTTATAAAAAATAGTATTTACCCATTAAATTTGAGAAAAGGGCGTTATGCCCTTTTTTATATATAAATAATAAGCAAAAAATTTTTATGCTCAGATCATACCATTATTAATAATAGACAATACACCCTGATTTAAGTGGTATTTAATAATTTAAATTAAGAAGATAACCACTTAAAAATCCCACCGTTCTTAATTATTTATTCAATTTACTTTTGAATGATTTTAAAAAATAATTTTTTATTAAATATGTGATCTAAATTCACTTTTTTATGAAGGTTATGAATTATACTTAATGTTACCAGTCACATTGTGACTGAATGGAAATAAAATAATATTTATATTCCTATAAATAATTTTATATAAGTATATAAATCATGAATTAGGAGCATTGAGTGAAAAATTATAAAATCGCTATAATCAACTCAAGTAGTTTTGGAAAATATTTTCCTAATCATCTAGAAAGATTAGAAAAAATAGGTGAAGTAAAACATTTTACTTTTGAAAATAATATTCCAGGGAAGGAATTAGCTGAAGCATTGCAAGATTTTAATATTGTTATTGCCAGTGTCAGACCTTTTTTTAACAAAGTTTTTTTTGATAATAAAAAACAACCGCTACTATTACTTTCCCGTCATGGCATCGGATTTAATAATGTTGATGTCGTTGCTGCAAAAGAGCATGGCACAATCGTTACCATCGTTCCTCCTTTGGTTGAACGTGATGCTGTTGCTGAAAATGCAGTGACTAATTTACTTGCATTAATCAGACAAACAGTTCAATCACAAGAAGCGGTTAAGTCAAATGAGTGGAAGAAAAGAGCCTCTTTTTTAGGTATTAATGTTACGGGTAAAGTAATTGGTATTATTGGCTGTGGTAACATTGGTAGTCGCGTTGCCGAAATTTTCAAACATGGATTTAATGCTCGCCTATTGGTGGTTGACCCAAAAGTTAATGTCGATTGGGCTAACAAAAATAATATTGAAATTGTTGAGTTAGATTATTTACTGCAAAATGCAGATATCATCTCGTTAAATGCCTCATTAAATGAAACTAGTTATCATATTTTAAAAGCGCCGCAATTTTCTTTGATGAAAAAAGGCGTTTATATAACTAACACTGCTCGAGCCGAATTAATTGATGAAACTGCACTTTTAAATGCGCTCGATAATGGCACTGTAGCTGGTCACGCAACAGATGTCATGTATGTTGAACCTTCATACAGTGATCACCCTTTAGTTAAACATCCTAAAGTTCTTGTTACGCCGCATACTTCTGCTTATGCAATTGAGTGCTTGCAAGGTATGGGGGAAAAATGTGTACAAGATGTAGAAAATTTTGTTAATAACTTAGAGCTACAATCGGTGGTTTCTTAATCATTTAACTGAAACTAACTAATTAATTATAAAAATAGTAAGGAGTTTATATATGCAAGAAATGCATGTAACGTTTCTTCAAGCAGCTATTATATCAATATGGGTTGCAATGGTAATGTCTCGGGGTCTAGGTGGTGCTACGTTAACGTTGCGATTTACACCAATGATGACCGGTTTAATCGTTGGGATTGTGTTCAATGACATTCCTAATGCAATGATAACAACAGCAGCTATTCAGTTGATTTATATGGGTGTTTTTTCACCTGGTGGGCAAATGCCATCAGAACCAGCTATAGCAACAGCAGTTGCTGTTCCCGTCGCATTGTTGGGTAAAATGGAACCTACAGCCGCTGTTGCTGTGGCAGTACCGGTAGGTTTATTAGGATCTTACTTATATCAATTAAGATTTTTCTTTAATACCATGATAATGAAATTAACGGAAAAATATGCCGAAGAAGCCAATAGCAAAGGGTTAACCTTTTCTATCATTGTGTTACCAATAATTTGTAGCTTTGCATTGTTCGTACCGTTTATGTTTGTTGCGTTATATTTTGGGGCACCGATTATTGCTGATGTGATTAAATCGAATGCCGGAGGACTTGTTTTCCATATTCTTAATGTAATTGGTGGTGGGCTTGCTGCTGTGGGTATTGCATTAACCATTTATGTTATTGGTAAAAAAAGCTACATCATTTTCTTCTTACTTGCCTATTTTATGGCGGTTATTGCCAAACCACTAAATGTTACCATGGTAACTTA